>JBBRSC010000058.1:0-14478 GCA_038245795.1 Acidimicrobiales bacterium
CCATCGGGAATGGCGAAGTCGGGGATCCTGGGACGACTCCCCGTTGACACGAGGATCGCGTCAGCCGGAATTTCCTCGGTGGCACCGTCGGCCGTCTCGGCAATCACGGTATTTGCATCAGCGAGGCGGCCCGAGCCCGCAATCAGTCGCACACCCTGGCTCACCAGCAGCTCGCGGGTCGAGGTTGCCAGACGGTCGACGATTCCGGAGATCCGTCGGCGGAGCGACTCGAGATCCACCGTTGCGGCGTCGGCGGTCAGGCCCATGCCAGCGGCGTCAGCAATCCCCCCGAAGGCCGCCCCGGTTGCGATCATCGCCTTCGATGGAACGCAATCCCAGAGGTGGGCTGCGCCACCGATGATGTCGCGCTCGATCACGGTCACCTCTGCGCCGAGGCGGGCGGCGTGGGTGGCCGCTTGCGTGCCCGCCGGACCTCCCCCGATGATCACGAAGCGCAAGGACATGGGCACAACCTAACGGCCACGTCCACCCGCTCGGCGCACGGCGGATACCGTTGGGTCATGGATGACCCCGACGACGTCGCGAGCAGCGACGTGCAGAAAGAGCTGTGGCTGGCTCGCGACCAGGTGGTCATGACCACCAGGGAGCTGGGCGAGCTCAGGGCCAAGAACAAAGAGCTCGAAGTGCTCATCCACCAGCTGCGCATGCGGATTCTGTCGCTCGAAGGGAAGCGCCCGACCCCCGGAGCCCTGCTCGATCGCGGGCTGCGAGCCATCCGAGCCAAAATGCGCAGTCTGCTCAGCCAGTGAGCTGATCGACGCAGCGGCGCAGCGGAATCCGGAAATCATCGAGCTCACCGAGCCCGCTGGAACGGAGCGCAAAATTGTCGAGCACCGAGTTGGCCGGGCGACGGGCCGGGCGTGGCGGAGTGAGCTCAGCGGTAGTGATGGCCCGAACACGCTCGGGGTCGCCGCCAGCCGCCAGAAGAATCTCCCGCACGAACTCGTACCAACTCACCGATCCCTGATTGGTCACATGGAACACGCCGGGCATTCGGCCGATGCCGAGCTTCAACACCATGGCTGCGAGGTCGTCCGCGAAGGTGGGATGACCGATCTGATCATCGACGAAGGACAACGGACCGGTCCCCCCGGCCAGTCCCAGAACCGTCTTGACCATGTTGGCGCCGTGGGCGCTACACACCCACGAGGTACGAGCAATGGTCCAACCCGCATCGATCTCCATCTCGCCTCCGAGTTTCGACGCCCCGTATATCGAGCGCGGACATGGCAGATCCCACTCAACGTACGGAGACTCCTTGGTGCCGTCGAAGACATAGTCGGTGCTCACATAGACCACGTGCGCACCGACCCGGCGGGCACCGTCAGCGATGGAACGCGTTGCCAGAGCGTTCACGAGGTACGCCGTCTCGGGTTCGGTCTCGCAGCGATCGACCGCCGTGAAAGCCGCTCCGTGCAGGATGAGGTCTGGTCGCCATTCACAGATCGCACCGACAGTGAGATCGCGTTCGGTGATATCGAGCGTGTTGCGTCCATGGTCGAGGTCGACGCCCAACACATCGTGGTGCGTGCCGTCGAGAGCGGCAGTCAGTTCGGTTCCGAGCTGGCCTTTGGCGCCGGTGATCATGATTCTCATGCCGATCTACCGATTCTGAATTCGAGAGCGGAGGGGCGCCCACCACTGCTGATGATCGACGTACCAAGCAATCGTGGCGGCGATCGCGTCATCAAAGGAGAGCTGCGGTTTCCATCCGAGCGCCGTGATCTTGTCGACGGCAATCGAGTAGCGGCGATCGTGCCCCGCGCGATCTTCGACGTAGTCAACGGCGCTGTCGTCGCGTCCCAACGTCGCCAGGATCACGTCGGTGATCTCGCGATTCGTGCGCTCGTTCCCAGCGCCGATGTTGTAGATCTGGCCGACCTCGCCGGCACGGAGCACCAGATCCACGCCGCGGCAGTTGTCCTCGACGAACAACCAGTCCCGCACGTTGAGGCCGTCTCCGTAGAGGGGGACGCGCCCGCCCTCCAACAGCGTCGTCACGAAAAACGGGATGAGCTTTTCGGGGAACTGATACGGGCCGAACTGGTTCGAGGATCGGGTGATGATGACGGGGAGTTGGTAGGTCTCGTGATACGCGACGGCGATCAGGTCGGAGCCGGCCTTTGCCGCCGAATAGGGCGATCGGGCGTGCAGTGCGTCGGTCTCGACGAACGAGCCCACGTCGATGGACCCATAGACCTCGTCGGTTGAGATGTGCACGAAACGTTCCACTCCGACCTGGGCGGCGATGTCGCACATGACGTTGGTGCCGCCACAATTCGTGCGGATGAAGACATCTGGATCGAGCAACGATCGATCGACATGGCTCTCCGCCGCGAAATGGACGACCGCATCGTGACCATCGAGCGCGGCGAGCACTGCACCGCGGTCGCAGATGTCGCCTTCCACGAAGGCGAGACGCGGATCTTCGGCGATGTCTGCCAGGTTCTCGAGGTTTCCCGCATAGGTCAGCGAGTCGAAGACCGTGACCTCGTCATCGGAGGTCGCCAGGAGATGGTGGGCGAAGTTGGAGCCGATGAACCCGGCCCCTCCCGTCACAAAGATCTTCATCTCTCCAGCATCACATACCCGGTCGGCGCGGGTTGCACCTGTCCATGGGCAGGTCGGTTCTCGCCACGGACCCGATCGAGGAGGCCTTCATACCGTTCGATCACGCCGCTCCACTCATATCGCTCGACCACATAGTGATGGCCCGCATCACCCATCCGATCAGCTATGTCCCGATCATCGATCAGCAACGACAGGGCGGCTGCGTACTCCTCCGGGTTGCGGTACACGACCGCCCCGCCGCTCCGTCGCGCCTGTCCCGCCAGCACGTCGCAGCCGCCCTGGACAATCGCTGGTCGACGGTGACCCCATGCCTCGACCAGCACCATCGAGAAGCTCTCGTTGTGTGACGATTGCACCAGCGCCGTCATTCCCGCCATGGCGCTGTCAATCAGGTCGCGATCCAGAAAGCCCGTAACGAGGGCGTCGCCGAGATCTGGTGACGTGTCAACGCGTTCCCCAACGAACACCAGTCGGGCCGGACAATCGGCGCCAGCGGAGTACCGGGCGTGAGCCTCGACGAGTTCGCCGACCCCCTTGTCAGGGTCGATCCGGCCGACGTATAGAACGTAGGCCTCGTCGCCCAAGTGGAATCGCTCTCGAAACCTTGCCGCGTTGCTCGTCGGCGGCAACTCGGTCCCGATGCCGATGACCTCGCTGTTGGACGGGGAGATGGTCCCGGGGCCAAATCGACGGTCGATCAGTTCCGCCTCCTCCTCGACGTTGAGCGCGAATGCTGTGGGCCAACGGAACATCTGATCGAAAATGGCCACACCGAGGTAGCCCTCGTTGTGAACAAGCGGATGGAAAAGGGACGGGGTGATGCCTCGACAGATCTTCAGCGCCTGGTACGCAGGGCGATACAAATAAGTGAAGGGAATCACCACATCGAAGCGGGCAGCGTTGTGCTGCAGCCATGATCCGAACCCGACCAGGTTCGGACCGAACAACTGATTCCACAGCTCGCCGGCCGCCGTCGACGGCTCGGACCCGCCGTTGATCATCGTGTCGTTGAACCGACCGAAGGCATCGTTGTCTCGTGGTGCCGGCGTCTCGAAGCGATGCACCCTCACTCCGTTGAGATCGGCTGGGCCGGGTGGAAAGCGGTTGGCCCACGTGTCATAGCCGAGCGCACAGCTGGTGGCCACGTGGACGTCGTGGCCACGATCAGCGAGGCGTTCGGCGAATTCCAGACAGCAGCGTTCAGAACCGCCGACGATCTCCGAGCCATAGCGCTGCACCACGAAGAGCAACCGCATCAGATGAACTCGCTGAGCGCTTCGAGGAACGCCACGTTGTTATTGGCCGCCGTGTAACGCTGCGCCCAGAGCGATCCGGCGTCCGACCACCCCTGGCGGAGTCCGGCATCGGCGAGCACAGCGGCAATGACTTCGGCCAACTCGAAGGCGCCGAGATCCTCGGGCACGACGATTCCGCCCGTTCCGACGGTGCCAGGGAGCGCGGCGATGTCTCGACACAAGAACGGCACTCCTCGCACCATCGACTCGACGGCTGGCACGCAGAACCCTTCGTGCTCGCTCAGCGTCACGCACATCGACGCCTGGTCGAAGAGTGACGAGAGTTCATCGGCACTCAATCGATCGTGAAACGTGACTCCCGGGGTGGCGAAGCGGCGACGGAGCGACTTGATCACCGAACCGAAGACACCCAGTCGCGTCGGGCCGACGATGTCGAGCGTCACGGTCGGGTCGATGTGGGTGACGATCAGGGCGTACACCGCAACAAGTAGTTCAACCCGCTTGTGAGGGAAGAGCTGCCCGACGTAGAGCAGGCGGGGCGCACGATTCTCCGCACGATATGGCGGCGATCCAATGAACAGTCCGGGATCGAGAAACGGCGGCACCACCTTCACGACGGACGGGTCCATGCCCAGCGCAACAAGCTCAGCGCGGTTGTACTCCGAGTCCGCAATCGCCCCGACGGAGCGGCCGACCAGTTCGTTCAGCTCGCGCCGACCCTCGTCGAGTTGGAGGGCAACAATCGGCGCATCATCGACGAAGTACTTCGCGGGCGTGATGTTGTGATATTTGATCACGAGTCGCTCGTGGCGGCGCATCAGCCAGTTGTGCAGCGGACCGTTGCCGATCGAATGATGGTGGAGCAACAGATCGTCGTGACTGCCGACACCACCGAAGTGCACGTCGTAGGCGGCACTCGTCAGCACCTCGCCCAACAACTCCGGAGTGACACTGTTGCTTACGATGTGGTTCTCGCCGATGTCGAACAACAACGACCGGATGCCCCGAATGTCATTCGAGATCGCGTCGTGCGGAACGAAGGAATTCGAGACCTGCGAGATCTTCATCTCGCGCTACTTTCGAGCGACGAGCAGGTAGTCGGCGGGGGCGAACAGGATGCTGTTCAACTGTTCGAAGTTCCGTCGGATGCCCGGATCATCTACGACATCCAGGTCGATGAGCGCAGCCTTTGGGGCGAAGGATCGTCCACGGATCTCGACCTCAGAGAACCCGGCATCGTGGGCGAGAAAGTCGAGATAGTCCGGGTGGACCGGCTTGAGGTGGGTCGGGTCCAAATAGAGCGCACCCGAAAAGATGCCGAGGGAGCGCGGATTCAGCGTCTCGACCATCAGAAGTCCGCCCGGTCGCAGGACATCGAACGCCAAGCGGATCATGGCGGCAGCCTGCGAGATGCTCAGGTGTTCGATCACTTGGAAGCTGACGACGGCTCCGAGGGATCCGTGCGCAGTCCGTTCCAGGTAGGCGATGACGTCATCATGAATGACGGTATGACCACGGGAGATGCACAGCTCGACCATCTCACGATCGATCTCGACACCAAGGCATTCGATCTCCTGTTCGCGCAGGAGATCGAGGATCTCGCCCCGACCGGATCCGAGATCGACGACCGGCGCCAGCTCTACGAATTCGGGCATCAGATCCCGGGATCGATCACGGATCTCGGTTTCCGAGCCGCGAAAACGATCCTCAAACGCGCGGTACGAGAACCCGAGCGGCTCATCAGCCCAATGGGCTCGGGACCGCAACAACGACTCTGCTCGTCGGAGCTCCACCAGCGCGTCATCGATCTGGGTCTGACGATCCGCGGCCGCCGCGACCAGCGGCGGTTCGATCGCGTCGATCTGCTGCTGCAACAGCGACGCGGCGTCGTGTAGGCGTCGCAAGGGCTGATCCAATTGCCGGTAGACGTTCTCGAAGTCGGGAGCCGTCAGCTTGCGCAGTGCTCGCCGTGCGAAACTCAATCCCGGCACTCGAGACGTGGTCGCGCGGCTGAAGGGGCGGAAGTGAATCGCCTGCCGAATGTCGGCCAACGCCCGCTCGAACTCGAAGGACAACTCACCGCGAGCTGGTTGAAGTCGGCGGAGATAGCCCGGCTCAGCCGCCAAGCCAGCGGCGGTCTCTTCGCTGTAGCGACCCGTGGCAAGTCGCTGCGCGACCTTCCCGCGGATCTCGGCGATGAGCTGTTCCGTGCGGCGGTGCGGGTCGGACGATTGCACTCCAGGATCAGACATCGATGACGCTCCAGCTACTTCTCAGGGTCATGACGCCCTCTTCAAACAGGGCATCGCCGATCTCGACCGTGAATGGGAATGATCGTTGTCGATAGTCGTAGTGCCCGAGCGTGGTTTCGTCGGTGACCGCGACGCTCAGCAGGTACACCCCGCGGAGGATGTCCAGTCGTGGTACCTCCCAATCGATGGTGAACTGACCCGGTTCGACAATGCCGAGATCAACTGAGCCCAGACGGGTGTTGGTTCCGTTCACGTGGACCCCCTCCATGGTGGTCACCACGACGCCGACCACGGGGTGGTTCAGTCGTTCGTTGGCACGCAGATGGAGTCGCGCCACGAGGCGATCGCCGCAGTTGGCATGACTTCCGACGGGCTTTCCATTTGCGAAGAACTCGACTGACTCGATCGTTGCTTCGCCGCTTCCCCAACGTTGACCGAACTCACCGTCGGGATCGCGCTCCTCGACGACATCACCCAGATATTCCTGGATGACGTCGTCCGGTTCGCCCTTCGTGAGCATTCGTCCGTGCTCCAATAACGCGACCTCGGTACACAGCATGCGCATCGAGCCCATTCCGTGGCTGACCAGGACGACGGTTTTCCCTTCGGCGCGGAACTGCGCGAACTTTTCCGAACACTTGCGCTGAAACGTTTCATCACCGACCGCCAAGACTTCGTCGACCAACAAAATGTCAGGATCGACATTGATGGCCACGCTGAATCCGAGGCGGACATACATACCCGATGAGTAGTTCTTCACTGGCGTATCGATGAACTGCTCGAGTCCAGCGAACTCGACGATGTTGTCGAAACTCTTCTTCACATCCTTTTCGCTGAGCCCGAGAATCGCCGCATTGAGGAAGACGTTGTCGCGACCCGACAGTTCCGGATGAAACCCTGCACCCAGCTCCAGCAGCGCCGAGATCTTGCCGTCAACGGTGATGGTGCCACCGTCGGGTCGGAGGATCTTGGCGATGCACTTGAGCAGCGTCGACTTTCCCGATCCGTTCTGTCCGATCAGCCCGTAGGTCGTCCCGCGGGGGACTTCGAACGACACGTTCTGCAGGGCCCAGAACTCCTCGTACTTGGCGCGCCCCTGACGGAACACCGTGGCCTTCAGTGAACGATTCAGCTCGTGGTAGAGGCGGAAGCGTTTTGAGACGTTGTCCACCCGGATGACGATGTCGTCATCGCTCATAGTTCCTCCGCCATTCGCCATTCCAACCTCGAGAACAGCATCCAGCCCAGAACAATGGACGCCACGGAGGCGGCCCCGAGAAACGCAAAATCCTTGAGGGGCGGGGCGGCACCGTCGTAGAGCACCCGGCGAAAGGCCATCACAAAGCGAGCCATCGGGTTCTTGAGATAGATGGCCCGCAGCGGAACCGAAAATCCGAGCAGGTTGACGTTCTGGGGCACATCAGTGATCCGATAGACGATCGGGTTCAGGTAGAACATCACCTGCAACAGGACACTCCCGATCAGATGTTGGAGATCGCGGAGGTAGGCGTTCAGTACGGAGACCGCCATCGAGATGCCCAGGGTGAAGATGACGAGCATGATCATGAGGATCAACAGCCACGGCAGCACCACCAGCGCATTGACCCCGAACAACGCCAAGAGGACGATCAGTACCGTCATCTCAATGCAGAAGTTCACCAGGATGCTCAACACGTAGCTCAGGGGAAGGACCGCCCGCGGGAAGTACACCTTCTTGATCAGGGCTGCGTTCCCGACGATCACACCCATCGAGCCGTTGACACATGAGCTGAAAAACGCCCACGGGAAAAGGCCGCACATCAGATAGACGGGGAAGTTGTCGAGGCCGGTCTCGGTGCCGACGGTGGCGGGCAACTGCAGGATCAATCCGAAGACGAACCAATAGGTCAGGATCGTCGACAGCGGGTTCAGCAACGACCAGAGCCACCCCAGTACCGATGATCGGTACTTGCCCCTGAGCTCTCGCAGGGTCAGGTTCTTGATGAGATCGGTGCTGTGAACGATCTCTGTGAGGGTGGTGTTGCTCATGTCAGGTACGGGCGGAAAACCTAGCAGGGGTCCAATTCGTCACCGCATCACCCGACCCGGCCAAGATGCCTCATTGTTCGAGCGCCCGGATGGCGGCGCGGCGGATCAATGGCGCAACATTCGGCACCGCAAACCGCGCCAGCGACGCTTCGGCTGCTGCGACCAGCCGGGAGCGTGCCGACGGGTCCGATGCCACTCGGGTCATCATGTCGGCCGCGATGTCGAGGTCCGGGTCCGCCCAACGGCCATCGGGCGGATAGGGGCAGCCAGCGCCGACGTCGATGGTCGAGTACGGCACGAGGAGCGCGCAGGACTCGTCCATGAAGTCGAGGTTTCCGCCGTACCCCGTGGCGATCACCGGAACGCGTTGAGACATCGCTTCCGCCATCGTCAACCCCAATCCCTCCGAACGATGGAGCGAGACGTAGCAGTCCGCGGCCGCCACGAGCTCGAGTCGGGCGCGAGCGGAGAGGTTTTCGTCTCGAATCTCGATGTCGTTGCGACCACCGCAGAGATGCCACCATCGCTGCACCATCTCGGGATTCGTGTCGCCGTTCATGGTCTTGATCACGAGCCGCGTCGCACCGTTCTCCTGAGGGAACGCCCGGCGATAGGCATCGATCAGTCCCTCGGGATTCTTCCGACGAGGAACCGACAACATGTCGAACGAGAACAGGAACGTGAAGCGATCGTCGAAGCGGGACCGGAGGCGGGCGCCAGCGCGATCCGTGATCGTCGGGAACTCGAGTGGGATCGGGACGAGCTCGACCGGTCCGACGGCTATCGGTGAGAACACATCAACGAGAAACGTGGTGGCGGCCCAGATCCGATCCACGGACCGGACTCCAATCAACGCATCCTCAGTCAGTCGATCGGTTTCCCAGTAGAACGCTCCGACCAGTCGCTGATCCGGATGCAGCTCATCGGCAAGATCATCGAGAAGCTGTGGAACTGACGGCGGGGCAACGGACATCACGATCACACGGCGATCCGGTCGATCAGTGGTGGTGCCGTCAGCGACGGTCACTCCCAAAGCTCGCCGCGAGGCGTGGCGGTCATAGCGAAGCGCGTTCGTCGGGACGTCGGTCGCAGCGAGACCATCGCGTAGGCGCCGTCCCGCTTCGCCCAAGCCGAGCTGAGCATCGAGAAACCCGACGATCGTCACACCGCCATCGATGCGAGCGCTCGAACCAAGAGTCGGACGTCCCGGGAGATCTGGGAGCACGACCAGCGGCGTGTTCCCTTCAGCGAGACCGGAGACCCATTGCCATCGATCGAGTTGCGCTCGATCACGCCACCGAGGCGACGGAAAGACCGAACGGAGATCGGGCCGTGCGCGCCACAGCTCATCCAGCCACCGGGAGCGTTGCGTTCCGGTGGCGCTTCCGCCGGTCGACAGCCATGCGACCAACTGCGCGGTCCCGCCGACCATGTAGGGATCAGGAGGCAGATCACTCCCGGCGATACCGATACGGATCGCCGCAGCGCGCAACGGCGCGTCGAGTCCGAACCCGAGTAGGTCAGTTGGCGAACTCACATCCGGATCGACCAAGGCTGCAAGACCCGCCGCGATCGACTTTCTCACCTCCGCCAGGTTCGACGAGCCCGTATTCGGAAGTTCCTGCCGCACTGACGTCGAGTCAGCCGTTGAACCGCGATGAAAGAAGGCCCACGGCGCCTCGGGTGTCGCGGTGCCCAGGTCGACGAGACGAACCTGGCTGTGGGCAATCGTGTTGGCCAGATCAGTCGACGGGCCAGCGGCGGCGTGGGGGGACCGTCGAAAGCGACCATCGATCACGGTCGTGACGGCCCCACCCGCCACGGGGTAGTTCGACCACGGGTCCCCCAACGCTGACCCCGCTCGGATCTGAGCCCGGGCATGAGCCGACCACACGGCGAGGGTGGCAAGAGCATTGACCCCCGACATCATCACCTCCGGGATCCATCCTCCCGAAGCCACCCGGCCCGTGACGTGGCGAGCGAGGCCTGCGATGCCATCGCTGCTGGGAGCCAGGACGAACTCGTTCAGCGACCCGGTGACCCAGCACCGATCGTTCATCACGAGCATCGGGAGATCGTCGAGTAGCTCGCCAAGCATGTTCGGGAGCGCCGCCCACACAGCAACCTCGTGTCCAAATCCCGCGACCACGGTGCCGTGGGCCAACTCGCCGATCGACGTTCCCCGCAGGAACCGCACCGCGTCGACCCCGCTCGGGATGTCGATCGTCAGCGGGCGGGCCGCAGTCACCAGGACCGTGACGAGCCGCGACTCATCCGCGACACGAAGGGACTCGACTGCCCGTCGAAGTGACCCGCCCCCGCCGGTACGCGAGATGAGGAGAACGTCGTGGGTGGGCACGACGTCAGTTCATCACGTCCGGGTCCGGGTACTGTTCCAATCGTGCCGAGCCCCACCGTCAACCGCCTCCGTTCCCGCTACCGGCAGCTTCCGTCGGAGCGGTTCGGACGACAACTCGACTCGATCTCCCAGCGCCTGACCGCCATCGAACAGCGATTGACCGACCTCGAAACGACCGTCACCCGGGCCGATGTCGACACCACGTCCGCCGCAATGACATCAGTACGCGACGCCGTTACCGACCTCTCCATCGAGGTCAACGACCAATTGGCCGCCCTGTCGGATCAGGTCGCAGCGGCCAACCGGCGGGGACCATCGGGGACCTCCGGGTAGCTGACCGGATCCGGGTAGGCGTCGGAGAACGTGCCGTAGTTGAGGCTGTAGTAGGGGTCCGCCGCGAGTTGGGATGACCATCGGGCCGAGAGCGCATCGAGTTCTCCCTGGCTGACCGATGGGTCACGAGAGACCGACTCGAAGTGGGTGAGCCGAGCGTGTGGCGTGACCACGATCCGGTAGCCGGCCTCGCGGATTCGCAGGCACAACTCGACGTCGTTGTAGTTGTTGGCCAACCCCTCGTTGAATCCGCCGAGTTCGTCGAAGAGCGACCGACGCATCATGAGACACGCCGCGGTGACACCGACCACCTCACGATCGAGCCACACTGCTCCCCGGTTACGATCGTCGGTGGGCAGCATCCCGAACATCACATGGCCGACGTTGCCGCCCAGGAACAGATGTCCGCCGTGTTGCAGCCGACCATCTTCGAACAACAGCGTGGCCCCGACCGCTCCCACATCCGGCTCGGCGAGGAACCCGGCCATCGTGGTGAGCCAGTCCGGTGTGAGCACTGCGGTGTCGTCGTTGAGGAACAACACAAGGTCGCCGTTCGATGCCCGCGCTCCGACGTTGCATTTCTCGGAGAAGTTGAACGGGCGATCAAAGTCCACGATGCGGAGGCGATCTCCGCCGATTGCGTGGAGGTCCGACAGCACCGAAGGCGGGGTGGTCGAATCTGCCACCACGATGATCTCGAGCTCACGATGATGGGTAGCGCCAACAAGGTCCTCGACGATCTCGACGACACAACATCGGGAGCGGCCCGCCGCAACGGTCACATCACCGCGGGTGGGGATCACCACGCTGATCAGGGTCGTGGGATCGACCCGGCGGCGGGTCCGAAAGTGGCCGCGCCGTTCGAGCTCCTCGACAACGCCGTCGATCCCAACCCGATCGCAGTGGTCCTGCACGGCGCGTCGGCCCGCTTCATAGGCGTACGGTTTCACGTCCTCGCCAGCGAGCACTGAGCCCGGAACGATCCGCCAGTGGTAGAGCACTTCGGGAAGATGGCGGATCACCCGGGCCTGCTCGGTCACGCGGAGGATGAGGTCCCAGTCCTGCGACCCGTCGTAGCCCTCGCGAAATCGCCCGACCTCGTCGACCAGCGATCGACGAATGGCCGAGAGGTGACACGCATACATCTGGGAGCGGAAGCGTTCTGGGGACCAGTCCGGCTTCCAGAACGGAGCGAACCGCTTCCCGTCACGCCCAACCAGATCCTCGTCGGTGTACAGATAGTCGAGTTCAGGATCGCGGTACGCAATCGCCACCCGGAGCAGGGCATCGCGGTGCAGGAGATCATCGTGATCGAGCAGCGCTACGACCTCGCCCTCGGCCATCGCCAGCGCATCATTCGACGCCGCCACGATCCCACCGTTGTGTTCCCTCCGCTCGACGCGGATCCGCGGATCGAGGGTGGCCAGGGACTGCAGCAGCGGCCACACATGGGGCGCCGGCGAGCCGTCGTCGACCAGACACAGCTCCCAACGCTGGTAGCTCTGGTCGAGAACCGACCCCACACATTCGCGTAGAACGTGTTCGTCGGTGTCGTACACCGGTGTGATCACCGAGATCAGGACGTCGCGGGCCATCGATCAGGTGCGCATCGGCCAGGTCGGTCGGAAGTTCTCCGGCAGCGCGGACCGCTTGGGATTGTTGGCGTCGCGGGCCGACAACACCGGCTCCGCGATGCCCCAGTCGGCCGCAATCTCAGGATCATCCCAGGCGACACCGAGCTCGTCGGCGGGGTTGTAGTAGCCGTCGACGAGGTAGGTGATGGTCATGTCGGTCACCGAGCTGAAGCCGTGGGCGACGCCCGGCGGGATGTACACGCCGAGGTGCTCGTTGGTGCCATCGATGTCGCCGAGGTCAAGCATCTGGGTGGCGCCATCGGTCGGTCCGCCGGCGCGCAGATCGTGCAGGACGACGCGGGCGTGGCCAAACGGCACGTACCAGTAGTCCGCCTGGTGCAGGTGATAGTGGAGCCCCACGATGCAGCCCGCTCGACGATCGCCCCGATTGGCCTGGATCATTTCGCGACCCGAGGGGAACCACTGCCGCCGATAGGTCTCGACGAAGAAGCCGCGTTCGTCGCCGAACTTCTGGGGGGTCACCACGTGAACCCCCGCAATCACGTCGCTCTCAACGATTTCTGCCATGTCAGTTCCTTGTCGTTCCGATCGACGTCGATGGTTCGGTCATTCGAGATCAATGAGGCAATCGTCGCCCACCATGAGCCTGGTCGCGGTGGGTCGATGCCCCGACCGCAGCACCTGTGCGTCACGGCCGATCAGCGAGTCGACCAGCCGCGGGACACCGTGGATCTTCGCCCGCTCCAGGATCACCGAATTCTCGATTTCGCTGGACACGATCTCGCAGTCCGGTGCGACGGCGGTGTACGGCCCGACGTAGCTGTCGGTCAGCGTGGTCCCGGCACCGATGATCGCCGGACCGCGCACATGGGAGTTGACGAGCACCGCGCCTGCCTCGATCACGACCCGTCCGTCGATTTCGCTGGCCTCATCGATCGTGCCGTCGATGCGAGCGGTGACGTCGTCGAGCACCCGACGGTTGGCCTCGAGCAGCGGATCTTTCTTGCCGGTATCGAGCCACCATCCCTCGAGCAGATCGTGGCGCACCGGGAGACCGCTGTCGATCAACCACTGGATGGCGTCGGTGATTTCCAGTTCGCCACGTGGCGAGGGTTCGATGGCCGCAACCGCCTCGTGGATGGCCTTTGTGAACAGATAGACACCGACGAGGGCCAGGTTCGACGGCGGGTCGACCGGCTTCTCGATCAGTCGGACCACGTGGCCGTCGTCGTCGACTTCCGCGACGCCGAAGCGATGTGGGTCCGGCACCGGGCACAACAGGATCTGCGCGACCGGCGCCGCGGTGTGGCCGTCGAGTGTCGGCGCGTCGGCGGCGCGAACCTCTGCCTGGAAACGGTCGACGAAGGTGGCCAGCCCCTGCTGCAACATGTTGTCGCCCAAGTACATGACGAAGTTGTCATCGCCGAGGAAGTCGCGAGCGATCAGCACACAGTGTGCAAGACCGCTGGGCGAGTCCTGGGGGATGTAGGTCACGTTCGCACCGAACGCCGAACCATCGCCGACCGCGTCGCGGACCTCGGGACCCGTCTCGCCGATGACGATGCCGATCTCGGTGATGCCCGCTTCGACCATGTCCTCGATGCCGTCGAAGAGGCTGGGCTTGTTGGCGACCGGCACCAGTTGTTTGGCGCTGGTGTGGGTGATCGGACGGAGTCTGGTGCCGGCGCCACCGGAGAGGATGAGTCCCTTCACGGCTGTTGGTCTAGCAGCCGGACCCACGCTGCACTGCACGGCGGATGACGGTGGCGAGGTGTGCGACGCAGTCATCCCAGGTGGGCGCAACGAAGCCTCGGACCTTGGCTCTGACAAGGGATCGATGGCGGGGGTCGACCAGGAGTGTCCGGATCGCCGCCCCAATCTCGCCGGCGATGTCCGCCGAGTCGTCATCAACATGATCGACGATGCCGGGAGCGATCTCCCCGAGCGCGCCACCCGTTGTGGCGATGACCGGCGACCCCGCCCGGAGCGCCTCGACGACGGGGAGCCCGTATCCCTCAGCCGCTGAGGCAACGACGGTGACCAAGGCCGTGCGGTACAACTCG
>JBBRSC010000059.1:0-14295 GCA_038245795.1 Acidimicrobiales bacterium
CAACAAGAAGCTCGCCCGCCTCGCCAAGCTGGGCAAGGACCGCGGCGAGAAGGCCGACGTCCAAGAGGGGCTCGTCGCCGTCGTCAAGGCGACCTTCCCCGAACCTCAGTTCCGCGGACAGACCAAGGGCGAGCTGGGTACCCCTGCGGTGCAATCCATCGTGTACGACGTGGTCAAGGACGGACTCACCGCGTGGTTCGAAGGTGGCGGGCGCAAAACCCATGTGGCCAACCTGCGCGAGAAGATCACGCAGGCAATCCTGACGCGCGTCTCGGCGCGTCAGAATCTCGAGGCAAAACGCAAGGCGGCGTCGCTCGGCTCCACCGGCATGCCTGACAAGTTGGCCGACTGCCGCAATCACGGTCCCGATGCCGAACTCCTCATCGTGGAGGGTGACTCCGCGGCTGGCCCCGCCAAAGCCGGCCGCAACTCGGAGTACATGGCGGTCCTTCCGCTGCGCGGCAAGGTGGTCAACGCGGCCAAGTCGAACATGAAGCAGGTGATCGAGAACGCCGAAGCCCAAGCACTGTTCACGGCCATCGGGGCTGGATTCGGTCGTGACTTCCGACTCGCTGACGCTCGCTACGGCCGGATCATCATCCTGTGCGATGCCGACGTTGACGGTAGCCATATCCGGTGTCTGCTCCTCACGCTGATCTACCACTACATGCGGCCGCTCCTCGAGGACGGCCGTGTGTACGCGGCGCAGCCGCCGCTCTACACCGTCAAGGTCAACGACGTCGTCCACCACGCCTTCAGCGATGATGACAAGGAACGGCTGACCATCGAGCTCTGCGCTGGGACCACTCGGCGACCCGAGAATCTGCAATGGGTTCGCTTCAAGGGGCTCGGCGAGATGGACGTCGAGGAATTGGCCGAGACATGTCTCGATGCCGGGACCCGAATTCTCCGACGGATCACCATGGACGACGCATTGATCGCCAAACACGCCGCCGAGGACATGTTCGACACGCTCATGGGCACCGACGTTGCCCGTCGACGACAGTTCCTGCTGGACAACTCCGACCTGATCGATCTGGCGTCACTCGACGTCTGACGGCGAACCTGGTTCACTACCACAACTGCTGTGGGATCAGCCCTGACGTAGTTGGGAGTACAACATGAGGTCAGCGACGCGACCAGCGACCATCCTCGCTCGACGATGTCTCGCAGCGATGATCGTGTTCGGTGCGCTGGCAAGCTGCACCACCAACCCGGCGGCGGTGGTGCGTTCGCCCTCGGTCACGCCGGGCGCGACCGCATGTCCGACGCCGTTGGTCCGCACCATCGAGCTGCGAGCCGGACGACAATCGCTGTCCCTCATCCACGACGGGTTGGGTCGGACCTCGTTCTTGCAGCTCCCGACGGGCTACGACTCGACGGTCCCGGCACCATTGCTGGTCAGTCTCCATCCATTCGCGCTCACCAATCAGGGGTGGGAGGAGTACTCCCACTTGGCTGACGCCGCCACGGCCCGCGGCTACATCGTGGTATCGCCGCTGGGCAGCGATCCCGGCCCGCGTTGGTCAGTGCCGGGTGGTCTGCCCGGGCCTGATGATCTTGGGTTCGTCGACCAATTGGTCGCCACCGTGGTCGCCGAGTTGTGCATCGATACCACCCGAATCTTCGCGGCCGGGTTCTCCGCCGGGGCCGCTATGGCGATGGGCCTGTCGTGCACTTTCCCCGGGATGTTCGCAGGAATTGCGGCAAGCGGCGGCGCCAACCTCACGTCGCTCTGCCCGGACTCACCCGGTGTCGACACGCTGATTTTCCATGGGTTGAACGATCCCATCGCGCCGACGTCGGGCAGCTATGTCGTCTTCGCTCCCCCGCTCGGGCTCAGTCTGTCCACCGTGCTCGACTCGACCGCGACCCGAAATGGGTGTCAGCCAGGTGTCGGGTTCGTGCGAGAATTTCCCTCCACTGATGTCCGTCGCTACGTGGGTTGCGATCCGGGTCATCGATTGCAGTTCTGGCAGATGAACTCCGCCGGCCACACGTGGGCGGGAACCGATCCGAGCATCGGCGCCTTTCTCGGTGGGACCAGCCAGGACTTCTCCGCCAACACCGTGGTCCTCGACTTCTTCGATAGTCACACCGTTCCTGCGCCAGCCATCTGAACCCGAAAAGCCGACAAGGACCCCGGGGGGAGGGGTCCTTGTCGTCGCTCAACGGGATTCCGTCGGCGAAACGTCGGGGCTGGACGGGGGGGTGTCCATCCGACGTTGATATCTCCCGTCCGGGCTGTGAGCAGCCGGGACGGAAAGATCAGTTGGTCATGCAGCCTTGGCGGTCGTCTTGCGTGCCACCGGGCGGGTCGTCTTGCGGTCGAGCACTTTGTCAGTGATCGGAGCGGCAGCCTTGGCGGCGGCCAGTGCGATCTCTTTGTTCGTATCGATCACGGACTTGGCGAACTTGTACTGGTTGTTGACCAGCTCGGCCGGTGTCGGGATCTTGTCACCGAAGGGCAGCGCCGGGATCTCGGAGATGCGATCGGTGACGAAGTCAACGATCACGGTGATGCCCTTGACGACGGGCTCCTTGACGAGCGAGATGGTTTCGACGACCTGGTCCTGCACGTTGGTGAGTTTGTCGAGTACGAGAGTCATGGTGAACCTCCAATTGGGGCTGACCGTTTTCGAAGGTCAGCTGCTTGCGATGCGCTAACTGTAGCAAGCGACCGATACTCCGTCAACCATTTTGCGCACTATTGCAAGCGTGTCGTTGGTCACGTGCCTCGTCGTACCAACGTTCCGACGACTCAGGACGGCGCAGGAATGCCGTCAGCACGGCCGCAGTTGTCCTCAGTCGAATCCCGACTAGTCTGGTCGGGAATTGATCGGGAGACTCCGGTCAACACACGAAAGAAGCAGGTCACACCATGGCAGTCCGATTGGGCGACATCGCCCCCGACTTCACCGCTGAGACCACCGACGGCACCGTCAACTTCCACGAATGGAAGAAGGACGCGTGGGCGGTGCTCTTCAGCCACCCCAAGGACTTCACACCGGTCTGCACGACCGAGCTGGGAACGGTGGCAAAGCTGAAGCCAGAGTTCGACAAGCGAAACGTCAAGGTCATCGGCCTGTCTGTCGACCCCATCGCCGACCACCACAAGTGGAAGGCCGACATCGAAGAAACGCAGGGCACCGCCTTGAACTTCCCCCTCATCGCCGATCCGGATCGCACCGTCGCGAACCTCTACGACATGATCCCCGCCGATGCGAAGGACAACCTCACGGTCCGATCGGTGTTCGTTGTCGGTCCCGACGACAAGGTGAAGCTCACCCTGACCTACCCGGCGTCGACTGGCCGCAACTTTGATGAGCTGATCCGGGTGATCGATTCGCTGCAGTTGACTGCGCAATACAAAGTCGCGACGCCCGCCAACTGGAAGAACGGCGACAACGTCATCATCGGCGGAGCGGTGAGCGATGCCGAGGCCAAAGAACTGTTCCCCGCTGGCTGGGAGGCCCCGAAGCCCTACCTCCGGATCGTGCCGCAACCGGGCAAGTGACCTCGATGCCGAGCTCGTCGTGAGTTCAGCACCACACCATTGGTGACCACTCGGGCGAGGCTGCGGCCTCGCCCGAGTCGCGTCCAGACACTCCTGTTTGAGACTCCTTGCGTGAGACCCTCGTGCTCGCGACGCGCGTGTCGGCCGAGCTCAGACCGGGGATGGAGTCAGGTGCGATGCGGCCTCATCGCAGATTATTTGCCAGCCATCGGGATCGACGCCGAGCGCGCCCCACCGGTGATCGGAATCCGCACGAGCGAACTCGCCCGCCCCGCGATCGACCACCGAGAGTGCCGTCAACGCTTCGAGGGTGGTGGCGCGAGCCAGGCTGATGATGGCGCGGGCGAGGTGGTCGTCGGTCGCCGCAACGTCGGCCTCCGCAACGGCGAAACCCTCCGGATCGCCCGCCAGGCCGATTGCCACGTGAGCCATCATCCGGTCGAGGTAGGTCGACCGCTTCCCCGCGACGACGCGACCACAGAACGCCCTCGTCATCGCCAGGTCACCGCAACACGATGCCACCAGCGCCGCAGCCGCGGCAGCGAACCCCGAGTTCGGATCTTCGTCCGTCATACGTTGGAGTAGCACCTGAGCATCGTCGAACTCTCCCCGCATCGCCAGGGCCAACCCAGCTGCAACCCCGAGCTCGAGCTGACCGATCGAGTCGTCGCCGACGTCGGCAAGCGGTGCCGTGACCCACGGCAGGTCCACCATCAACTCCAGCTGGCCGAGCTGCACCCGGGCAACGGCATCGGCTGCCATACCGACCTGGATGTTCGATTCCCCCGACGCGTTCGGCGCGGCGTCCACCGCACGACTCAGAAGCGCCAATCCTTCGGAGACCTCGCCTGCCATCACCTTGGCTCGACCGACAAGTGCCAACGCCTGCTCCAAACCGACCGCGTCTCCCAACGACTCGAAGTGGCTCAGCGCGGTCTCGCCGGCAGCTATCGCGTCGTTCGTTCGACCCTCCCACAACGTGATGGCGCCGAGGATGATCAACATCATTCCCTGGCCCCAACGATCCCCACGACGCTCGGTCTCCGTCAAGATCTGCTGGGCAAGGGTCCGCGCCTCGTCGAAACGCCCCTCGAAAAAGAGCACGAACGCCTGAAGTCCGAGGGTCCAGGCGAGGCCGCCGCTGTCGCCGATCTCGATGAAGGCCGTCGACGATTCGTCCAGCCATTTCTGGGCATCCTTCACCCTGCCGGTAGCGAACTCGATCCAGGCCAGGTTCTGCAAGGCCCAGGCCTCGCCGCGCCGATCGCCGACCGTCCGAAAATCCACGAGCGACGCCTCGACGGGTCCCTTGGCGGCAGCGTTGTCGTTGCGCAGCAGAGCCGCCATGCCCAACCATCGACGCGCCTGGGCGCGCCCATGGACGTCGTCCACTTCGTCGAAGAGCTCAATGGCCCGCAGCAACGGCACCTCGGCCGCCCCGGGCTCTCCCTCGCGGGCATCGACCTCCCCGAGCTTCACGAGCGCGTGCGCCTGGCCCCCGATGTCGCCTGCCGCTTCTGCCAGTTCGCGGGCCCGTCGCGCATCGACACGCGCCGCGTCGAAGCGCCACTGTTCAGATCGCACGTGCGATCGGCCGAGCAGACAACTCAGGCGCTGGGAGTCGTACGGTCCGTCGGTAGCCAGTTCGAGCCCCTGGGTGTAGAGCCGCTCGGCCAGGGGCCACGCGGCGGTCTGCTCCGCTCGGCGAGCCGCTTCGAGCACCCATCGCAGCGCCCGCTCGTCCAGATCGGCAACCAACGACGACGCTCCCGGTTCCATGGCCAGTCGGGCGGCTTCGTAGTAATGACGGGCGACCGTCTCGACGAACCCGTCGTCGATGAACCGGCCACCGAATGCCAGTTCCAGATAACTCGCGATGCCGAGATGGCGTTGCAGGCGGTCGCTCTTCGTGAGCCGGGAGTAAGCAACTTCGCGAACGAGATCGGAGCGGAAGGCCCAGGTCTCGCCGTCAAACGTGATGATCTCCTTCGACTCGAGCGATGCCACCACCGGATCGATGTCCGCGATCCCACGGGTCCCCTCACTCAGACGTCGGAGCGCCTCGATGGGTCCGGAGGATCCCCACACGGCGGCGTCCTCGAGCGTCAGCTGCTCGGCAGTGGTCAGGCCATCGATGCGGGCTGACATGAGACCCCGCAGGGTTGAGGGCAGCTCCGTGCCGGTGGCCAGCACCGTTTCGTGGTCGGCGCCGCTCGCCTCCGTCAACGTCACAAGTTCTTCGAGATAGAAGGGGTTGCCGCCCGATCGATCGAGCAAGACATCCCGCAGACGCTGCTCCATCGGCCCGGTGGCCAGGATGTCCAAGAGCTCCGACGCCGACCCCCGATCGAGCGGATCGATGTTGAGGACCAGCGAGTTGTATCGGCCGGCAGTCGGCGTCCAGCGCTTGAGGAGTGAACGGCGAGCGGTCGCCACCAGGATGAACGGCAGACGTGCGAGCTGGCCGCTCAGAGTGTCGATCATCTCGAGCACCAGCTCGTCGGCCCAGTGCAGGTCGGCGATCCGGATGACGATCGGTCGCTCGCGAACTGACGCTTCCATGAATGACAGCAGCGCCGCTGTCGCTTCACCGCGAGCGCGGGTCGGATCGAGACCCCGCAACGGCCCCTCATACCCCATGAGATGGAGCAGGCCATTGACGACACTGTTGGTGGTGTCCCCCACTCCGAGGGCCAACTCCACCGAACGTGTTGTCTTGGATCGCGCCTCGTCCAGCGGCTCGTCGAGATCGATACCGCAACCGTCGCGGATGGCATCAGCGATCGGCCACCAAGGGTTGGCCTCGCCGTAGGGAACGCATCGACCGTTCAATACGATCACGTCGGCTCGATGACTCCGGACCAACGGCGCGATCTCATTGGCGATCCGGGTCTTGCCGACGCCGGCCTCGCCCAACAGCAGGATCTGTTGACCGCGCCCGTTGCGGATCGAGACCTCAATGGTGTTGTCGATGACGGCGATCTCAGCATCGCGACCAATCAAGGGCGTGAGCGGCCGGCGCGGGCGATAGCCGGGGGGCAAGATCGCCTCGATGGGCTGCCAGACATCGATGGGCCGCTCTCGCCCGCGAGCGAACAGTTGCCCCCGGGACTCGTACACGAAGACGTCGCGGGTCGCGCCATAGGTGGAATCACCGACGACCACCGTGCCCGGATCGGCAGACGTCTGGACCCGCGACGCAGTGTTCACGACGTCGCCCATTGCGGTGTAGTCGCCACCGGCGCGCAACGCGCCAACCAGGACCTCGCCGGTATTGACGCCGATCCGCATACGGATATCGATGCTCGCTTCACGGGCATATTCTGCGAGCGTCTCGAGCATTCGCAGACCGGCGCGAACCGCTCGTTCGGCATCGTCTTCATGGGCGGTCGGCGCGCCGAACAGCGCGACGATGGCATCACCGATGATTTTGTCGACCCGTCCACCGAAGGCTGTGACGTCGCGGACCAGTCGTTCGAAGGCGCTGTCGACGATGCGTTTGACCTGTTCGGGGTCGAGCGTTTCGGACAGGCTCGTGAACCCGACGAGGTCCGCGAAGAGCACGGTGACCACCCGGCGTTCCTCAAGGTGCGCCGCCACCGGATGTCCACACGCCCCGCAGAACTTCGTGTCCACCGGCAACTCGGCGCCACACTGCTGACAGGACATGGGTTGATCATACGGGTCGCTATCAATTGTCTGCGCTCCGAGGCCAACCCCTACCATCGCCAACGTGAAGAGGTCGGGGGGCCGGAATCGGTTCGTATGGTTGGTGGGGCTGACTGGCGTAGCGCTGACGTTTGTCGCCGCCAAGGGCCATCTGCCTGGGATCGGGAACGATGCCGCCAGCTATGTCGCGATCGCCGATCGTCTCGCAGCCCGCTGGCGACTCGGCTATTTCCTGGAACCAAAGCTGGCCCTGTGGCCGCCGGGATGGCCAGCGACGCTCGCAGTCGGACGATGGACGTTGGATCTCAATCCTGCGACGACCGCGTTGTGGATCAACGCCTTCCTGCTGGTCCCGTTGGCCTTCCAGATTCGCTGGCTTCTCGAACGCAACACCTCGAACGAGCGTGTGATCCGTGCCGGCGTTGTGGTGGGAGTGCTCGGTCCGGCGACGTTGTCGCAGTCCTACATGGTGCAGACCGAGATCAGTTTCATCGTGTTGGTGCTCGCAGCGTTCATCGCGCTCATCCGCTTCTCCGACACCCGCCGGTGGACATGGTTCGCAGTATCGGTCGCTGCGCAGTGGCTTGGCTTCATGGATCGATACGTCGGCCTCGTCGCCATTGGGGCCGGAGCGTTGTGGTTGGTGTTCGAACGGGGCTCGGTCCAGCGAGGCGCGCGGTTCCGCACTGCCGTTGTGTACTTCGTGGCCGCATGCGCGGTTCCTGGAGCGTGGCTCCTTCGCAACGTCGCCGTCACCGACACGCCGTTCGGACCGCGGGACACGCCGATCCAGACCTACAAGTCGAACGCCGTCGATGCCCTGACAAGCCTCGGCCAATTCCTGCACGGTTATGCCCGCTATCAACCATTCGAGGGGATCCTGCGGTTGGCGTCGATCGGCCTCGCTGGACTCGTCGGGCTGTTCGCGCTGGTGCTCCTTCGGCGCGCCATCAGCGCCCGGAACGCCCGGCCCGATGCGTGGCGTCGCGACGGGACCAGCTGGGGTGATGTGTTGGGCCAGCCGGTCGGCCTGCTCGTCATCTATGGCATCGCCCACTGGATCTACATGATCTACAGCGCCTCGACGATCGCCTTCGATCCGGTGAATACGCGATATCTGGCGCCCATGTTCATCCCGTTGATGATCGCGGGACTGGTGCTGTTGGATCGTGGCGCGTTCGCGCAACTCACTCCGGCCGGAACTGGCGGGGACCGCATCACGAAGCTGGCGTCGGTGGCGTTGTCGATCTTTGTGTTGCTGCAGGTGATCGTCGGGGTCGTCCGAGTCTCGGCGAGCTATTGGACCGATGAGGCCCAGGGCTACAACAGCCCCCGGGCGCTCGATATCCGACGGAGCGACGTGCTCGACACGATCCCACCCGGCTGCCCACTGTGGTCGAACTTCCCCGAACTCACCTACCTGACTGGGATCGAGGCACGGCGATCACCGCGGAAGACCAAGTTCGCCAGTACCGATGTGCTCAACGAGATCGAAGTGCTGACGGAAACCACTGCCGCCGGAACCCGGACATGTCTGATCTGGGTGAGCGACGATCGCTACGAGACACCTCAGTACCAGTGGCAGCTGGCGGAGTTGCAACAGCGCTTCGAGATGGAGGTGTTGGGCCAGGACCCCAACGTCGCGGTCTTCCGGATTCTCTCCGTCCGCTGAACCCGAACGCTCTCGCTGCTCCCGCACACAACATGGTTCTCAGGGGCCGGGCGCGAGGCCGCCACGCCCGGCGGTCCAACGTGCGGGCGAACCCGGTGTCACCCCGGACCCCCGTCGCCGGTGGCCACCGTTGCATCCGTTGGTTCGCTTCAGGGACCGTCCGTTCGTGGCGGACTCGTGGCCTGTGTCGTCTTGTCACTGGAGGTCAGCGACCACTCGATTGTCTGCCCGGGCGCACGCACTGTCAACCAGATTGATACAAACTATCTGCGCAAGAGATGGCTTTGGTTCATCCATCGCGACACCCGAAGACCTGCGGGTAACTTGAGCCGATTCGACGCGGACAGTTTCCGCCACCGGCGCCCGTCATGACATCAACGAGGGACATACGCGTAGGCTCTCCCCATGGCATCGTCGGCGTACCTCGACCACCTCGGCAAGATCAGACTGTTCAGCTCGTGCACCCAACGCGAGCTCGCCAAGATCGCCCGCGCCACGGACGAGGTCACCGTCAGGGCCGGCAAGGTGCTGATGGAGCAGGGCAAACCGGGACGGGAAGCGTTCGTCATCGTCTCCGGGAGCGCGTCGGTAGTGATCAACGGCGTCGAGGTCGCACAGCTCCACGCCGGCCACCACGTCGGCGAGCTGGCGCTGCTCGACGGCGGCCCCCGCACTGCCACCGTGATCGCCCTCTCCGAAATGGAATTGCTGGTCATCAGCCAACGCGCATTCTTCGGCCTGATCGACGAGGTCCCCGGACTGTCGCGCAAGATCATGACGTCGTTAGCGGGCATGGTTCGGGACGTGACGGACCAGCTCGACCTGTCCCCTTCCGGTAGTTACTGATATTCCCCAGCAAAGCGCTACGTTCGCGCTATGACTGCGACTGCGACGGACACCGAATCCGAGGCCACCAGCCGGCCCGGTTTCAAGCCACGCCACATCCCCTACATCGTCGGCGGGTCGTTCGCCGCCATCACCGCCCTGAGCTATCTCGGCGAGCACGTCTGGGTGGTCGAGGACGAGTCGCCCATCCAACGGACGTACTTCCTGAACGTCCCCAGTGCGATCCAGGCCGCGTTCTATCTGGTCATGGTGATCTCGATCCTGTGGGGGGCGTGGGCGTTCTCGAAGCGGATGCAGAACTGGGAGCGGGGTGCACCTGACAAGCGGGCGACCAACAGGAAGAACATCAAGCGCCGCATCGAGGATCTCCGAGCCGGGCTCTACATGCAGACGCTCCTGCGGGATCCAGCGGCGGGCATCATGCACTCGCTGATGTACTTCAGCTTCATCATCCTGCTGGCTGTCACGACCATCGGGGAGATCAACCTCCAGGTTCCGGCCTCGCTCAAGTTCCTCCACGGCGACACGTACAAGGCGTATGCGCTCGTCGCGGACCTGGCTGGCATTGCCTTCCTGGCCGGAGTGTTCTGGGCGATCGGTCGCCGCTACATCCAGAAGCCGTACCGGATCCGCATCAAGTCGAAACCGGAACACGCCATGATCCTGGGGACCATGGCCGCCATTGGCATCACCGGGTTCGGTGTCGAAGCATTCCGCATTGCGTTGGTCGGTATGCCTGACTTCGAGAAGTTCTCCCTCCTTGGCTACCCGCTCGCCAAGATGATCGAGAACGTGTCGTGGCTCTCCGGGGGTCACCAAGTCATGTGGATCCTCCACATCATGAGCTTCGTGGTGTTCCTGGTGTTGCTGCCCACCACCATGCTGCGGCACATCTTCACCAGCCCGATCAACATGTACCTCAAAGATCGGGAGCGTCCCAAGGGCGCCATGAAGGCGATGCCCAACCTCATGGAAACCGAGCTCGAGAGCTTCGGGGCGGCGACCATCGAGGACTTCACGTGGAAGCAGCTCCTCGATACCGACAGCTGCACGATGTGTGGTCGGTGCACCGCTGTGTGCCCGGCGCACGCCACCGGGAAATCACTCGACCCGCGCGAGATCGTGCTCAAGACGGGCGAGGTCATGGCGGCCACGGGACCAGCTGGCGTGACCCCTCCGTTGGGTGTCGATGCCGAGATCACCATCGGCGCCAACAGCCTCTTCGAACGCATCACTGCTGAAGAGGTGTGGGCATGCACCACCTGCAAGGCGTGCGATGAGAACTGCCCTGTCAACATCGAGATCCTCGACAAGATCCTCGACATGCGCCGCTACCTGTCGCTCATGGAATCCAACTTCCCGACCGAGCTGGGCAATGCCTACCGATCGATGGAGAACTCGGGCAATCCGTGGGGCCTGTCCACCAACGATCGCATGCTCTGGGCCAAGGACATCGAGGGCATCAAGGTGCTCGGCGGCGGCGATCCGGTCGAGGCCGAGTACCTCTACTGGACGGGTTGCGCTGGCAGTTTCGACGACAAGAACCAGAAGGTCACCCAAGCCATGGCGAAGTTGTTGGCCCGTGCCGACGTCGACTTCGCGATCCTCGGCCCGGCCGAAACCTGCACGGGCGATCCGGCTCGGCGTTCGGGCAACGAGTACATCTTCCAGATGCTGGCGATGCAGAACATCGAGACGTTCGAGTCAATGGGCGTGCGCAAGATCATCACGCAGTGCCCCCACTGCTTCAACACCCTGGCCAACGAGTACCCACAACTGGGCGGGCATTACGAGGTCATCCATCACAGCCAGCTCCTCGAAGATCTCATCGAGTCAGGCCGGCTGGATCTCACTGACGCCAAGTTGGAGGAGCGTGTCGTGTATCACGACAGCTGCTATCTCGGTCGACACAACGACATCTACAGCGCGCCGCGCAACGTGATCGGATCGCTGAAGGGCATCGACATCGTCGAGGCCCCACGCAACGGCACCAAGGGCATGTGCTGTGGCGCCGGCGGCGCGCGGATGTGGATGGAAGAGAACGTCGGCAAGCAGGTGAACGTAGAGCGCAGCCAGGAGTTACTGGCCACGGGAGCCTCCCGGATCGCCACCGCCTGCCCGTTCTGCTACATCATGATCGACGACGGTGTTAAAGGTGAGGGCGTAACGGACGATCAGGTAAAGGTGGCGGACATCGCCATCCACGTTCTCGAAGCTCTCGAGAATGCATCACCTGTGAGCGCTTCCCTTGCTGAGACGGCAAAAGACTGAAGAACCCATCGAACCTGACTTCCCCGATTCTCGTCGGCTGATCGTCGTGGACGATCTTCCCGAGGCGGGGCACCTGCTCGGACAACTGCTCCGCCGCGAGGGTTACGAAGTGGCGGAGATCGGGGATCATCCAACGGCGATGAATACGCTGCTTGATCAGCCGGCGCCGGTGGCCGGAGTGGTGGCCAGTTTCACGACAGCGGGCACGAGCGCAGGGCTGCGACTCGTCGATGCGTTCCGGAATCATCATCGCATCGAGCTGAACCGTGTCCGGGTGTTGATGATCTCAGATCAGCCGCGACAACAGATCTTCTGCTTGCAGGCGGGCGCCGACGCCATTCTGTTGCGGCCGTTCTCGGGCGACGAGCTCGTCGCGGCCACCATTGCGATGATCACGAGACCCGAGTCCGAGCGGGTTCCGTATCGTCGAGCCATGGTGGCCCAGGTGAAACAGCAGCAGACCGAGGAGTCCGACGGCGCACTGTCAGTCCGCGCCGCGTCGGGCCAGTTCGTCTGACCCGCTGGTCGTGATTGGGCTCTACGAGTCCTCGAAGTTGCGCCAGTACTGGCTGGGTGTCGGGCCGACCTGGCCCTTGTACTTCGAGCCGAGTGGGCCTGACCCGTACGGACGGTCAGCCGGGCTGGTCATCTGCAGGAAGCTGATCTGGCCGATCTTCATGCCGGGGTAGAGCGTGATCGGAAGCGTCGCGACGTTCGAGAGTTCGAGCGTCAGGTGCCCTTCGAACCCGGCATCGACAAATCCGGCGGTCGTGTGGATGAGGAGTCCCAAGCGGCCGAGGGAACTCTTTCCTTCGATGCGTCCGACGAGATCGGCGCCAAGGCCGACCCGCTCGGACGTGGCGCCAAGAACGAACTCACCGGGATGCAACAGGAAGACTCCGTCGGCGGGGATCTGGACTTCCTCCGTGAGGTCGTCCATTCGTTCCTTGACGTCGATCACGCCACGGGTGTGATTTCGAAAGACCCGGAATCGGTAGTCCAGCGTGAGGTCTACCGACGAGGGTTGGACCTTGGCGGGGTCGAACGGGTCGATGACGATCCGTCCGGCCTCGATCGCTTCGCAGATGGTGCGGTCAGAGAGGATCACGGCTGCGACGTTAGCTGCGGTGCCAGGTTCAGCCGGCCCCGAGAGGAACCACGCGAACGGAGTTGTCGGGAAGGATCTCCACGACCCCCCCGAAGAAGGTCGACGCGAACAGTCGACCATCGGGGGTGAAGTTGAGGTTGTCGCCCACCCCGCCCGGGAGGTTCGCCAATCGGACAGCAACGCCGGTGGTCGGGTTCACCCGATAGACAGCGGCATCGAATCCTTGGAGAACATAGAGCTGACCGTCGGGACCGAACTTGGCGGCGACGTCGTAGGCAAACCCGGTCTTGCCGGGCTCACCAGGAAACGAAATGGCGAACGTGTCGAAGAGGCCGGTTGCCAGATTGATCCGGATGATCGAACCGGAGGAGTCAATGGCGGACGCAAAGCCGCCGGCCGGCGCCCAAATCCGGCCATCGGGGCCGAAGCTGAAGCTGTTGATCGGCGGCAGACCCTGAACGATCAGCTGGGCTTGGCGGCCATCAGTGAAGACACGGAACATCGCCGAGGGGTTCGAGGCTGCGTCGCCGATGATCACCGCATTCGGGTCAGATGGATCTCGCACGATGGGGTTGGGGCCGAAGGACAGGTTGGCGAGGACCGTCACCGTGCCATCCGGCGCGACGCGCTGCACGCGATCCCCGACGGGTGAGGTGACCACGAGTGCGCCATCGTCCATGACCACGCCATCATCGGGCGAGACCAAGCCGTTGGAGGGGCCGAAGCGTTTGGTGATCTTGCCGGTCGTCGGGTCGAAGCGAATCAGTTGCTGGGCGAAAAGATCGGCCAACCACAACGAGTTGCCGTCGACAATCAGACCGTTTGCGCCGAACGGGGCCAGCTGCGGGATGCTGCCGTCAGGCGATGGCGAGGGCGGCGCGCACGCTCCGGCCAACAGACAACTCGTCGCGATCATGATCCCCAGGGCCTTACGCATGTCGTGGAGTTTGGCGGTGTTCTGTCCCGAGCGCCACCCAACGCAATGGCGACCGGCGAGACGGCATCGCTAGAGTCGGCCGTTCTGCGGGTGTAGTTCAATGGTAGAACGGCAGCTTCCCAAGCTGCACACGGGAGTTCGATTCTCCTCACCCGCTCCGCTCGAAACCCCTTCCACGGCAGAGGTTTCGCCGTTCCCTGGGGTCCGGACATTCGAGGCCGGCGGGCCAATGGTGCACAAAGGGTGCACAGGAGTTCGCAGGCGCTCAATTGATG
>JBBRSC010000060.1:0-14257 GCA_038245795.1 Acidimicrobiales bacterium
CGAGTCGGTTCGTATCCTTCGTCCGCAGGAGATCGGGACCTACGTGGCCGATGGGCTCTTCGACCTCGGGATCATGGGACGCGACTGGGTCGAGGAATCGGGAGCCGATGTCGTCTCGTTGGGCGAACTCCGATATTCGAAGGCAACTGCGAATCCGATTCGGGTTGTATTGGCCGTGCCTGGCGATTCGCCATGGCAGCGGGCCGAGGACCTGCCTGCCGGCGTGCGCATCAGCTCGGAGTATCCCGTCATCACCAAGCGCTACTTCGAGTCGAAGGGCATCGACGCCGATGTCCGCCTCTCCTATGGCGCTACTGAGGCCAAAGTCCCCGACATCGTCGACGCTGTGGTGGAGATCACCGAGACCGGCTCGGCGCTTCGCGCCGCGGGACTCCGAATCGTCGACGAGATCATGCTCAGTTGGACTGAGGTGGTCGTCAACAAAGACGCTCACGCCGATCCGATCAAGCGCCACGCCATGGAACAGCTGATGGTGCTGCTGCAAGGTGTGCTCGAGGCTCGCGGCAAGGTCCTGGTCAAACTCAATGTGGCCGCGGAGCATCTTGATGCCGTCATCGCGCAGCTTCCGGCCCTGAAGATGCCGACCGTCAACGAGCTCTACGGCGGCAGCGGCTTCGCCGTCGAAACCGTCGTCGCCAAGAACGAGATCAACGTGTTGATCCCGGCCCTCAAGGATTCGGGCGCCACCGGCATCATCGAGCTGCCGCTCTCGAAAATCGTCCACTGATGACTCGCTCGGTTGTCGCGCAAGCAGCTGATGGCGGCGCGATCGATCGTCACGATGGTGCGGCGACTGCGTCCACCAACAGTTGGGGCACTCCTCCGATCATGATGCGACGCGGCCAGCTCGGCGTGGTCACCGAGTTCGACGAAGCGCGTGGGTGGGGGATCGTGACGTCGGAATCTGGCGAGTCCTTCCCGCTGCACTGCACGGCCATCGCTGACGGCACCCGAACCATTGTGGTCGGTACCCACGTGCGCTTTGGCGTCGGTGCGGGACGGATGGGTCGTTGGGAAGCTGCCGACGTGAGTGCCGTCTCGTCTCCCTAGGCTGTTGGTCATGACCGACACCACCAACCCAGTGACCGACGCCTCGATCTCCGCCGACCACTCAGGTTTCGGCGCCGTGGAGAACGTCGCCTGGGACCTCGATCCATTGCTTCCTCGCCCAGGCGCTGAGGGTGTCGAGGATCTTCTCTCCCGAGCCGCGGAGCTCACCGACGCCATCGAAGCTCGTCGCGGCACGATGGCGGCCCTCGATGCCGCCGCGCTGGCGGGGTTGTTCCACGATCTGTCGAAGCTCTACGACACGCTCGGGCGGGTCGGGAACTACACCGGTCTGCGCTTCGCTGTCGACACCGCCGATTCGGCGATCGCCGCGTTGATGCAGCAAGTTGAAGAACGGTCGACGGCGCTCGCCACTCGACTGGTGTGGGTGGATCTGGAATGGGCGGAGCTCACCGATGAGCGGGTCGAAGAGTTGCTGTCCGACCCGCAGCTCGACTTCGTGGCCCATCATCTGCGCGGTCTTCGCCGATATCGGCCGCATCTGTTGTCGGAGCTCGAGGAGATCGCCCTCACCGAGAAGTCCGTCACCGGCGCCAGTGCATTTGCGCGGCTCTTCAGCGAGCAGACCTCGGCCATCACGGTGGAGATCGACGGCGCGGAAACGTCGCTCGAGCAGGCCCTGTCCTCGCTCGACACCCCCGACATCGACGCGCGCCGCACCGCTGCCGAAGCGGTCACCGAGGCATTGACCCCCGGACTCCGGACCCGCGGCTTCATCTACAACACGCTGCTCGCCGACAAGGCGACCGACGATCGGATGCGTTCGTATCCCAGCTGGATCTCCTCGCGGAACCTGTCGAACGAAGCGTCCGATGCCAGCGTCGAAGCGCTGATCGAAGCAGTCGTTGCCCGCTATGACATCCCGCAGCGTTGGTACACGGCGAAGGCCGAGATGTTGGGCCTGGATGGCCTCGACGATTGGGACCGGTACGCGTCGGTTGCGGTGGATTCGGCGAGCTTTGATTGGTCGGATGGCTGCGACATCGTGGTCGATGCCTATGGCAGCTTCAGCGGGCAGATGGCCGACGTCGTGAAGGAGTTCCTCGATCAGCCGTGGGTCGATGCGCCCGTTCGACCGGCCAAACGTGGGGGAGCGTTCTGCGCCTACACCGTGCCATCGCACCATCCCTATCTGATGTTGAACTGGACATCGAAGCGTCGTGATGTGCTCACCCTCGCGCACGAACTCGGCCATGGAATTCACGCGTATCTCTCTCGTGGTCAAGGCGTCTTCCATCAGTCGACGCCGCTGACGCTCGCCGAGACGGCATCGGTCTTCGGTGAGACGGTGACCTTCGGTCGACTGCTCGATCAGACCAACGATCCGGCTGATCGCCTGGCCTTGCTGGCCGAGCATCTCGAAGGCGAGATCGCCACCGTCTTTCGTCAGATTGCGATGTGCCGCTTCGAAGGCGCCGTTCACACCGAGCGTCGAACCGTGGGCGAGCTGTCCACGCAACGCTTCGGGGAGTTGTGGTTCGAGACGCAGGGCGAGATGCTCGGCGATTCGGTTCGACTGTCCGAGGGATACGGCTCGTGGTGGAGCTACATTCCGCACTTCATCCATACTCCTGGCTACGTCTATGCCTATGCGTACGGCCAGCTCCTGGCGTTGTCGGTCTATGCCCGATACGAGGCCGAGGGGTCGGGGTTCGTGCCGGCCTATGTCGACATGTTGTCAGCGGGTGGTTCCATGCCGCCCGAAGAACTCGGGAAAATCGTCGGCGTCGACTTGGCTGATCCAGGGTTCTGGGATGCTGGGCTGAGCATCATCGATCGACACCTCGAGGCGACGCTCGATGCGGCCCGAGCCGCTGGCCGACTCAGCTGAGCAGCTTCAGCTCAGGGGGCGGCGTCGATTTCTGACTTGATCTGCACGAATGCCATCTGGAGTTGTTGCACGGCCTGCTGCAGGACAGGCTCGTTTTCGCCGAGTCGGCCTTCGACCGACGACACGACCGCACGGAGAGCATCGATAGCGACCGATGCCTCAGAGAAGTTCGGGACTTCTTGGTTGAGGTGCATGGCGGCGAGTTCGTAGATGCCCATGAGGTGATTGGCGATCACGTCCGCTGCTGGCGCTTCCAGGACCCGGCGCTGCACCTCGATCATCTCGGCGAGCACCCGCTCGGCTTCGGCCCGTTCTTCCGGCGGGAGAGCAGCGAGCTCTTCAGCCATTGAGGGCGGGATCATCCCCGAGACGTCAGCCGCGTAGAGCTCGTCGCCCACCGGATCGGGTGCGGCAGCGGGCGTTGCGCGCTGAATCGGGCGTTCTCCATCGGGGGTCCACAAGCTCATCGAAGTTCCTTCCGTTCTGCGCCACACACTAGGTGCGCAACGGACCTTCGATTTCCGCAACCCCGAACCATCGGCCGATCGAGCAGACGTCGCCGACGAGTGCCGGGAAGTCGCTCGCTGGGGGAGCGCTGGGCTCCCGCAGCGAGCAACGTCGATCGACAGGCGCCATGAACCGGCGAGAGATCGCCGGATGCGGCCGACCGACGCCCCCTCAGGTGGCTTTCGGAGGCCTGGCGCTGGTACTGTCGTCGTCACAACTGAGGAAAGCGGGTCGCCACGTGCGCACCCCACCCAGTCACATGAGCTTCGGCTCGCAGTGCACTGGGTCGATCGAGGCTCCAGACCCGGGTGGGTCCGCGGCGGATGTCGGCGTTCCAACGTCGCCCGTTCGTGTTTCGGCCGGGCTCAACATCGAAGACGACTGCGGATATCCCGTGGTCTCCCAACAAAGGACGTGCCATTGAGCAGTGATCGGTCATAGCAACGCCGCAGAGCGACGAACCACGGATCAACGATCGTATCCGTGCTCGTGAAGTTCGCCTGATCGACGTCGACGGGGGCCAATTGGGCATCCGAGCGCTTCCCGAAGCGCTCTCCATCGCCCGTGCCGCCGAGTTGGATCTGGTTGAGGTGGCAGCAACGGCGAATCCGCCGGTGTGTCGCATCATGAACTACTCGAAGTACAAGTTCGAAGAGCAGCAGCGTGCCAAGGAGTCTCGACGAAAGTCGTCGAACATCGTGGTCAAGGAAATGAAGTACCGCCCGAAAATTGGTGACGGCGACTTCAACACCAAGACCCGCAAGGTGGAGCACTTCCTGGCAGAAGGCCACAAGGTGAAGGTCACGATCATGTTCCGGGGCCGCGAGATGCAGCATCCGGAACTGGGTCGAAAGATCCTCGATCGCATCGCTGTCGACGTCGTCGACATCGGCAAGGTCGAGATCATGCCCCGCCAGGATGGCCGCAACATGACCATGGTGCTCGGACCCGACAAGGCAGCGCAGAAGGCGGCCGTGAAGCGGTCCGAGGAAGCGCTCGTCGAAGCGGCGGAAACCGCAGCGGCAGCCGAGGCGAACCTTGCCCTCGACGCACTCGACAGCGCAGATGACGCCGACGCCAGCACGTCCGACGCAACGATTGCCGACAACGCCACCACCATCACCGAGGAACCGGTGACCAGTGCAGCCAAGGAGGTCACCGAGGTGGCCGACGAAGCCGACACCACTACCGCAGAACCGGTCGCCGACGAGGAACTCCTCGCCGCCGACGATCCAGTACCAGCCCCCGCCGACTGATCAGCACAGCGCTGATTGCTCGACCAGATTCACGGAGAAGACATGCCGAAGATGAAGACGCACTCCGGTGCGAAGAAGAGATTCAAGGTGACGGGATCCGGCAAAATCATGCGCCGACAGGTCAACCTCAGCCACATCTTGGAAAAGAAGCCCTCGACCCGGACACGACGACTGTCCAGCGAGAAGGAACTGACCGGCGGCAACCGCGCCACAGTTCGCAAACAACTCGGCATCTGATTCTGTCCCAACGATGACCAACCCGCGTTGGTCATGAAGTCCCTGCTTCGAAAGGAATTCCCATGGCACGTGTCAAGGGCGGCGTTCACGCCAAGAAGAACCACAAGAAGGTCCTCGCCCGCGCGAAAGGCCACTACGGCAACCGCAGCCGCGTCTACCGCGCCGCCAACGAGTCCGTCATGCATGCGCTCAACTACGCAGCGCGTGATCGTCGGGCCAAGAAGGGCGAGTTCCGCAAGCTCTGGATTCAGCGGATCAACGCCGCGTGTCGCATCCACGGCATGAGCTATAGCCGCTTTATCAACGGGCTGAACCTCGCTGGCATCGAGGTCGACCGCAAAATCCTCGCCGATCTTGCCGTGACCGACGATGCCGCATTCGGCGCGCTGGTCGAAGCTGCCAAGGACGCTTTGGCGAACTCGCCGCATGCCCAGGCCTCGTCATCGGATTCCAACGACGAAGCCGGCGACCCTGCGGAAGCTGACGACGCCGCCGACAAGGACGTCGCCGCCGAGGTGTCATCCTGATCCCTCTCGGCAGGAATGCTGCTGAGATCTCGCACCTGCGGCGCCTCTTGGGGCGCCGCAGTGCGCGTACCGAGGCCGGTCAGTTCGTGGTGGAGGGACCGATGCTCGTCGCTGAGGCATTGCTGAGTGAGCTCGACGTTCACGCGGTCTACCTCGACGAGGCATTCGCTGATGATCTTGTGGGTCCGTACGCCGAGGTGCTGTCGGCGGCGGAATATCGCGACGTCGTACCCCGGGTGGCGCCGAAAGGGCTCTTGGCGGATGTTCTGTCGACGGTCAGTCCGCAACCGTGCGCCGCGGTCCTGGCGATGCCCACCCGCAGCGCGACCGAGGTGCTCGACCAGCCCGGCCCGATCGTGTTGTTGGCCGAGGTGCAGGATCCCGGCAACGCCGGAACGATCATCCGTGCCGCCGAGGCCACCGGCGTCGGGGGGGTACTGAGTCTCCCGGGAACGGTGGATCTGTTCTCGCCCAAGGTGGTGCGGGCGTCGGCCGGATCGATCCTCCGTCTTCCTACGGCGGCGGTGTCGGTCAACGAGCTCGCAACGAGTCGCCCTGACCGCCGCCTCGTCGGACTGGCGATGGCTGGATCCGTGAGCCTCTGGGACGCGCCGCTCGACGACCTCGTCATTCTGGTCGCGGGCAACGAGGCTCACGGCATCGATCCCGAACTGGCTGCTCACCTCGACGTGGCGTTGTCGATCCCCATGTCCGGCGACGTCGAGTCGCTCAATGTGGCGATGGCCACCACCGTCGTGTTGTACGAGCTCGTCCGCCGCCGACATCGCTGAACGAGAGCGGTCATTGCGGTGACGGCGAGCGGGTGGTGGCGGCGATGGTGCCGAATCGGCCAGCTCGGAAATCCTCGATGGCTTCGGCGATCTCGGCCCGGGTGTTCATCACGAACGGTCCATAGCGGGCGACGGGCTCACCGATGGGCTGCCCAGTCAAGAGCAGCACGTCGGTTGTGGTGTCGACGCCGGCGAGTTCCACGAACTCGCCATCGCCGAAGCGGGCGAACTGACCTTCACTCACCGTTGTGCGATTGACGGCGACTTGGCCTCCCAACACGTAGATACCGCCGTTGTGTGACGCGTCGGTTGTCGTTGTGGCGACGCTCCCCGCGGGCAAGGTGACATGGGCGTAGGTGATCGGGGTGTGCGTGCTGCCGGGCCCCGTCAGCCCGAAGGCAGTTCCAGCGATGACGCGCACCACGACACCATCGTCTGAGACCGACCTGGCGACCTCGTCAGCGCGTACGTCCTGATATGCCGGATTCGTCATCTTCAACGACGCCGGAAGGTTCACCCACAGCTGGACGCCGTGGTTGAGTCCGCCGTCGGCGAGCATGCGTTGCGATGGACCTTCTTGATGAATGATCCCGACGCCAGCGGTCATCCATTGGGTATCGCCGGGACCGAGAAGGCCGCCGTTGCCCAAGCTGTCGCGATGTTCGAGTTCGCCCTCCAACAGGTAGGTGACGGTCTCGAAGCCGCGGTGGGGATGCTCGGGGGTACCGATGGCCTGGCGGGGCGCGTCGACCTTGGGACCCAGGTGGTCGAGCAGGAGAAACGGGTCGAGGAGATCCAGTTCAGCGGACGGGAACGGCCGTCGAACCTCGAAGCCGTCACCTTCGAGCTGGCGATGTGCGGTGGTGATGGAGGCAATGGTTCGGCGCGACATGTAGTTCGAAACCGAACTAGTGAGGCATTCATTCCCAGGCGTTTTGCGGCCAGAACGCGACGTCATCGTTGGCGAGGTCAAAGTGATTCATGGGCGATCGCCTCGTTCGGCCAGAATGGCGCCATGAGCAGCATTCCGGAGCAGGTCGCCTCGTTGGTGGTCGAGGCCATCAGCGGCATCGAGAGAGCGAACACGCTCGGCGAACTGAAGGCCCGTGAGGCCGACTTCCTGGGCAAGACATCGACCATTGCGTCGCTCCAAGCAAGCTTGCGCGATCTTCCTGCTGGGGACCGCAAGGATGCCGGACGTGCCATCGGTGAAGCCCGATCCGACATGGAACGAGCGGTCGAGACGCGGCGGGTCGCCTTGGCCGCCGTCGAACGACGCCGACTGCTCGATGCCGAACGGCTGGATCTCTCCGAGGTCACGAATCCGCCCCGAATCGGCCATGTGCACCCGATCCGACAGATTTCTGAATGGCTCGAAGATGTCTTTGTCGGCCTCGGCTACACGGTCGAGGAAGGCCCCGAAATCGAGTCTGATTGGTACAACTTCGAAGCGCTCAACATGCCCGACGGGCACCCAGCGCGCTCCATGTGGGACACGCTCTACCTCGATGTCGGTGAACCCGAAACCGTGGTCCTTCGAACGCACACCTCGCCGGTTCAGATCCGCACGATGCTCACCCAGGAACCACCGATCTACATGGTCGCCCCTGGCAAGACGTTCCGCCGCGACACTGCCGACGCCACACATCTGCCGATGTTCCACCAGATCGAGGGCCTCGTCATCGATCGGGGCATTACGTTCGCCGATCTCGCCGGAACGATTGAACTGTTCGTGAAAGCCATGTTCGGCGAGGACCGGACCACGCGGTTGCGACCCTCGTTCTTCCCGTTCACCGAACCATCTGCGGAGTTCGACATCTCCACGCCCGACGGTGGCTGGCTGGAGCTCGGCGGTTGCGGAATGGTGCATCCCAATGTCTTACGGGCCGGAGGCATCGATCCCGAGGAGTACAGCGGGTTCGCCTTCGGGTTCGGCATCGACCGCCTCGCCAAGGAACGGTTCGAGTTGTCGGACATCCGCGAGTTGGTCACCAACGACATTCGATTTCTGGAGCAGTTCTGATGTTGGTACTCCATTCCTGGCTCAGCGAGTTCGCACCCGGCCTCGCACACCATGACCCCGAGGTGATCGGCGACGCCATGAGCGCGCTCGGCCTCTGCTGCGAAGAGGTCACCCGCTACGGCGGCCAGCTCGACGGAATCGTCGTGGCCCGAGTGCTCGAACTGGCGCCACACCCCGATGCTGATCGTATCCAGCTCGTGCAGGTGGACGCGGGCGACGGGCAGCCACTGCAGATCTGTTGTGGCGCCTTCAACATGGCCGTTGGCGATCTCGTGCCGCTCGCGACCCTTGGCACCACTATGCCGAGCGGCATGGAGATCGCCCGGCGCAAACTACGTGGCGAATACTCCAACGGCATGTTGTGTTCAGGCTCCGAACTCGAGCTGGCGTCGGATGATTCCGGCATCATGATTCTCGACGCCGCCTCGGTGCCCGGCACTTCCCTCAGCGAAGCGCTCGAGATCGAACCGGACGCCCTGTTCGACCTAGATCTCACGCCCAATCGACCGGATGCCCTCAGTGTCATCGGCGTGGCGCGCGATCTGGCCGCCCACTTCGGGACGGCGTTCATGCTCCCGTCCTTCGAACTACCGACCAGCGGCGACCCGGCAGAGTCGTTGGCCACGGTTGACGTTCAAGATGGTGAACTCTGCGGCCGATTCACCGCGCTCGTGTTATCAGATATCACGGTCGGAGAATCCCCCGATTGGTTGGCGACTCGCCTCACGCGTTGTGGGATGCGCCCAATCAACTCCATCGTCGACATCTCGAACTACGTGATGCTGGAGTTCGGTCAACCGAGCCACACCTTCGATATCGACAAGGTGACCGACTCGACCCTTCGCATCCGGCGAGCCAACCAGGGTGAGATGATCACCACGCTCGACGGAGCGGAACGCGCTCTCATCCCGACCGACGGCGTGATCGCCGACGGCAACGACGACGTCATCGGGATCGCAGGAGTCATGGGCGGAGCCTCTACGGAGATATCCGCAACGACAACGCGTGTATTGCTCGAAGCCGCGTGGTGGCAGCCCACCTCGATCGGCGCAACATCGAAGCGACTCGGACTACGAAGCGAGGCGTCGAGCCGGTTCGAGAAGGGCGTCGACCCCAATATCGCCTCAGCGGCCTGCGCTCGGTTCGCACAGCTGGCGATCGCCACTGGCGCGACGCTGCATCCTGGGGAGATCGTGTTCGCGGATGGTTCCATCCCTGATCGGACGCCGATCACGGTGCGCCCGACACGGGTCAACGCGTTACTCGGTAGTGACATCTCGATTGAACAGATGGCGTCGTACCTCGACCCGATCGGCTTCACCGCGATCGCGCATGGCCCCGACCTGTTGGTTGAGCTGCCATCGTGGCGGCCCGACTCGACCGGCGAGATCGATGTCGTCGAGGAGATCGCCCGCCATCACGGCTACGAGCGGCTGGGCAAGACGGTCCCTTCGTCGGGGGGGCGCTTGGGAGCGCTCACCGAGATCCAGCGCGATCGCCGAACGGCGGCAGCGACGTTACGGGCACTCGGTGTCTCCGAAGCGAAGCCGATGCCGTTCCTGGCGCCTGGCGATCTCGAGCGATTCGGCATCCGGACCGATGCGGTGAGCGTCACGAATCCGTTGGTAACGGAGGAGTCCGTGCTGCGAACGTCGACGCTGCCGGGGCTCGTCCTGTCGCTGGCGCGTAACGCCGCTCGCCGCTCGACCGGCGTCTGGCTCTTCGAGATGGGCCATTGCTTTGCGCAGGGGCCCGGCGCGGAGACGCATGAGGAGTGGGACGAACTCGGGATCGCGCTGGCGGGCGTCGATGCCACCAGAGCGGTCGCTTTCGCCACCGCGGTGGTGGCGTCGCTCGGACGTCCCGAGGTGCGGGTCACATCTGCCGAGATCGCCGGTCTGCACCCAACTCGCGCCGCCACCCTGACGAGCGGTGGGATGCTCATCGGCGAGGTGGGCGAGGTCGATCCGATCGTGACCGAAGCGTTGGGGATCGCTGAACGGGTGGGGTGGGTACGGCTCGATCTCGACGCGCTCTTCGACATCCCGAAGGCAGTGGTGACGGCTGCGCCGATCAGCCGCTTCCCTCCCTCGGATCTCGATCTGGCGTTGGTGCTCAACGAGGCGGTCTCAGCGCACGTGTTGGTCGATGCGCTGTCGAGCGCGCATCCCTTGGTAACCGACGCGACGCTGTTCGATGTCTACCGGTCTGAGGCTCTCGGAGCGGATGTTCGCTCCCTGACCTGCTCGATTCGGTTGCAGTCGGCAGACCGAACGATGACCGATGAGGATCTGACCGAGGCGAGAGCCTCACTCCTGAGCGTCGCCGCGGCGCTCGGCGCTGAACTCCGCTCGTAGGCGCAGTTTGCGACGGTCACCCCGGATCCACTGCATAAGTGTGCAGGAGGTCGCATGAACCGCTACAGTGCCCGAGTGATCAGAACTGGCATCATCGGGGGCTCCGGGTTTGCGGGCGGAGAGTTCATCCGTCTTGCGGCGGCGCACCCCGAGATCGAGGTGGTCTGGGCAACGGCCGAATCCAACGCCGGGGTGGCTATCGCCGATGCGGTTCCCAGCTTGGCCGCGCTGTTTCCGTACGAGGTTTTCCTCAGCTACGAGCCGCACCTGCTCGACGACGTCGACCTCGTCGTGCTCGCTCTGCCGCACGGCGCCTCGCAAACCCTCGTTCCCGATCTCGTCGGCAACGTCCGTTGGATCGTCGATCTCGCCGCCGACTTCCGTCATCGGGACCCGTCGATCTACGACGATTGGTACGGCGAACCGCACGCCTGCCCCGAGCTCCTCGAACGCTTCGTCTACGGGCTTCCCGAGTTGTACCGCGACCAGCTGCGAGAGGCGACGTGTGTGGCTGCTCCGGGCTGCTATCCAACCAGCGCCAACTTGGTGTTGGCGCCGCTGGTGCGCTCCGGAGTCATCGACCCGTCCCGGGTGATCGTCGACGCCGCGTGTGGCGTGTCGGGTGCCGGCAAGCCGCCCAAGGCGAACACGACCTTCAACGCCGTGGCCGAGAATTACACGGCCTATGGCCTGCTCGATCATCGACACACGCCTGAGATGGAACAGCATTCGGGAGCGACCGTCCTGTTCACGCCGCACCTGGCGCCCATGAACCGCGGCATCCTGTCCACGTGTTACGGCAACGTCCTCGGCAATCACACGAGCCGATCGGCATTGGCCGTCCTGAGCGATGCCTACGCCGACGAGCCGTTTGTCGTCGTGTCGGAGCGCATTCCCCAGACGAAGTCCTGCCAGGGGTCGAATTCGGCGCACCTGTCGGTCCAGGTTGATGAACGCACACACACGGTCGTGGCGATCTCGGCCATCGACAACTTGGTGAAGGGCACGGCCGGCCAAGCCATCCAGTGCGTCAATCTCATGGCGGGGCTCGCTGAGACCACAGGCCTTCCGCGAGTCGGAGTGACGCCATGATCGACCTGACGACGAGCGCCGCGGCGGATGCGCCGATCGCCCGTCAGATGACCATCGACGTTCTCCTGCAATCCCTGCCGTACATCAAGCGGTTCCAGGGGAGCATCGTCGTGGTGAAGTTCGGCGGCAACGCCATGTCGTCGCCCGAACTTGCCAGCCAGTTCGCCTCCGATGTCGTGCTGATGCACCAGGTGGGGATGAAGCCGGTCATCGTCCACGGCGGTGGCCCGCAGATCGGCGAGTTCCTCAAGCGAATGGGCAAGACCTCAGAGTTCGTTGACGGCCATCGGGTCACCGATGCCGAGACACTCGAGATCGCCCAGATGGTGTTGATCGGCAAGGTCAACAGCGACATCGTGTCAGCGCTCAACGTTCACGGCCCGCTCGCTGTCGGACTCTCCGGACAGGACGCTGGGCTCATCGAAGCTGAAGCCCGATCGCCAGAGCTCGGCTTCGTCGGCGATGTCACGTCGGTCAACGCGTCGATTGTCGAACGCCTCCTGGCGTTGGATCTGATTCCCGTGATCTCCACCATTGGTTCTGATATCGCTGGCCAGGCACTCAACATCAACGCCGACGCGGTCGCCGCAGCGGTGGCCGAGGAGCTCCGAGCTGAAAAGCTGATCTTCTTGACCGACGTTGCGGGTGTCCTCCGCGACGTCGACCATCCCGAATCGCTGATTCAGCATGTCACCACAGACGATGCCCGAGCGTTGATCGCCGATGGGACGATCTCCGGCGGGATGATCCCCAAGATCGATGGGTGCCTGCGCGCCATCGACAATGGGGTCCTCGGCGTGCACCTCATCGACGGGCGAGTACCCCACGCGCTGCTCCTCGAGCTCTTTACCGACGAAGGCGTCGGCACGATGGTGACCGCCGCCCAGGAGACCTCATGACCCAACAACATCGCCTCGCCATGGGGGCGACTGCCGAGATGGACCACTGTCCGCTCATGCCCACCTACGCGGCCCCGACGGTCATGTTCGTGGAGGGCAGCGGTTCCTGGCTGGTCGACCGCGACGGTAACCGGTATCTGGATCTCCTCAACGGCTTGGCAGTGACATCGTTGGGACACGCCCATCCCGGTGTCGCCGCGGCGATCGCCGCGCAGGCATCGAGGCTGTTGCATGTCTCGAACCTCTACGGCAACGAACACCATGGCCCCCTGGCGACTTCGCTCGACACGCTCCTCGGTGGTGACGGGCAGGTCTTCTTCACGAACTCCGGTGCCGAAGCGAACGAGTGCGCCCTGAAGCTGGCTCGCAAGTTCGGCGGCCGTGGTCGCCACGTGGTCATCTCCGCTTGGGGATCGTTCCACGGCCGCACCCTCGCCACGCTCCATGCCACCGGTCAACCCACCAAACACGAGGTCTTCCAGCCTTTGCCCGAGGGTTTCCGCCACGTGGTGTGGAACGACATCGAGTCGCTCCGGAGCGCGCTTGATCCGAGCGTGGCGGCGGTGTTGTTGGAGCCGGTACAGGGCGAAGGAGGCGTGAACCCCGCTGACGTCGAATACCTCCGGGCAGTTCGCGAACTCTGCACTGAACGTGGTGTCCTGATGATGATGGATGAGATCCAGACCGGGCTCGGCCGCACCGGCGAATGGTTCGGGTTCCAGCACTCCGGCATCGCACCCGATGTCGTCACGCTCGCCAAGGCGCTCGGCAACGGGATGCCGATCGGCGCGTGTTGGGCCCGGCGGGAGATCTCCCAGTGTTTCGAGCCGGGTGATCACGGCACGACCTACGGTGGCCAACCGCTGGCAGCTGCTGCCGCACGAGCAGTGCTCGACATCATGATGTCCGAGGACGTCCCCCGACGAGCTCGGCATGCGGGTCAACTGCTCACCGACGGTCTCAGCGCGCTGCCGTCCGTACTGTCGGTCCGGGGGCTCGGCATGCTGCTGGCAGCCGAGCTCGACGTGGACGCCCTCGGCCGGGACTCGAGAGCGGTTGCTGCCGAGCTCATGGCCCGTGGCGTCATCGTCAATGCCGTGACGCCAACGGCGCTCCGGTTGGCGCCGTCGTTGCTGATCTCGGACGATGAGATCGATCACGCGTTGACCATCCTCACCGAGGTCCTCCAATGAGACACTTCCTCGAAATCACAGATCTCGACGTCGACGAGCTCTACGCCGTGCTCGATCTGAGCGAGGCAATCGATCGACCCCAGTTGTTGGCAGGACGGAGTGTGCCGCTGCTCTTCGAGAAACCGTCGGCTCGAACACGGGCCTCGATGGAGACGGCCGTCTTCGAGCTGGGCGGCCATCCCATCGCCATGCGCAACGATGAGATCGGCATCGACGTGCGCGAGTCCGCCGAGGATCTGGCCCGACTGATGTCGGGCTACGGCCCTCTGATCGCCGCCCGGGTCTTCCAGCACGACAAGCTCGTGCGCTTGGCTGAGGCGTCGAGCGTGCCGGTCATCAACCTGCTCTCAGACCTCAACCATCCCATCCAGATCCTGGCGGACTTCCTGACAATCCGCGCCGAGTTCGGCACCCTCGAACACCTGACGATCGCCTGGGTCGGCGACGCGAGCAAC
>JBBRSC010000061.1:0-14160 GCA_038245795.1 Acidimicrobiales bacterium
CGGCGACCGGCAACTTCGTCGATGCCCGGACCGCCGTGGCGTGGGGCCTCGTCAACCATGTCGTGCCCCATGATGAGCTGATGGCTCATGCCCTGAAGCTGGCAGCCGACGTGGCATCGAACGATGCGGCCGGCGTGCGACGCATCCTTCGCACCTACGACGAAGGCGCCGACATGACGGGCGCTGAAGCACTGGCACTCGAAGGCCGGGTCAGCGCTGAGTGGATCACGGCAGTGTCGGGCGAGGACGTGGAAGCGCGCCGCCGCGCCGTGACCGAACGCGGCCGAAGCCAGATCTGACGCTCCTCGAGGCGGACACTATGTCGTGCGCTCATCGCACGTTTCGGTGCTGAGGACAACGTCGTTCACCATGCGTCGGGGCGGGACGGAATCTCCTCGAACGACGCCGGCCGGCCTTCTGCCTTGGCGGTGAACTCCTCGGCCATGTCGCCGCCCTGGAACATTCCCGATTGCCAACCCGCCATGTACTTCAGGCTGTCGGTAACCGAATGATCCCGCGTGTAGTTGATCATCTCTTTCGTTCCCCAGATCGCGAGCGGCGAGTGCCGGGCGATCCGATGAGCGATCTCCATCACGCCCTCCAGGAGGGCCTCGTGGGTCTCGAAGACCTCGTTGACGAAGCCGGCCTCTTTGGCGCGTTGCGCAGTGATCCGATCACCCGTGTACGCCCATTCTCGGGCGATGCCCTCGGGGATGAGCTTCGGCAGGCGTTGCAGCGTCCCGACATCGGCGGTCATCCCGATATTGATTTCCTGGATGCACACGAAGGCGTCGGCCGAGGCATATCGCATGTCGGCTGCGCAGACCATGTCCACTGCGCCGCCGATGCAGCCACCCTGAATGGCCGCCAGCACGGGCATTCGGGCAGTCTCCAAGGCAGTGAACGTGGCCTGCAGGTGTTGGACGGCCATCCAGAGGTTCGACCGTTTGCGACCTTCTTCGGCGACGCCGCCACCTCCCAGCAGGGTCGAGCCTCCGGTGAACACCGAGAGATCCATTCCTGCGGAGAAATGCTTGCCCGACGATGAAATCACGATCACCCGCGCCTCGCTCCGCTGATCGAGGTCGGTGACGATGGTTGGAAGTTCCGCCCAGAACTCAGGGGTCATCGTGTTGTATGCGTCAGGACGGCACAGCCGCAGATGAGCGACATGGCTGTCGATCGTCACGTCGAAACAGGTGTGGCCCATGGTCACGAGCTCCTCAGGAAGTTGATCCGCGCCACTCCGGCGAGCGAGTCGGCTGTCCGCCAGCGTACCGATACGCTCGCACCCGTGACCCAACCGAGCATCGACCCACACCGCCTTCCCCGCTGGCTGACGCCTACCCACTACGACATCGCCATGTCGGTGGATCCCAGTCACGACGGATTCGACGGTCAGGTCACGGTGTCGTTGGACGTGTCGGAACCCACGTCGCTGCTGATCTGCAATCTCGTGGGCCTGAACGTGGCGTCGATCACCACTCCGGGAGCGACGATCACCGGATGGGATGTGGTTGCCGAAACTGAGCGCCTGCACATTCATCTGGACGCTGATCTCGAGGTTGGGCCCACGACGCTCACCGTTGTCTACTCGGGCGTGTGGGACGACCAACTTGTCGGGTTGTACCGCTCGGTCTACCGGGATGACGATGGCAACGAGCACCGCCTGGCAGTCACGCAGTTCGAGGCGCCCCACGCTCGCCGGGCCTTCCCGTGTTGGGACGAGCCGGATCGCAAGGCGACGTTCTCGGTCACCTTGGACGTCCCCTCTGACATGCTCGCCGTCAGCAACGGCCTGGAGATGGAACGCCAGCCACTCGGCGACGGGACGGATCGTGTGCGCTTTGCCGACACCATGGCCATGTCGACCTATCTCGTGGCGTGGGTCGTCGGCGATCTCGTGGCGACAGAACCGGTCGACGTGAACGGCACGCCCGTCCGCATCATCAGCCGACCGGGCACGCAGAACCATTGCCAGACCGCTCTCGATGTTGCAGTACACAGTGTCCGTTGGTTCGAGGAGTACTACGGGATTGCGTATCCAGGCGATTCCCTCGACCTGGTTGCGGTTCCTGATTTCGCCTTCGGTGCCATGGAGAACCTGGGATGTGTGACCTTCCGGGAGATCCTCCTCATCGTCGACCCCGATGCGGTCACGCAGGCGGAACTCGAGCGCGCCGCTACGGTCATCGCCCACGAGATCGCCCACATGTGGTTCGGCGACCTCGTCACCATGGACTGGTGGACGGGAATCTGGTTGAACGAGGCCTTCGCCACATTCATGGAGATGGCGTGCGTCGATGCCTACGCACCGGACTGGGGTGTGTGGACCACCTTCGGGCTCTCACGGGCCGAGGCGTTCCACACCGATTCCCTCGCGTCGACCCGCGCCATCGAGTACGAGGTGCAGACTCCCGAGGACGCCGAAGGCATGTTCGACATCCTCACGTACGAAAAGGGTGCTGCGGTCCTTCGGATGATGGAGCAGTTCCTCGGCCCGGAGGTCTTCCGTGACGGTGTTCGGCGATATCTCACGACGCACGCGTATGGCAACACCGTGACGTCAGATCTGTGGGACGCGCTGGAGGAAACATCGGGCGTTCCCGTCCGGCGGGTCATGGACTCGTGGATCCTCCAGGGTGGCCATCCCGTCATCACCGTCAGCGCGTCCCGCGCCCACCTCACCATCTCGCAATCGCGCATGTCCTACGCAGGCGCAACACCCGTCGAGGACCGTTCCTGGGTGATCCCGGTCTCGCTCCGCTCAGGCGACTCCACCGAACGAGTGCTCCTCGACGGTGAACGTCAGGAGCTGGATCGCGATCCGTCCGCCATCCCTGTGCAAGCCAACGCTGGGTCAGTGGGTTTCTATCGGACAGCGTACGAACCCGACCTCCACCAGGCGCTGGTGTCCAGCGCCACTGATCTGTCTGCCGTCGAGCAGTTCACGCTGCTCGATGACACCTGGGCGCTGGTGCTCGCCGACCGACTCGATATCGGGAGTGTGCTCGAGGCGATGCGATCACTCGCCGGGACCGAGCACGTTCCCGTGTGGAGACGGATCGCCGGAATCGTGTCCGATCTGTCGCGCATGACCTTCGATCGACCCGAGATCATCCAATCGCTGGCAGCCGAACTCACCTCCGGACGCCTCGATGATCCGGGCCTTCTGCCCGAACACGCAGCGGTCATCTGGACCGTCGCTGGTGCGGTCGGAGACAATCCCCGCGTCATCGAGGAGTCGCGAACGCGAGCCGACGACTCGAGCATCGACCCGGAACTGCGCGCCGCCGCCCTGGTCGTTGCGGCCACGCACGGCGACCACCGATTCTTCGCCGAACTCGTCGACAGGTTCCACGCGCCGAACAGCCCGCAGGAGGAACGGCGACTCCTCAATGCGTTCACCCGGTTCCGATCCAACAGCGCGTTCCAGGAGTTCCTGGAGATGTGCCGCACCGAGATCCGCATTCAGGACGCCCCGTACCAATTGGCGTTGGCGATGGGCAATCCGCAGCTCGGCGCTGGCGCCTGGACCTTCGTCTCATCGAACTGGGATTCGCTGGTGGAGCGATTCCCGTCGAACAGCATCGTTCGAATGGCGTCGGGCATCACGTCGCTCTATCGACCAGAGATTGCGACAGCCGTCGACACCTTCTTCGACGGACACCCCATCCCCCAGGGTGCCATCACCCTTGCGCAGCATCGAGAAATGCTGGCTGTACACACCGCGTTGACTGTCAGGGTCCGGCGATCGCTCGGCGCGGTCGCAACTGATCCGTTGGCATCGGACCCTCCGGCCTGATGGCGCCCCAATCGCAACGACTCACGGTGTTCGCCGTCGAGCCGCGGTCGATGCAGGTGATCTGGGGGGCACTCGACGCGGGCAGCGCTGTCCTCACGTGGGATGGTGGGCGACATGAGTTCGAATCCGTCGGCGGGCCTGGTGGCTTCACCATCGAGGGGCTCGAACCCGACACGAGCACTCACGTGGTCCTGCAACTCAACGGCGCGACCGTCGCCGAGACCACTGCGAGCACGTCCGCTGACAACTTGGGTCAGGAGCTCTACCGGTTCGCCACCATGAGCGACCTCCACCTCGGCAATCGACGGTTCGGGCTCGGAAACCGCATGACAGAACCCGGAGTACCGGTAGAGCGAGCGCACCCGGTCCGGTGCGCCGCGGCGGGACTCGACGAGGCGTTGTCCTGGGGCGCCCAACGAATCGTGCTCAAGGGCGACATCGTTCACGTCAGCCACGCACATTCGTGGTCGTTGGCAGGGGACGTCTTCGGGAACTGCGCGGTCCCCGTCGACATGATTCCCGGCAACCATGATCGGAGTCTCGCCAGTACCGTCGACCCATATCGGGAAGCAGATCGCCTCGGAGCGATCATGCATCGCGACGTGTCGAGTATTGACGTGGACGGTCTGCGGATCGTGTTGGTGGACTCAACGGTGAACAGCATCGATATCGGCGTATGGCGCCCCCACCGCGCGGCGATGTGTGATGCCGTGGCCGAAGCTGACAGCCCGGCGATGATCGTGGTGCACCACCAACCACAAGCGACCCCCTGGCCGATGTATCTCCCTCGAGGCATTCCGTCGATCGCAGCCAATCCGATCGTCCGGGATCTGCGGCGGGCCAATCCACGACTCATCGGCACCAGCGGCCATACCCATCGGAATCGCTCGCGACTCGTCTCCGGTGTTCGCTGGACCGAGGTCGGCTCCACCAAGGATTACCCGGGTGTGTGGGCTGGATACGTGGTGTACGAGCGCGGGATTCGCCAAGTGGTGAAGCGGATTGTCGAGCCCTCCAGCATCATCTGGACGGAACGCACTCGCCGAGCGGTGTGGGGGGCCTGGGGCGCGTGGTCGCCGGGGACCCTGGCACAACGAAGTTTTAGTCATCGCTGGGTCAGCTGACGTCTGCACCACTAGTGGGTCAACCCGCCAGCGACACGACCAGCAGGATCTGCGCTGCGTGATAGGTCGTGATGATCACAATGCGGGAAGCGGGATAGTTCTTGACGAACCGAGACCAGCCGATATTGAAGTCCGAGAGATAGAACAACCCTGCGCCCGCAATGGCCGCCGCCACGCCGGTCCCGATCGCGGAGGCGACCATCACTGAGATCACGAGGATGTACGCAAGGACCGGCACCCCGAGACGTCGATCATGTTTGACAGCTCCGGCGACGATCTTCGGAGCGATCGCAACGATGAGGCTTGCGACGAGCAGCACACCGACCACGAAGGCAACGCTGTTCAGATCGCCCACGATCAAACCACCGATGTAGGCGAGGTGGCCGAGCAGGAAGCTCCCGAGACCCGGGACGAAATAGGTCTCCTCATCGGGAAGCATCAGGAAGATGTCGCCGAGGAGCGACAACACGAGTGCGACGACGAACCAATTCCGCTGTTCCGGTCGGGTGCAATCCATGGTGGCGGCCGCGATGATCAACGGGATCATCGTGACCGGTTTGAAGAAGTACTCGGCTCGACGCGACCCGGTCGCCACGGCAAGCCAGTCGCACATGGCGAACCCCAGTGCGATCGCCAGCAACGTGACGGTGGTGGTGGTCACGAGAAGTGTGCCAACGCATCGCTCCAGGACAGCGCTTCGGACATCTTCATTCGGAGCTGGACGACGTGGCGTGGTCGATTGACGCCCAGGACGGCGACACACCGATCGGCCCGTCGGAACAGGGCGATGAATCGACGCTCCTCGATCGAGCCGTCCACGACCACCAACTCGTCGGTCGCGGCGACTCGCCCGGCGAGTTGGATCTTGCGATCGTATTGATCAGACCAGAACCACGGAACCGGTCGGAACATCATGGCGGTGCCGGCATCTCCCGCCAGGAGTCGTCGCGCAACGTGTGCGCCCTGCTCGATGGCGTTCTCCCATTGCTCGACCCGCATCAGCTCGCCGAACAGTTCGTTGGGCCATTCGCACACGTCTCCGGCAACGGCGATCCCGGGCGCGGCGAGACACGTTCCATCGGCACGGACCCCGTTGCCGAGTTCCAGCCCAGAATCCTCGAGCCACAACGTCCCGGGGATCACTCCGATCCCGACCACAACCACGGTGGCATCGATGATGGTGCCATCGGCGAGCACCACCTGCTCGACCCGATCAGATCCCCGAAGTTCGGCCACCCCGACTCCGAGCCGCACATCGACACCCTCGTCGCGATGGAGGTCGGCCACGAACGACCCGATGGCACCTGGCAGGACCCGTTGCAGCGGCAGTGGCTGAGTTTCCACCATCGTCACCGCAAGCCCGCGTGATCGACACGATGCGGCCACCTCGGCGCCGATGAACCCCGCGCCGATCACGACGACTCGGGCGGGCGAGGCGTCGAGTTCTGCTCGGAGTCCAATCGCATCCTCGAGCGTTCGCAGAACGTGCACCCCGGTGAGCGAACGCCCGCCCGACAACTCCAGGGGGAGGTGCCGGGGGGAGGCACCGGTCGCGATCACGATGCTGTCGCCAGTGATCATCGATCCGTCGTCGAGCGTGACCGATGTCGACGTGACATCGAGGCCCGACACTCGATGCCCGAGCATCATCGTGAGATCCAACTCGTCGAGACGTGATGCCATTGGCTGACGGGCAGCCTCGGGTTCCATGGTGCCGATCAGCACGGCCTTGGACAATGGTGGACGGTCGGGTGGGAGGCTCGGCGAACCGTCGATCACCGTGATCGAGCCAGAGAAACCCTGTTCCCGGAACGCCTCAGCGGCACTCAGACCGGCGAGTGACGCCCCCACGATGGTGACCTTGTCCATGTTCGTCCCTGCCCTCTCGGCGGCACAGAGCAGGCTCAGCCCTCGAGCGAAATGGCCTGTTTGGGGCAGCGACGAACGGCCTCTTCGACCTTGGCGCGAAGTTCTTCTGGCGGTTCGTCGATCAATACGTACAAGAAGTCGTCGTCGCGCACCTCGAAGACCTCGGGCGCAACGGCCATGCACACTGCGTTGGACTCGCACACATCGAAATCAACGACGACCCGCATCTGATGCTCCCTGTTTGCGTGCCACAGGCACGACGGTTTCTGAGAACTCAGAGCCTACGTCAGCCAGACCCCGCACGGCGCCGGACGAGGAGCACTCCCCGCTAGAACACGGTGTAACCGCCATCGACGACCACGGTGTCGCCCGTGTGGAAGGTGAGCGTGGGATCGGCAAGGAAGACGGCCGCAGGACCCATGTCGGCAGGAACGCCCCATCGACGCACCGGCGTCCGGGCGAGGGTGGCGGCCATGAACTTCTCGAATCCCATGAGGGGCGCAGTCATCTCGGTCTCCGTCCAGCCGGGCATCAAGGTGTTCGCGCGGATCTGGTGTCGTGCCAACTCAACGGCGAGGCCGCGGACCAGGCTGGCGACGCCCGCCTTGGCCGCGCTGTATCCCTGATTGGCGGCCGCGCCGTGGATGGCGCTCGTGGACGACACGCCGACGAGTGCTCCGCCGCCGCCGCGCTCGATCATGTGTCGAGCAGCGGCCCGAAAACACAGAAACGCGCCATCCAGGTTCACCGCAGTTGCCTGTCGCCACGTGTCGAGTGAGAGATCGTGGAGAGCGCCCGGGAAGCCCATACCGGCGTTGGCGATCATGGTGTCGACCTTGCCGAACGCCGCCAGCGAATTGGCGAAAGCATCGTCGACGGAGGATTCGTTGGTGACGTCGGCGGCGAGCGCGACCACGTCGTGGCCGGCGTCGCGCAGCTCCGTCGCAGCGGCGTCGTTCTTGGTGACGTTGCGTCCCCAGATGGCCACAGAAGCACCCGCCTCTGCGACCGCGTGAGCCATCGCCAGCCCGATTCCGCCATTGCCGCCGGTGATGACCACTACTCGATCGCTCAGATCAAACATCGCGCTCCCCCTCGTTCGGAGTCGACGCCGCCAGCGACTGTGCTTCGCAAGCGGCGATGATCGAGGCCCAGAGCTGATCGAGCGCGATGGTGAGCAACGCGTACTCCTCGGTCCCGGAATCGAGCGCTGTCGGGGCCAGTTTCACGGCCACGAACTCGGGGATCATCTGCGCGAGGCAGATGGCCAGCGCTTCGTGCGCCTGCGTCGCCGATCGTTCAGGCAGTGACCGGCTCGGTGACGCCGCGATGACGCCAGCCACCTTGCCGACGAGCACTCCTGCAAACGCCGGCCGGCTCAACCAGTCAATGGCGTTCTTGACCACGCCGGCGACGCCGCCGTTGTATTCCGGTGTGTTGAAGACGACAGCATCGGCCGCAGTCACGAGCGCCTTCAGCGTCTCGACCGCCATCGGGGGGCTGTCCCGGTAGATGTCCTCGTGATACAGCGGGATGTCGTGCAGTTCAGCAACGGCCACGTCGACATCGGGCGGAGCGAGATCCGCGAACCGCTGGCAGATCTGGCGGTTGGATGACTCGGCGCGAAGGCTGCCGATCACGACAAGAACGTGGATACGGGCCATGGGCGGCAGGCTACCGTTCGCCACGATGTCACTGAATCCTGCCCGCCTCGATCAATTCCGCACCCGTCTCACCCAGGAGATCGACGACGGCGTCTTGCCGTCGTGCCAGGTCGCGGTGGGCCTCGACGGTGAGGTGGCGTGGACGGAGACGTTCGGCGACGCCTCCGACGACACCCGGTATGTCTTCTTCAGCTGCACCAAGGCGCTGATCGCCGGGGTCATGTGGCAACTGTTCGACGAGGGCCACCTCACACCGGACGACCTGGTGGCTGATCATTTTACGGGCTTCGGGGCCAACGGCAAGGGAGCTGTGACCGTTGCCCATCTCATGACCCATACGAGTGGGTTCCCGCGGGCGCCTCTGGGGCCGAGAACCTGGGGCACCCGAGAGGCACGTCGGGAGGCCATGGAAGGCTGGCGTTTGTCCTGGGAGCCGGGCACACAATTCGAGTACCACCCCACCTCCGCGCATTGGGTGCTGGGCGAGCTGATCAACATCGTCGACGGGCGGACGGCTGGGGAGTCGATCGCGGCACGGATCGCGGAGCCGCTCGGCTTGTCGAAGCTCGCACTCGGGGTTCCCGCCGATCGACAGGGAGATATCGCGACCATCGTCGATAGCGGCTCGTTTCCCACGGCGGCGGAACTCGAAGCGGTCTTCGGGGTGCCCGACTATGACCTGGGCGAGGTGACGCCCGAGGTGCTGTTGGGGTTCAATCACCCCGACGCGCGTGCGGTGGGAGTTCCCGGCGGTGGTGGCGTGTCGACGGCAGCGGATCTGGCGTTGTACTACCAAGCGCTCCTCCACAATCAGGGTGGACTCTGGAACGGGCCGTGGCTGGCGGACGGCACCTCGAACGTGCGCAATATGTTCCCGGATCCGGTACTCCGGACACCGGCCAGCCGATCGTTGGGCCTCGTGGTCGCCAATGACGACGGGAAGTCGCACCTCCGCGGGATGGGCCACACGGTGTCGGCGAAGGCCTTCGGCCACAACGGCGCCGGCGGACAGGTCGCGTGGGCCGATCCCGCCACCGGGTTGTCGTTCGTCTACCTCACCAACGGGATCGACCGGAATTTTCTCCGGGAATCACGGCGGGTCTCGGGCGTTGCGAGTCGGGCCGGACTGTTGGCGGCGGCAGACTGACGCCAGTTCGGTCAGCGCAGGACTGGAACGTGTTCTAGTTTTGGGGCATGGGAATGCCAACTGATGTAGGAATCGTCGACCTGATGCTCGGGATCCCCGAGCCGGGACAGAAGGAACGCTGGTACGACTTCCTGAAGCCGAATCTGCGCGACGCCGAGTCGCAGGGATTCAAGTTCCCGGCGCAGTACATGTTCAAGGAAGTGCCAGAGGATCCGACCGAGGGCGACGTCGTGGCCTTCACCCTCGATCAGATGGACCTCTACGGCATCGAGAAGGCGCTCATCGGCTACGGCGGCGACGGCGGCGTCCAACGTGAGGCGCTCGACAAGCATCCGGATCGGTTCCTGCCCTCGCTGTCGGTGGATCCCAACGACGGAATGAAGGCCATCCAGGCGATCGTCAAGGCGTCGGAGATGTACGATCTCAAGGGCGTGCAACTGTTCCCGGCGGGCTGCAATCCGGGGGTGCCAATCAACGACAAGCGCATGTACCCGGTGTACTCGAAGTGCTGCGAACTCGACATCCCGGTGCTGTGTTGTGTCGGCGTCCCCGGACCCCGAGTGCCGATGGCACCCCAGAAGGTCGAGCTGATCGACGAGGTGTGTTACTTCTTCCCCGACCTGAAGTTCGTGATGCGCCATGGCGCAGAGCCATGGACCGAACTGGCCGTGAAGCTGATGCTGAAGTGGCCGAACCTGTACTACTCGACGTCCGCCTTTGCTCCGAAGTACTACCCCAAGGCGATCATCGACTACGCCAACACGCGCGGCGCCGACAAGATCATGTACGCCGGCTACTTCCCGATGGGGCTGAGTCTGCAACGCATCTTCACCGACATGCCGAACGTCCCCTTCAAGGATGAAGTGTGGCCGAAGTTCCTCCGCGAGAACGCCATGCGGGTCTTCGATTTGTAGCAACGTCGACGTCGGTTCGATACCCCTCCGGGGTGACGGCTCGGATCGCACCCCCAAGGTGTTGCCGGTGCGCCACACTGGCGACGTGGCGGTAACGATTCCAACCACCTTGCGTCAAGCGATCGCCGCCAACGAGGGCGGACCAGAGTGGCTTCAGTCCATTCCAGCGCGTGCGGCGCGGGCCGCAGAACGCTGGGAGCTCGTCCTCGGTGAGCCGTTCGACACTGGAATGGCGGGATGGACGGCGCCCGCCACGACACAGACCGGAATCGACGTCGTCGTGAAACTCTCGTTCCCTCACGCCGAGGCGCGCAACGAAGGCGCAGCGCTCGCGGCGTGGCGAGGCGCTGGCGCTGTTGAGGTGCTCGATACTGATGCGGGCGACTGGGCATTGCTGCTCCGCCGACTGCGACCCGGGTCGACGCTGCGGGACGCGGGACTCCCGGTCGCGGAACATCTCACCGTCGGCGCCGGGCTGTGTCGCCAGGCCGTCGATCTCCTGAGCACCCTTGCGGGTGAAGCCGATCTGTGTGGGCTTGCGCATGGCGACCTCAACCCCGGCAACATCCTTCGCGACGACTTGGACATCGACAGCGAGCTTGCGTCCAGCAACTGGCGCGCAATCGACCCGAAGCCTGTCCACGGCGACCTGGCATTTGACCCGTGGCCGCTGTTGACACAGGTTGGGGAATGGACCGCCGTCGTCGCCAGTGCCGCTGAACTCGCAAACCGCGCCAAACTTGTCGCCGATTCAACCGGCCTCGACGCTGCGCGGGTCACTGCCTGGTGTGTCGCTCGCGGGGTCGAGTCTGCGCTCTGGGCCGCCGACCGCGGATGGTGGACAGGCCACCGAGGTGCCGACCGTGATCTGGCCCGGTCGGCTGCTTGGGCTGAGGCAGCAGCGAGGTTCCCATAAGACACTGAACCGAGTAAAGTAGAACGTGTTCTAGTTTTTTGAGGTGTCTCATGAGCAAGCGATCACCATTCCCGATTCCGTTCGGGTGGTACCAGATAGGTTGGCCAGCTGACGTCGAGATCGGCGCTACCAAGCCGCTGTTCTATTTCGGCAAGCACTTGGTCTGGTGGCGCGGCGCCGACGGCACGGCCCATGTTCAAGACGCCTTTTGTCCACACCTCGGGGCCCATCTCGGCCACGGCGGCGTCGTCATGGACTGCGAGATCGCGTGTCCGTTCCACGGCTGGCGCTTCGACGCCGATGGAAAGAACACCCTGATCCCCTATTCGAAACGCACGAACGGCAAGGCAACGCTACGGACGTATCCGACCGTGGAGCGCAACGGTCTGACAATGGTGTGGTATCACCCCGAGGATGCCGAGCCGCTCTGGGAGATCCCCGAGATCCCGGAGTTCAATGACCCCGAGAACTTCACCGACATGATCACGAAGTTCTACGAGATCGCGGCGCCGTGGCAGGAACTCGCTGAGAACGGAGTCGATGCCGCCCACTTCCGTTACGTGCACAACACCGAAGAGGTCCCGGTCCTCGACAGCTACGACACCACAGGCCCTGTTTCGAAGATGCGGTCGACACAGAAGTTCCCCACGCCGAAGGGCGTCGTGAACGGTCGCATCGATGCCGACCAAGTGGGCCCCGGGTTCTCGATCGTCCGCTTCAGCGGCATCGTCGATACCTACCTCATGGGCTGCAACACACCCGTCGACGAGGAGAAGTGCGAAATGCGCTTCAACTTCTGTGTCCGCAAGCTCGGCGACGATTCGTTCTCGAGCACGGTCGGCGATGCGTTCGTCAGCGAGGTCGATCGTCAGGTTCGAGAAGACAAGCCGATCTGGGAGAACAAGGCGCATCTCGTGCGTCCGGCACTCGCTGACACCGATGGACCCATCATGAAGTTCCGTAAGTGGGCGTCGCAGTTCTACGCCGAGCCTCTTGATACTGAGGAGACGGTCTACGTGCCCAGCGGTTCGTACCCCGCCGAAAACATGGGTCTGTCCGCCAGCCAGAAGTACGGCTCGAAGCCCATCAGCTAATCGGGCGCGGACCCCGCACACATCCCGTTCTGGCTGCGACACACCCGGCTATTGCCGGTCGTTTCGCACCCAGAACGGTTGTTTTTTTTAGGGCTTGTCGGCTCCGACGACCCACATGGAGAAGAACTGTGCTGCGCCGCCGTAGGCGTGGCCGAGCGCTTTCTTGGCGCCGTCGATCTGGTGGGCGCCTGCCTGGCCACGAACCTGCATGGCTGCCTCGCCGAAGCGCAACATACCTGAGGCCCCAATTGGGTTCGTCGACAGCACGCCGCCCGAGCAGTTCACCGGGAGGTCGCCATCCATGTGGGTCACGCCCGCCTCGGTGAGCTTCCAGCCTTCGCCCTCCTCCGCAAACCCAAGATTCTCCAGCCACATCGGCTCATACCAACTGAACGGCACGTACATCTCGACGACGTCGATCTCGGCGCGACGGTTGGTGATACCCGCCTGGCGAAACACATCGGCGGCGCAGTCTTTGCCGGCCTGTGGCGACACCTGATTTCGGCCGGAGGCCATCGCCGGCTCGGAGCGCATCGATGTGCCGAGCACCCATGCCGGAGGTACACCTGACGCCGCAGCACTCGCCTCGGCCGCAGACTCACTCGCCAAAACCATGGCGATGGCACCGTCGCTCGATGGGCAGGTCTCGGAGTAGCGAATCGGTTCCCACAACATGAACGACTCCTTGACCGAGTCATAGGTGATGTCGGGTTCGTGCAGATGCGCGTAGGGGTTCTTCAACGCGTTGAGCCGATCCTTCAGGGCCACCAGGATGCCGATGTCGTCGGGTGCGTTGCTCCGGCGCATGTATTCGCGGATGAACGGGGCGAAGTAGCCGCCCGCTCCTGCGACCAGTTGCTGCTGGAACGGGATCTGGAACGACAACGCCCACATCGCTTCAGAGCACGACTGCATTTCCCACGCAATCGTAAGCACCCGCTCGGCCACACCAGCTTCGATGTGCGAGGCCGCGACGATGGCTGTCGAACCCCCGACGGAGCCAGCGGTGTGAACTCGTAGCAATGGTTTGCCGACCGCCCCAATGGCTTCGGCCAGATAGCACTCGGGCATCATGACGCCCTCGAAGAAGTCGGGTGCCTTGCCCACAATGACTGCGTCGATGTCGTCCATCGTGAGATGGGCGTCGTCGAGGGCCCGCTGCGCGGCCTCTCGCAACAACCCGGGCAACGACAGGTCGCCCCGGACGGCGGCGTGTTTGGTTTGGCCGATGCCAACAACTGCGACTCGATTGGCTCCACTCATGTCAGCCCTCACCTTCCAGCACGGCGATCAGATTCTGTTGCAAGCAATGACCGCTCGTGGCATGTGCCACCCCACGGTCAGCCGTTCCGTCCATGATCCGATTGGCGACTTCGCCCAACCGGATCAGCCCGGCTGCCATCATGGGATTGGCGGCGAGCGGGCCGCCCGACGGGTTCACCACGCAATTGCTGCCGAGGCCCAACGCGTTCACCGCGATCGTCTCTTGATGGGTGAACGGGGTGCACAACTCCGCGATGTCGACCTTGCCATCCGCGACACCGGCCTTGTCGGCTGCGATCGAGATCGACGGTGACATCGTGAGATCGCGGGCACCGAAGTTGTGGCTGTCGACACGATGGTCGAG
>JBBRSC010000062.1:0-14109 GCA_038245795.1 Acidimicrobiales bacterium
AACGAACTCGCGGATCTCGTCGGGCGTCGCGGAGTGGCCCTCTTTGAGGACGACGTAGCCGATCGGAATCTCGCCGGCCGCTTCGTCGGCGACGCCGATCACCGCCGCGTCGGCGACCGAGGGGTGCGTCAGTAGGAGTGCTTCGAGCTCGGCGGGTGGCACCTGGAAGCCCTTGTATTTGATGAGTTCCTTGAGCCGATCGACGATGAAGAGGTGACCGTTCTGGGCGATGTATCCGATGTCGCCGGTGTGGAGCCAGCCGTCGGCGTCGATGGTGGCCTCGGTGGCGCTCGGGTTGTTGAGATATCCCAACATGACCTGCGGTCCCCGCACCCAGACCTCGCCTTCGGCGTTGATCCCGAGTGCCTCGAGCGTGACCGGATCCACGATCAGCGTCTCGGTGTTGGGAGCCGTGATACCGACTGAGCCGGGCACGAATCCTCCGGGAGGTGTGAGGTGCGACACCGGCGACAGTTCCGTCATTCCGTACCCCTGCACGACCTCGCAGCCGAGTCGGCCACCCGCTTCGAGCGCCAGCTCAGCGGACAGTGGTGCGGCGCCGGAGAACACCTGCTGAAGGTGGGTGAGATCGACGGTGTCGACCATCGGGTGCTTCGCCAGGGCGACGACAATGGGGGGCGCCACGAACGACCGGGTGATGCGGTGAGTCTGGTGAAGTTGGAGGAACTCGGCGAGGTCGAAGCGGGGCATGGTCACGATGGTGGCCCCCGCCGCGAGCCCGCAGTTCATCAGCACCTGCATGCCGTAGATGTGGAAGAAGGGGAGCACCGCAATGAGCACCTCATGTTCGGCGAGCCCGCTCGCTCCGACGACCTGCGCGACGTTGGCGACCAGGTTGCGGTGGGTCAGCATCACGCCCTTGGACAGGCCGGTGGTCCCCGAGGAGTAGGGCAGCGCGACGACCGAATCAATCGGTACCGGCACCTGGTCGGCGAGCGGTGTGCCCATGAGTTCGCTGAACGGATGGGCAGTGCCGGCGTCGCCCAGAACGAAGATGTCGGTAACACCGGTCTCGGCGGCAGCGGCCGTGGCGACGTCGAGGAACATCGGGATGGTGATGAGCAGCGAGGCGCCGGCATCAACGAGCTGATGGTGAACTTCGCCCTCGGTATAGGACGGGTTGATGGTGGTGATGGTGCCACCGGCCAGGGCCACGCCGTGGAAGATGATGGCGTACTCGGGGATGTTCGGGGCCATGATGGCCAAGACGTCACCGGGTCCGAACCCGCGGGCAACGAGTCCGCCGGCCAGAGATCGTGCGCCTCGGTCCAGTTCGCCATAGGTGAGCACCCGGCCGGTCGGCCCATCGATGAGGGCGGGCTTGTCCGCCAGATCGCGAGCGCGCCGGAGCACGTAGTCGCTGAGCGTGATCTGGGGGATCTCGACGTCGGGCAGCGGGCTGGTGTGGATCATGGGGTTCCTCGTCGAGACGTTCACGCGGTCGATGCGGCCCGGAGGCGGCTGCGGCGATGGTAGCTAACGGTGGATCGGCCCGCCGCGTCGGAGTGACTGCTCAGTGGTGAGGGAGCTCGACGGCTCGTCCGGTTCGTGCCGACTCGTACCACCCGGTGACCAACTCGAGCGCTCGACGGGCGTCGGCCAGCGTGACCGGGAGCGGTGCGTCGGTGGTCACGGCATGGTGGAAGGCCGCCAACTGGCCGCTGAACCCGTTGGGCGACGGTGGGAGTGATCGCTCGACCTCGTTGGCTTGGGCGGCCAGCTCGGGGGTCGCCCAGTCGAAGGACCACGGTTCGTTCCCGGGTTCGTACGGGTCGAGGGAGGACTCGGCGGTGACGTGTTCGAAGCAGAACCGGAGGCGGGTGATCTCGCGGAGCGAGCCCAGCGTGACCGCCATCGACACGAGACCGCCATCGGCAGTCGCGCCGAACGCCGTTGCGCAGTCCTCGGTCTCGATGTCGTTGACCAGCGTCGCCGTCTGACCCTGAACTCGCACCAACGGACCGGCGATGAAACTGAGCAGATCGTGCGCGTGGGTGCCGTGTCCGAACACGGCGCCGCCGCCCTCGCCAGCGACGGTTCCTCGCCACGGTGTCGCGTAGTAGGCCGCGTCGCGCCACCACGACGTCTCTGAGGTCGCCAGACGGAGGCGACCGACCAGGCCGGTTTCGACGAAGGCTCGCATTCGTGCGATTCCGGGGGCGAAGCGGTACTGGAAGATCGGCATGAGGCAGCCCTCGGCCGCCGCCTCAGCCGCTTCGAGCCGCCCCAATGCGTCGAGGTCGGCGACCAACGGCTTCTCGCAAATGACGTGTCGTCCGCGGGTGAGCGCGGCCACGCACTGAGCCTCGTGATGCCCGGGCGGCGTGCAGATATCGACGACGTCGAGGTCGACGTCGAGCAGCTCGTCGAGGGTTGCGACTGCCGGCACTCCCCAGTCGGAACTGGCCTGGGCACGCCGCGCATCATCGGTGTCGGCGACGACGACGACGTCGAACAGTTCTGGTGCCAAGACGTACGCCAACAGATGGGCTTGGCCGATGCCGAGCCCCACCACACCAACTCGCAACGGGCGGGTCATGGCCGTTCTGCCCGCTGCTGGGCTCGGAGCGCCATGTCGCACGCTGCGAGGACGTGGTCGTGGCTCATGAAGGTGTCCGTTCGGTGTTCGATGTCGGCGAGGAGGCGATGGGCCCAGTCCAACTCGACGTCGGCGGTATCGACGCGCCGGGCGGAGGTGTGATCGACAAGGATGAGGTGCTCGCTGCCCGGCTGACCGACGGGGTCGATGTTGGAGCGGACCTCCATCGTTCCGGTCGTTCCCGTGATCGACAGCCGCACGTCACCCCAGGTGCCGAGCCCTGCGGGTGAGAGGTAGTCCACTCGATGATCGCTCCACACCACTCGGCCGCTCGGGCTCGTGTGGCGCAACGACATTCGTCCGACATCCTGGAACCCTGGGTGAGCGGGGTGTGCAACGTTGGCGACCGAGGACGCGACGACCTCGGTGATGCCCGGGCCGGCGAGGGCGAGCAACTGGTCGGCCTGATGTGCCGCGAGATCGACGAGGATTCCGCCGCTGCGCGTCGGATCGAAGAACCACTCGGGCCGGCTGTCGGCCGCCAACGTATGAGGTGCGAGCCCGGTGATGGCCACGAGCTCACCAATCTCACCGGACTGCACCCGATGCACGCACTCGATGACGGCGCGATTGGTGAGACGTTCGGAATAGAAGACCCACCATCGGCGATCCGATTCGATGGCTGCCTGACCAATGGCGTCGAGATCGGCGAGGGAGGTGACGGCGGGCTTGGCGACGAACACGTGATGTCCCTGGGAGAGCGCTCGGATCGTCATCGGGCCGCGCTCTGATGGCACGCCAGCGAGGACGATGAGATCGAGGGATGCGTCAGTGAGCACTTCATCAACCCGTCGTCGTTCGGAGTCGCCTCGCCATCCGCCATAGAGGTCGGTCAGTGGGCCGTCGTCCGCCGTGTGGCACACCGTCTGGGCTCCAACGGCGACCAGTCCATCAATCATCTCGAACAGATGGAGGTGCTCGATGCCGATCACTCCGACGCGCATGACCCTCCGGTTGGCGATTCTCTGGCCCCTCGTCCCCGCATCACGATCTCAACCTACCGAGCCGCTGGGCGTCCGATAGGTTCACGACCTCATGGCTACTCGAACCCGACAATTCCTGGTCGCAATCTGCGCGCTGGCGATCATCGCCTCCGGATGCACTGATACGGCCAAGGAGCCGACGCCAACGTCGCCCCCGGTGTCGGCGGCGAGCGGGGGATACGCGACCCGGGCGAGCGCGTACCTTGCTGATGCCGTGAAGACCGACGTGTCGACGTCGCCGAGCCGAGCCAAGGTCTGGCACGCCGTGGCAGTTCTCGCCAACGATCCACAAGGCACCGGAGCCGTTGCGCTCACGGTGGACGACTTGGCGTTGATCACCGATCGCTTTGCCACCTTCCAGGACACCACCGACTTCGATCTCATCGCGCTGATGAATCTGTGGTTTCGTTCGGACCACGGCAAGCGCCTCAGTGACGAGACGCGGGCGCACGTGCGGAAGCTGATCCTCGACTTCAAGTACTGGTACGACGAGCCGCAACCAGCGGGCATCATCGACGAGCGGTGGTACTGGTCGGAGAACCACCAGATCTTGTACCACACGCTCGAGCTGCTCGCCGGCGAGGAATTCCCCACCGACACCTTCACCAACAGCGGCACGAACGGCACTGCCCATGTGGCGCATGCCCAACCGCTCGTCGAGAAATGGGTCCAACAACGCGCCCGCTACGGCTTCAGCGAGTGGTACTCCAACGTCTACTACCAGGAGGATCTCGAGGCGACGGTCGCTCTTGCCGAGTTCTCGACGGACGACAAGATCGCCACCCTCGGTTCGATCGCCACCGACATCATCCTCTACGACATCGCCTCGCACACCGTTGGCGGCTCCTTCGGTGCGACCCATGGGCGGAGCTACAAGAAGGACAAGATGACCGCCCTCGATGAGGACACGTGGGATGTGTCCAAGCTCGTCCTCGACGATGCCGTCGAGCCGTATCAGTCGTCGTTGGGAGCCGTGTTCCTGGCCAGTGCTACCCGGTACCAGCCGCCTGAGGTGATCGCGGCGGTGGTTCGTGATCATGGACCCGCGCCGACTGCTGATGATCCAGGTGGAACGGTGGAGAAGGCCCGCCACAGTCTGCCGATTGATCCGCTCAGCAGTGTCACGACCGACCCGGCTGGACCACAGGGCCTCGCGTTCGATGATCCCGACAACCTGATGTTGTGGTGGGGGATGGGCGCGCTCACGCCGTGGCAGACGGTGGTCGAATCCACCAACGAGATGACCAAGTACAACCTCTGGAAGTCGGAGCTGTTCAGCGACTTCAAACCCTTCGAGGCGATCGTCAAGGCGTCGCCCCCCGCCGCCGTCAGAGCGCTCGCGAGATCCTTGGCTCCGCAACTCAACTTGGGGCTCCTGTCTCAGGCTGATACCTACACGTGGCGAAATTCGGGGGCAATGCTCTCGACGGTGCAGGACTTTCGCAAGGGCCAGGCCAGTCAGCAGATGCACGTGTGGCAGGCCACGTTCTCGCCGGACGCGTTGGTGTTCACGACGCATCCCCGAACGAAGACCGAACCGGGAGTTCCGTGGGACTCCAACAGCGACGACTGGTCGGGGAATGCATCACTGCCCCGGAGCGCTCAGGTGCGCAACGTGAACATCTCGATGTACGCACCGCTCTATGCGGCTGACAAGGGATTGCAGGGTGCCTATCAGCCGTACACCCACGCCTACCTACCGCAGGATCATTTCGACGAGGTGGTTCGCGCGGGCAACTGGACCTTCGCTCGACACGGTGACGGCTACGTGGCGTTGTACTCATGGCGGACACCGGACTGGGTCACCTATGACCCGGCGACGACCGACACCAACGGCTTGGTGAAACCATTCGAGTTGGTGGCCAACGGAGGCCCCAACAACGTCTGGATCACCGAGATCGGTTCGAGTGCGCAGGGGTCGTTCGCGGAGTTCCAGGCGGCGATTCAGGCGAACCAGCCCGTTGTGACTCCGAACGGTGATCCGGCGAAGTACTCGACGGGGTTCGATGTCGCGTGGACGTCACCGACGCAGGGCCCGCTCACGTTCGGATGGGACAAGCCGCTGACGAAGGGGGGGACCGAGGAGCTGTTGACGGGGTATCCGCGCATCGACTAGCCGTGGGCACAGGTGCCGTTCGATTCGACGGCCTACCAGATCACCAGCGGCAACAAGTCCTTGCGGTTCGACGTGACGATTCCGAGCCGGGAGTCAAGCGGGAACGCATGACCGCCGCACACACTCCCCGACCCGAACCTGGGCCAACTGGATGTTCGGAAGCGGATCTGGTGAGCCGGCTTCGGCCCAACCGCCCGATCGTGGGGATGTCCGCCATCCTGTTGCCGTTTCGTGCCGATGGCAGCGTCGATTGGGGGTCGTTCGAGGCCCACCTCGTCCGTACCCTCGACGCCGGCTTGGCGCCAGCGGTGAACATGGATACCGGCTACGTGCAGATCATCGATTCGTCGACCCGCTCGCGGGCGCTCGAGATTGCTCAGAAGTCGTGCGATGGCTCGCGGTTCGTTGCCGGCGCCTTCGTGGGTGACCGCACGGGTGACGCCTTCGATGCTGGCGCCTACGAACAGGCAATGGTCGAGATCGCTGAGGCCGGGGGGACACCAGTGATCTTTCCGTCGTGGGGGCTGCATGGATTGCACGAGGCTGAGTGGGTTGATGCTCAAGCGGAACTGGGCTCAGCGGTCGGTGAGTTCATCGGCTTCGAGTTGGGGACGATGTTCGTTCCGAACGGTCGGATCGTCAGCTTGGATGCCTATCGGCAACTGATGGACGTGCCCCACTGCATCGGGGCCAAACACTCATCGTTGTCACGTCGGTTGGAGTGGGATCGGCTGGCGCTTCGAGACGAGATCCGCCCGGACTTCTTGGTCCTCACCGGCAACGATCTGGCCATCGACATGGTGATGTGGGGGTCTGACTATCTCCTCGGGCTCTCGACGTTCGCTCCCGACGCGTTCGGCGTGAGGGATCGCCTTTGGCTGGCTGGCGACGCCGAGTTCCACCAACTCAACGACCTGCTCCAGGAACTCGGAGCGTTCGTCTTCCGTGCGCCCGTGCCCGGCTATCGCCACAACGCGGCGATGTTCCTCCAGGCACGAGGATGGATCGACCACGATGGCATTGCACCGGGTGCCGTACAACGACCGGAGAGTGATCGTGACGTCCTGACCAGCATCGCCGCCCGACTCGAGGAGTGGGTCTCATGAGCACGCCCGTCCGTTTTCCGCAGGTCAAGAAGCTCGCCGACCCCGAGTCGATTCGTCAGCGAACACGGGAGTTGGGGCTGGAGCTGACGTTCGATGACGACATCGTGGCCGATGGTCCGCTGTCGACCACCTACGAGATCTCCGACTCGTCGACCGGACGGCGAACAGTGGGGAATCGCTTCGCGATTCTGCCGATGGAGGGGTGGGATGCCACAACCGACGGCGCTCCAACAGACCTGGTGGAGCGTCGATGGCGACGATTCGGCGAAGGCGGCGCCAAGCTGATCTGGGGCGAGGCGACCGCTGTTGTGCCTGAGGGTCGAGCCAACCCTCGCCAGCTGGTGATGGCCCCGCAGACGTCTGAAGCGATCGGCGCGCTGCGGGCGTCGATGGTCGATGCTCATCGCAAACGGTTCGGAACCACCGATGATCTGGTGGTCGGCCTGCAGCTCACCCATTCGGGGCGATGGTGTCGGCCGCAGGGGACACTCACCCCGCTCGTGGCCTATGAGCATCCGTTGCTCGCTGGCCGATCGCCTGGCGCCGTGGTGCTGAGCGACGCGGATCTCGGTGACCTGATTGATCGCTATGTCGACGCGGCGGTCCTCGCCCAATCGTGCGGGTTCGACTTCGTCGACGTGAAGCAGTGTCACGGCTATCTCCTGCACGAACTGCTCTCAGCGCATGATCGCCCCGGGCTCTTCGGTGGTTCATTCGAGAACCGCACGAGGTTCTTCCGGCTGGTCGTCGAAGGCATCCGTGCTCGGGCGCCCCATCTGTCGGTGGCGTTACGCCTGTCGGTGTTCGACTTCGGACCGTTCGCCGCGGGCGAAGGACGGGTGGGCGAACCGGCGTTCAGTGATCCCTATCGGTACGCCTTCGGGGGTGACGGGACCGGGCACGGTGTGGATCTGGCCGAATCCCACGCCGTCATGGATCTGTGTCGCGAGCTGGGGATCGGGTTGGTGTCGGTGACAGCGGGAAGCCCGTACTACAACCCCCACATTCAACGCCCCGCGTACTTCCCGCCGAGCGACGGGTACCTACCGCCCGAGGATCCGTTGGTCGGCGTCGCCCGAATCTTGGATGCCACCGGCCAACTGCAAGCGGCGCACCCCGACCTGGCGATCGTGGCAGGTGGAATGTCATATCTTCAGGACTGGTTCGCCCATGCCGGCCAAGCGCTCGTTCGTGAGGGGGCCACGACCGCAATCGGGCTGGGACGAATGGCGCTGTCGTATCCGGATCTCCCAGCGGACGTTCTGGCCGGTCGGCCGCTGCAACGCCAGCGGGTCTGTCGAACGTTGAGCGATTGCACCACCGCGCCCCGGCACGGCCTGGTGTCGGGCTGCTACCCGTTGGACGACTACTACAAGGGACGGCCCGAGCGAGCGGAACTCGCAGCGATCAAGCGGTCGCTCAGGAGCCCCGACACTCCGACGTGATGGTCGTTGCTGGGCATCACGTCAGCTCTTGGTGATCTTGGCCTTCAGCGCTGCGAGCCGTTCCTGGAACGCCGGCTGGTTGATGGAATTCACCTGCGGATGAAGTTCGCGTTCCACGGCGTCGGCGTGGGTGGTGATCGCTCCCATGTCACGCAGCGTTGTCTTGATCTCGGCCACGAGCTCGCGGGGGCCCGACGCGGCGCGGGTCGCCATCTCGATCGATCGGTCCAGCAACATCTCGGGTGCCACGCTGTCCCACGCCAATCCCAGCCGTGCCGCCTCCGGTCCGTTCAGTACCTGCCCGAACAGCACCATCGCTGCGGCGGTCTGCGGCCCCACGATGTTGCGCATCATCCACGTATGGCCACCGCCCGGGTGGATCCCCAGATCCAGGAACCTCGTATCGAACTTTGCTCGATCCGACGCCAGACGCACGTCGCAGGCCAGCGCCAGGTTCATCCCCGCCCCGACCGCTGCGCCGTTGACTGCGGCGATCGTCGGCAGCGACGTGTTCGCCACCCGAAGGAACCCGGCGTAGATGCGCTTCAGGCCCTCGGATTGCGACTCGCCGAGCTGCGTCAGGTCGGCCCCGGCACAGAACGCTGGCGGCTCGCCGGTGACCACCAGGGCGCCGATGCCGCCGTCGGCTTCAAGCTGATCGATGGCTTCGATCATCTCCTCGTTCATCTCGAGGTTGAGGGCGTTTCGACGATCCGGGTCGGTCAGGGTCAACACGGCGACGCGGTCGTGGCGGGTGACGGAGATCTGGGACATGTGGCTCCTGGGGAGAGAGTGGTCAGTTGCGGTCGCGCTGGACCGCGGGTGAGTGCCGGAAGAACTGCTCGACGTCGCGCTCGTAGCGGTACGCCGGCTGCGAATCGCCGACTGCTTTACGAAGCCGACTCGCTTCGACGAATGCTCGGATTGCCTGCGCCGAGGTGTACTCGTATTCGAACCCGGCCTCTTTCAATCGACGGTTGTCGACGCCGCGGCCGTATCGGAGCAACGTCATGTACTCCTCGGGCAGATCGGCCAACCCGAGTCGCCGGGCCGGCCACAACATGGCGCTGCCCATGAATGGCGGGAACGGGAACGTGCGTTTGCCGCACAGCCTGGCCACCTCGGTCCACGGCAGAAGTCCGTCGCCAGCCACGTTGTAGATGCCGCTCAGGTTGTTCTCCAACACGAAGAGAATCGAGCGGATCACGTCGTCTTCGTGAACGAACTGGAAGCGGGGATCGAAGCCGAAGACCGACGGCACCATTGGTAGATCCAGGGCCCGCGTCAGCGGCGTCACGATCTCCTGGCCGATCACGTTGGCGAACCGCAGCAACGACACATGTACGTGAGGGTTGTCGTCGGCGAAGTCGCGAACGTACGCCTCGACCTGGTCGAGACTGCGTTCCGTCGTGGTGGCCGGCGGACGTGACGCCGTCATGTCTTCGTCGAACCACGTTGGATCTTCGGGGGAGCATCCATAGACGAGCGTCGCGGATTTCACGATGACATTGCGCACGGTGCTGCCAGCGGCCGATGCCGCTGCGAACAGGTTCATCGTGCCGATCACGTTGATCTCGTGCATGGCACGGGCCGACATCTGGGTGGGATCGACGACCAGAAAGGTGTGGATGATGGTGTCGACCTGGGTGGCTTTCACGATGCGCGCCAGGATTGAGTAGTTCTCGTCGACCCGGACGTACTCGGTGCGTTCCAATTCCACGGTGGGTTCCGTGGTGTCGAGTCCGACGATCGTCTCGATGGTCGGGTCGGCTTCGAGGGCTTGCGCGACGCGTCCGCCCCAGAACGTCCCGAGACCGGTGACCAACACTCGACGGCTCATCCGAACCACCTCATCCGAACCACACCGATTGGCGTTCGCGCAGCATGACGTACAGCGCCCGTTGGATTCGATCACGAATGGCTTCGGACTCGTCCATGATCCGGCTTCGGCTGTACCGCTCGCGCCCGGGCTCCACGTCGAAGTGCACCGGGTCCAACACCTTGAGTTTGAACTTGGCAGGGAAGTACGCCAACGCCCCGAGCGGGCCGAACGCCAACATGTTGGCGGTCAGCGGCAGGTACGGGACGCCGAGTGCCTTGGCGGCCGATGGCAGTCGAGCGAGGATCGGCATGGATTCCTCAGCGCCGACGACCGCTATGGGGATGATCGGCACACCAGCGCGCATGGCGATCTAGACGAACCCGCCACGCCCGAAGCGACGAAGCTGATAGCGCTCCCGATACAACTTCGATGGCCCCTTCGTCCCCTCGGGAAACACCAGTACGAGCTGCTGCTGGTCTCGCAGGAGCCTCTCGGCGTTATTGGGGTGCGCTGCCACGCCGCCGAGCCGGGACCACATGGTGCCGACCACGGGCGCCTTACGAAAGAAGTAGTCCGCCAGGCCGTACACGGGTCGGCCGAGTTCCTTTTCGATGCCGTGCATGATGACGGGCGCATCGGATGGAATGGCGGCGGCGTGGTTGGCGACGAGGAGGGCGCCGCCGTGGGTCGGGATCTTGTCGAGGCCGTCCCATTCGACGCGGAACCAGTTCTTGTACACCGGGTCGTAGAGCGACCGAGCGAGGGATCGCATGCGTTCTGATCTGCCCCACTCGTCGACATCGGACAGACGAATGTCGGGTTGGGGAGCGACCGATTCGCGGCGGGGGATGTGGACGATCTCGGCGCCCTTCGAGATGGCCTTCTCGATATCGGCCGCGCTCGGATCCCACTGCTCGCCGAGACGCTCCGAAGCTGGTTTCGCTCGTGGTGCCGGACGACTCGAGGTGGGTCGAGGCGACTTGGGCGCCGACCGCTTCGCAGCTTTCGGACGTTCCTGGACGGGCCGCGCGGGGGTGCCGGCAGTTCGGAGATCCGTGCGAGGTGGACGGGGAGCCATTTCGACGATCCTATTGGTCGGTTCGCCAGCACCGATAGCGGTACCTGGCTTTTGCCCCGCAGTGCGGGATCTCGGGGCGGACGGGTACGGTGCATCGGTGTCAGAGGGCGGATTCGCAGCAGCGACCGTGGCCTTTCGGCACCGCGACTTCCGCATCTTCTGGGTGGCTGCACTCGTCAGCAATACCGGCTCATGGATGCAGAACGCCGCCATCCCCTTCGTGATCTTCCGATTGACCGGCAGCAATGCCGATGTGGGTGCCACCGGTTTCTGGCAATACGCCCCCGTCATGGTGATGGGCATCGTCGGCGGGTCGCTTGCGGATCGATTCCATCGACGGACACTGCTGATCGTGACCCAGGTGACCCAGGCGATCTTTGCGGTGGCGCTCTACGTCGAGGTGGCCTCGGGCACAGCGACCGTGACCCACATCACCGTGCTCGCCTTCTGTTCGGGGCTGGCGGGCGGGCTGAACATCCCGGTGTGGCAGAGCTTCGTGACCCAACTCGTGCCACGAGCGGCCTTGTCGAACGCCGTCATCTTGAACTCGACACAATTCAATGCTGCTCGCGCGCTCGGACCGCTCATCGGCTTCACCCTGGCAACCATCTGGGATCCCGCGATCGTGTTCTTGGTGAACGCTGTCTCGTTCGCCTCGGTTCTGCTGGCGTTGCCGTTCATCTCGGTCGGGCGTGATCGGCCCGCACGTCTGGCCAACCGACCATCGGCGCTGAAGGACCTGGCGGACGGCGCCCGCTACGTCTGGCGTTCGCCGGGGATACGGGCGTGCTGTTTCGCGATTCTGGCGATTGCGGGTCTCGGTTCCCCGCTCTTCAGTTTTCTGCCAGCCGGCTTCGGCCAAGAGATCTTCGGACTCGACAAAGTCGGCATCGGCATCCTCGCCGGCGCGGGAGGAATCGGCGCGCTGATCGCCGCGCCGTTGCTGCTGACTCGCTTCGCGACCGTCGCTCGTTCGCAGCTGCTCGTCGGCGCGATGCTGATCTACGGGAGCGCGACGATTGTTGTCGGCGTGGCGCCCGTTGTCGGTGTTGCGGTCGTGGGTGTTGTGGCGTTCGGCGGTTCGTATCTGGCGATTGCCTCGGCCATCAACACCACCATCCAGATGTCGTCGCGAGAGGACATGCGCGGCAAGAGCATCGCCATCTACATCGCATGCCTCACGGGAGCGTTGCCCATCGGGTCGTTCGTGTGGGGGCGAGCGGCCGAAGCGGTCGGACTTCGTTGGACGGCGATCGGCGCAGGTGTTGCCCTGATCGTGGTGACGGCTGCATTGCGAGCGTCCGGTCGGCTCGACGCAATGAGCGCCGACTGAACGCAGCGCGACCAACCGTGGCGCCCGATCGTTCTCGGCGCCGATCGTTGCGCCGAGGCAACCGAGCGCAACAACTTCGCGAACGGAGCCCTAGTCGTTCTTCTCGGCAACCCACGCGATGCCGGGTTCGCACGTTGCCTGCACCGGGCACCACCAACAGGGCGGGCCTGGCTGGATGACCGGGTCGCGTTCTTTTGCGAGGAGCGTGGCGATACGACCGGCTGCGTCCACCACACGATGGACCTGGCTCCACAACATGTCCTCGGTCACCGCCTCGGTATGGAGCTCTCCCGAGTCGAGGTAGCTCGTGGCGAGCATGCGCGGTGGCACCCCGATCTTCATCGTTTCCAACAGCGCGTAGTAGCGCAGGTCCGACACATGATCGGGTGAGTAGCGGCCGGTCTTCATGTCGACGATGACCTTGCCGGCCCGTCGTCCGGCGGGCGTTCCGATGGTGAGGTCGGTCTTGCCTCGCAGGATGATCATGCTGTCGCAGAACTCCGCGGATGAGGCTGACTCCAACACTGGTCGCCACTTGCTCGGAAGCGCCGGCCAGAGCTCTGTGAAGGCCGCGACGCGAGCGATTGCCTCGGACCGAACCTCGGCGCGCACGGTGTCGCCACACGTCTGTAACCAGTCGCCGAGGCCAGTGTCATTCTTCGAGATCGATGCCATGGCCTCATCGACGAGGTCCGGCGGAGGGAGGTCGTCGAGTCGATGTACGGACAACTCGATCGCCTTGTGCGCAATGGTGCCGCGGGCTGTCGGCGGCGACCACGCGAACTTCGATTCACGTTCGGCCAGGAACCGCTTCTCGCACCCCAAAGCCATGCCGATGACGTGCTTGTTCAGGTAGAGCGGATTCTTCAACCGCACGGCGATCGGGCCGAACGATTGCGACAACTCGTGGCGGAGCGACGGGCCGAGTTCGGCGGGGAACTCGTCGCCGGGAGCGGCCTTCTTTCCCAGTCGATCCAACACGTTCTGTTGTGCCGGATTGAGCTCTCCCATGTCGATCACACTACGCGGACACTCACCGCAGCGAGTTCGCGACGCGAGCGGCTACGTTCCACTCATGACTCGCTTCCGTTCTGCTCTCGATGTCGGTGCTGCCATTGCCCGCAAGGACATCTCCCCGGTCGAAGTGCTCGATCACTTTCTCGCCCAGGTCGATGCCATCAATCCGACGCTCAACGCGTTCTGCCTGCGAGATGACGAGCGCGCTCGCGCCGACGCTGCCGCCGCCGCTGACGATCTCGCGAAGCATCCGAACGTTGACCGATCGCCGTTGTTCGGTGTGCCGATCCCCATCAAGGACCTCCACGACGTCGAAGGCTGGCCGACCACGCACGGCAGTTGGGGGTCGTCGCCCGACCCCGTTTCTGCCGATGATCTTCCGGTTGGTCGGCTCCGGGCGGCCGGCTTGGTCTTCATGGGGAAGACCACCACTCCCGAACTCGGCACCATCAGCTTCACCGAAAGCGAACGGCTCTGAATCACCCGCAACCCGTGGGACACGACCCGTACTCCGGCCGGATCCTCCGGGGGTTCCGGTGCATCGGTCGCGTCGGGGATGGCGCCGATCGGTCACGCATCGGACGGCGCA
>JBBRSC010000063.1:0-14096 GCA_038245795.1 Acidimicrobiales bacterium
AGAAGCCGTTGCCGCGTCGGGCCTTGGCGAGCAGCGCCGCGGCGAGGATCGCCAGGATCAGCCGGATTGGGATACCGAACACCGCCAGGTAGGCAGTGTTTTTCAACGACTGGATCAGGGTGTCGTCGCGGAACAACAGCGTGTAGTTGGCGGTCCCGATCCACTTCGCATCCCGTCCGAACCGCTTGTTGGTGAACGAGTAGTAGAGCGAGATCAACATCGGGTACACGGTGAGCAGGATGAAGCCGATGAGCCAGGGCGACATCAATGCCAGCACCGTCGTTCTGCGCTTGCGGGCGAGGCGACGGCGGGCGGCCGAACGAGCGGTCAGCATCCGTTCGGCGTCGGGCCCCGAAGCGGTTGGGACTGTGCCAGCGGGCCGGTCCGCTCTGTCGGTCACCCCCGCGAGGTCCCCCGGCACGTTCTAGCGCTCGCTATCGAGCTCGGACTGCAGTGCCGCCTCGAGGCTGACGAGCTCCCCGCCGAGATCGGCGACGTTGCCAGCCCGGTCCCGCTCCGCCAGCGCCTTGATCTTGGCATCGAACGTTCCGCCGATGACGGACTCGGGAGGCGCAATGGCGTTCGGCGATCGGGCCAGGTCGATGAAGGCTTTCAGTTGCGGGAGATCCGGGGTCACCTTGGCCTCGTAGAGGTTGAGCGCCTTGACGTTGGCTGGGATGTTGTTGACGATGGTCTCGAGAGCAACGATCCCATCCGACGCGTTGGCCAGGCATTGCGCCGCTCGTAACGACTTCGACGTGTCGGTGGCCTTGCGCGGAATGTAGAAGCCGTTGCCGCTGACGAGCGAGAAGTCGTTCGATCCTGTGGGGGTCGGGAAGGGGGCGACCTGCCAGCTCTTGGCTGCTTGGGTGCCGAACTTTTTCGGCCATCCGGTGAAGTACGACGATTCGAGGTACATGGCGACCTGCCCCGTCAGGAAGAACTGATCTGATGAGTCGTACGACCCGAACCCAGCACTGAACTTGTCGAACTGTCCGCCGAGCTGTGCAAAGAATTGGCGTTGCCAATCGAGCGATGCTTTGAATCCGGGATTCGATGAGACGGTCACCTTGGCGCCGTCGTCGCTGAAGGGCTTGCCGTCGAACAACATGCCGAGAAATGTCACAAATGACCCATCTCCGATGTCGGGGACGAAGCCGATCGACTTGAGCGACCCGTCCGGGTTCTTCACGATGAGCTTCTTGGACATGTCAACGAGTTCGTCGAGCGTCTTGGGCGGACCGTCGAAGCCAGCCGCTTTGAGCAGATCCAGGTTGTAGTAGAGGGCGCTGGTGTCCAGCGATAGTGGCAGCCCCCAATGCTGTCCCTCGACGGTCACGAGCTTCTCGCCGCCGGGCACGAACGCGCCCCAATTGACGGTCCCGCCGATCTCCTCGATGGAGATGAGTTGCTTGCCAGCAATCCGTTTGGCGAGCTCCCCGGTGAAGTCGCTCTGGATGAGGTCGGGCACGCCGCCCGCCTCGGCCGCGGCATCGAGGGAGTCACCCAGCTGCTCCTGAGGAATCGACGTGATGTCGATATTCTGGTCCTTGCATTCTGCCAACAGCGGTTCGAAGGCGGCGACCTGGTCGGAGTTGGTGAAGTTCGACCACATGGTGACCGAGATCGGTGGACCGGTCGTGGTTGTGACGCTTTCGGTGGTGGTGGTGACGTTCGGATCAATCGTCGTGGTGGAGGAGCTGGACGCGGCTCCGCTGTCCTTGGACCCGGAGTCCCCGCATCCGGCACCAACCACCGCAATGGTGGCGAGCGCTGCGATCCACGACCATCGGCGGCGAGCGGTACGGCTCGATACTGCTGTCCCTGACGGATCGGGCCGAGAGATAGACATGGTCATGAGGTTCCCCCTGCGGTGAGTTCTGCGGTGAATCGATCGACGATCTCAACGGAGTGCCGTTGGATTTTCGCGGCGGCGCGGGCAACGGACATGACCTCGTCGAGCGAACCCAAGAGGAGTCGATGTTGGAGCCAGACCGTGGATCGTGAGGCGTGCTCGGCAACGGGGAGCCGCAGCGTCGACCAGTCCTGCGGAGGCACGGCGGTGCGAAGGCGAGGGGCGAGGTCCATGGTGCGAAACAACTCCAGCTCCGACAACGATGGATAGGACACCCCCATGGGCACCCCCTCGGCGCCGAGCGCCTCCTCGAAGTCTCCCAGCGCCAAGCCCGCAAATTGATCACGGTCGTAGTGCACGACATAGCAATAGTTGCCCTGGAGTTCCATACGCTCGTCGCGCTCCTGCGGTCGCAAACCGGGCACGGCTCCCAGCGCGTCGTTCAATGCCCGAGCGTTGATGTTGCGGAGCTCGTTCTGGGCCGGGAAGCGGCGGAGTTGTGCGGCCAGCACCGCGCCCTGCCATTCGGTCATCCGCATGTTCGAGCCGTAGGTGGGGTGATGGTAGAACCATTCGTTGGGGGCCCGTCCGCAGTCCGCGTAGCTCCAGGCACGATCACGGAGCTCGGAATCGTTGCAGATCAGGACGCCGCCTTCACCCGCCGTCATGAGCTTTGAACGTTGCATCGAGAAGCTCCCGAAGTCGCCCCATGATCCGACGCCTCGCCCTCGCCATGTGGTGCCGTGGGCGTGGGCGCAGTCCTCGATGAGGCGGAGGTGATGCCGTTCGCACAACGCAACCAGCGCATCGAGATCGGCCGCCGCTCCTGCGACATGGACTGCGATGATGGCCCGGGTGCGCTCAGTGATGGCGGCTTCGGCGGCCGAGACGTCGATGCACAGCGAGTGGGGGTCGACGTCAACGAGCACCGGCATGGCGTTGACCGCAAGGACGGCAGAAGCGCTCGCAACAAAGGTCATACCAGGAACGATGACCTCATCACCCTCGCCGATATCGCAGGCCGCCAACGCAGCCTCGATGGTCTGGGTCCCGTTGGTGAAGGCCAGGCCGAATTGGGCGCCCTGAAAGGCGGCAAAGTCGGTCGCGAAGTCTGATGCTGCCGATCCGTCGCCCTGCCACCATCCGCCGGCGTCGAGCGTCTCGATCAATCCGGATCGTTCGTCGTCGTCCCAGATGGGCCACGAGGGAAAACCCGCGCACGCAGGCTCACCGCCCAGTACTGCCGGTCGATCACTCGATGTCATCATCGGGCTCGTGCCTCCTCGCGTGAGTTTCGTTGATGGCTGAAAATGGCTTCGACCGAGGCCGCTCGACCGACCGCCAGCGCACCACAGAGCACTGCGGAGTCGCCGAGTTGGGACTGAACGACCTCGGGTGGATGGGGCAGCAGTGCTGCGAGGTGGGTCGCAACCGGCTCCAGGAGCAAGGGGTGCGAGCCGATGCCGCCAGCGAGCACGACCCGCGACACGTCGACGACCGCAACGATCGACGCCGCGTAGTAGGCGATCCATCGGGCCGCGTCGTCGATCACGTCCCGTGCGTCAACATCGCCCGCCGCGGCGAGATCGAAGAGCGTGCGGGTGTCGACGACCTCTGCCAGTCCGGACGAACGATTGCGTCCGATCCGTTGGGCATGGTCGAGGAGTCCGCTGGTGGATGGATCGATCTGTCCGGTGTCGGCGCTGAGTTCGCGGAAGGGAATGAAGTCGATCTCGCCGGCGGCTCCGCGAGCGCCACGATGTAGCTCGCCATGGAGAATCAGACCAGAGCCGAGGCCGGTTCCGACGCTGATGACGGCGACGTTGGCAACCTCGTGGGCGGCGCCGATGGCCTGTTCGCCGAGTGTTGCGAGATTGACGTCGTTCTCGACGATGACCACCGTGTCGAGCCGGTCCGAAAGCACGCGCCCGAGGTCGATCCCGACAAGTTCGTGAAGGACGCCGACCATCGACAACGTTCCGGTGATCGGGTCGACGACGCCGGGGGATCCAATCGCCACGGCGTCGGGCCGGGTGTTCTGACCGGTGTCGTCGGCGTGTTTCGTGATCACTGCTGTGATCAATGCGGTGACCTGATCCACCAGCGACGAGTCAGCAGCCAGCGCACGGTCGATTCGAGCCGTGACGTTGCCATCGAGATCGCAACATGCGGCGCGGAGGTACCGTCCGCCGATGTCGACCCCTATGGCTGAGCCGCCGTCGCCCCGATTGCTGAACAGGACTCCGGATCGACCGGGTCGACCCGTCTGGATACCCACCTCATTGATGAGGCCGGCGTCGACGAGCGAGCGGACTGCCAATGAAACTGTGGGTTTGGATCGTCCGGTGGTGCGGGCGAGATCGGCACGCGAGATCGGCCCATCCGAACGGATTGCCTCGTAGATCACGAGCTCATTGATCTCCCGAAGGAGCCCCGGCACGGCGTTGCGATGACCGAGCAGCTGCACGGGGGAGGCGCTGAAGGCCCGGACCGATTCGGTTGGCGAGGAGGGTGCCTGCTCCGTCATGTCTGAATACTAGAAGGATTCCTTCCCAATGGGAAGGAAACATGGAAAACTGGCTGGACCGCTTGACCCCGAGGGAGCAACATGGCATTTCGTGTCGGAGCTGACGCACGATCCATCACCCCGGTGCTGACACCAGCGCCGTACCTCGCTGGATTCGACTCGGACCGGAGGGCGACGTCGGTGCACGACGAGCTGATGGTGCGCACCATCGCCATCCAACACGGCGACGAGGAGCCGTGGGTGCTGAGCTCGTGTGATCTCATCGGCCTGGCGCGTGTCCCCCGGGTTCGGGGTCGATCCGTGGTCTGTTGCACCCACACTCATCATGGGCCGGACACCATCGGTTTCTGGGGTCGGCCCCTCGAGGGAGTCAGCGGTCGCGATCCGGAGTATCTCGATCTCGTTCGGCTCACGGTTGCAGCGTCTCGCGACGCGGCGCTTGCGTCGCTCGAACCGGCGGAGCTGTCCGCCGGTTCGGTGCCGGTGCCCGAACTGGTGGACAATTTCCGCGATCCGGACGTGATCGACGATGAGCTGTCGATGGTGGTGGCCACGAGAACCGACCGGTCCGTCATCGCCACGCTGGCTTCGTATCCCTGTCATCCCGAAGTGCTGGATCCAGCCAATACCGAGATCACCGCCGACTACCCCGGCCACTTCTGTCGCTCCGTCGAGCGGCGACGTGGTGGCACAGCGATCTTCGTGGCGGGTGGACTCGGAGGGATGTTGTCGCCACGAACTGACATCCACACCCATGCCGAGGCCGAGCGCTTCGGCGAGTTCCTCGCCGCGGCCGCTGAGGGGGTGGAGTTGGTGGGAGTCGGCTCGGGGTTTGCCAGCGAACACGCGGATGTCCTGGTCGAACTCGTCAATCCGCTGTACCAGTTGGCGATGGAGATGTCGATCGTCGATGACGTCGAATGGCGGAACCAGATGGCCGTCACCGAGGTCTCGCTCACGCGCATCGGTGACCTGGCACTCGCGGGGGTCCCCGGCGAGCTGCTCCCCAAGCTGGGTCTACAACTCAAGGAGAGACTGCGGGCCAAGGGTGTGCGGGTACCGATCATTGTCGGGCTCGCCAACGATGAGCTGGGGTACATTCTCGCCCCAGAGGATTTCATCACGCCCGCCGACTACTTCGACCCTGGCAAGCAGTACGAGGAGTCCATGTCCGTCGGCCCGGATCTCGGGCCTGCGATCATGGGAGCGTTGCAGCATCTGGCAGACGACGTGTGCGCGCCGAGCGCTGACGAGCCCGTCTGATCAGTCGCCGTCGAACATCTCGACATCCCATCGGTCGAGACAGTCCTCGCAGCGATAGACGACGATGTCGCCCTCGAAGTCGCCTTCGTTCTCGATCACATCGAGGAGGTGACAGATTCCGCCGCAATCGACGCAGATGATGGTGGACGGTGGATCGATGAGAGGACCCTACCGGCAGCCGATCACTGCAATGATCCAACTCATCCCGAGGGACCTGACCGTAGGTGTCGCGGTGCGTCGGTAGCCTTTCGGGAGATGGTGAGCAAGAAGAAGAACGAAACTGATCCGGAATGGGGCGCGCCCTGGCCGTCGCTCGAGGATCGACTCGTGGACGTTCTCGACGCGAACCCGTTGCTGACGTTGCTGTTATGGCGCGATGAACCAGGCCGAGGTGAACGCCCCGAAGAACATCTTCGGCGGGTGGTATCGGGGCACCTCCACCGAATCCGTCTCGGACTGGATCGACTCTCGAATCAGGTGCTCGAATACGTGGCGTTTCGTGGGTATCTCACTCGGACCAGCCTCCTGGTCGAGGCGGCGAGCGTGGATCCTGACGAACTCGATCTGCGAGTGAGACGGCTGACGACGCTGGGATTGCTCGAGTGCGTGGCTGGCATGATCGTGATCGCCGAAGGCGTCGAGCGGATCATCGTTGCTCCTCTCCCGATCTTTCGCCAGAGCGCGGAACTCCTCACGTCAGATCAGCTCGGTCGCGCATGCCAGCTCCTGGGCGTCAACGCCGCCGCACGAAAGGCGGATCGTCTGGAAGCGGTGGCCCGCGTGATCGAGGACCCGGTGCGACTCCGCGATCTCCTCACCGATTTGGGCCCGGCGGCAACGGTGGTCTTCGCCAAAATTGCCTCGCGCTCGCTCCCCGCGGGGGTTGACGCTGATGAGCGCAGCGATCTGCCGTCCGGAGCCGTGGGTGTGTGGGATCTCGATCTCGATCCATCCCTCCTGGTGCGTGGCTACGGATCCAACTACGGCGTGGATCGCCGGCTGGGGCGCTCGGCGCTCGAGGACCTCGCCGAGCGCTGCCTGATCGGTACCGGTTGGGGCCATCACACCTGGATGTGGATGGAATGCCACGTGGCGATCAATGGCTCGATGTTTGCCTCGTGGCCGTCACCGAAGGCGCCCCTGGCCCGTCTCGTCGATGAGCCGATCGGAGTGGCGAGCAGAGTGGTGGCGTCGGCCGAATTGTTCGTGGAGCAGTTGGGTGCTGATCAACCCGTCGGCAAGAAGACCGGCGATCGACTTCCGATGGTGAAGGCGATCAAGTCGGCAGGAAACGCGGTCGGCCTCGATCCAGCGATGAGTGCGCTGTTGAGTCGGGCGGTGATCCATCATGGTCTCCTGATCGCCGTCGATCGACCCCGAACCGGTCGGGGCCGTAACGCCGAATGGCCAGTGGCATGGGTGATGAATCCCGAGCGACTCGAACGTTGGCGGGCGTGGTCTCCCGAGCTCCGCTGGTTGAGCCTGGTCCAGGCATGGTTGGTGTCCGGCGCCGATCAACCGGGACGGGTCTCGCCGTGGACCAGTCGGGTCTTCCTGATCTCGGCGCTGGCATCGCTCGACCCCGGCATGGGTGTCCCAACCTCCGAGGTCGCGGAGTGGATGGCCGATCGGCACGGCGCTGGAGCGATGTCTGACTACGACGAGGTGATCGAGGATCTCGTACGACTCGGTGTGTGCAGCGGAGGATCCACGATCGGCCTCAGTCGGGGTGGTCGCGCGATGCTCGGCTCCCACGTTGCGTCGGCCGAGGTGTCAGCGGAGTTGGCCAGCGACTTTCTCGGCGACTCGACGACCTTCGTGGTGCAGCCCGATCACACGATCATCACTTCGTCGGACCTCCCTCCGGCGATCCTGACGACCCTGCTCCTCGTCGCGGAGCATGAGAGCGCCGGCGGAGCGGTGGTCTGGCGGTTGTCCGCTGCTCGGTTGACGCGCGCCTCTCGACGTTTGTCGGCAGAGGAGATCATTGGCTTCCTCCGTGATCATTCATCGGTGCCCATCTCGGACAATGTGGTGCGTTTCATCGATGACCATGTGATCGCCACGAAGGTGCTGCGTGTTGGCGCATCGTTCAGCCATATCGTTCACGACGACCTGGCGCTGGTGGCGGCGGCCGTGGCAGTGAAATCCGCTCGACTCGAACTCCTTGCGCCGGGGGTCGCCGTCTCGCCACTCGAGCCGGCCAAACTCCATGCCGCGCTGAGCGCCAAGGGGATCGTCGTTGAGGTCGATGGAGCGTTCGTCGACGCCGGCGACCTGAATCCCGCGGGGAGCCGACAGGTCGTACAACCCGACTCGGGTCGGCCACTCCTCGGACCACTTCCCATTCCGCTGGGACCGGGGGTCGTTGCATCGCTGGCACTCCTGCACGGCTCCGGCACCGCTCGTACCACCAAGGACACACCGTGACTGACCCGACGAACCCATTGATCGTCCAGGGTGACCTGTCCGTCCTGCTGGAGATCTCGAGCCCGCTCGCCGGTGACGCTCGTGCCGCGCTTGCTCGTTTCGCCGAACTGGAGAAGGCGCCCGAGCACGTCCATACCTATCGGATCTCGCCGCTCTCACTCTGGAACGCAGCGGTGTCCGGCCTGTCCTCGGGGGACGTGGCCATGACGCTCACCGGGTTTGCGAAGTACCCCGTGGCACCGTCCGTGCTGGCAGAGGTCCACGATCAGATGGGTCGCTACGGACGTCTCCGGCTGATCCGCGATCACGACACCACAGCGCTGGCGCTCACGTCGGCCGAGCCGGCACTGATCGAGGAGGTGTCCCGGGACAAGCAGGTCGGTGCGCTTCTCGGCGAGCGGCTCGATGGCAACCGGTTCGCGGTCCGGGTCGGCGATCGCGGCCTCTTGAAGCAGGCGCTTCTGCGCCTCGGTTGGCCGGCCGCTGACGAGGCGGGCTACGACGACGCCGAGAGCCTGGATCCCATCGAGCTCAGCGCTGAGCTGCGGAGCTATCAAGGCGATGCTCTGGCCGCATGGTGGGCGGACGGCGGCGAGGCAGGAGGGAACGGTGTCCTGGTGCTGCCGTGCGGCGCAGGCAAAACAGTGATCGGTCTGGCAGCCATTGTCACCGCGGGGCTCCACACGCTGATCATCGCGACGTCGATTTCGTCGGCGCGGCAATGGAAGCGTGAGCTCCTGGAGAAGACCGACGTGGATCCGTCCCTGGTGGGGGAGTATTCCGGCGAACACAAGGACATTCGCCCCATCACGATTGCGACATACCAGGTGTTGACGTGGGCGAAACGCGGCGTGCCGAAGGATGGCGACATCTTCGAGCGACACCCCCACCTTGCGCTGTTCGACGAGCACCAATGGGGCCTGGTCATCTACGACGAAGTTCACCTGCTCCCCGCCCCCGTCTTCCGTGCAACTGCCAGGATCCAATCGATCCGTCGACTCGGCCTCACCGCCACGCTGGTCCGCGAGGACGGCCGCGAGCCCGATGTCTTCAGCCTGATCGGACCCAAGCGGTTCGACGCACCCTGGAAGGAGCTCGAACTCCTCGGTTGGATCGCACCGGCGACCTGCATCGAGATCCGTATCGGCCTGACGGATGAACAACGAATGCGATATGCCGTCGCCGAGCCAGAGGAGCGGCATCGTGTGGCAGCGACAGCACCCGGGAAGATGCGTGTCATCGAGGAGCTCCTCGCGCAACATCGCGGGGACCGAATCCTCGTGATCGGCCAATTCCTCGATCAACTCGACCAAGTGGCCGAGCGGTTCGACGCTCCGATCATCACGGGCAGGACACCGCAGCGGGCACGAGAGGAACGCTTCGATGCGTTTCGTCGTGGAGAGATCCCCGTATTGATCGTGTCGAAGATCGCCAATTTTTCGATCGACCTCCCCGAGGCCAATGTCGCCATACAGATCTCGGGCCAATTCGGATCACGCCAGGAAGAAGCGCAGCGCCTCGGTCGGATCCTCCGACCCGATGGCGGGAAGGCGACCTTCTATTCGCTTGTCACCGCCGAAACGGTCGAACAGACCTTCGCACTCAATCGTCAGCGGTTTCTGGCGGAGCAGGGATACACCTACGAGATCCGCGACGCATGAGGGTCGTCGCCGGTTCATCACGCGGCGTCCGTCTGACGGCTCCGTTGGGAACAACAACGCGTCCGACATCAGATCGCGTCAAGGAATCGGTGATGAACTCGGTCCAATCCCACGTGGATCTCGACGGATGCCGTGTGGCGGATCTGTTCTGTGGCTCCGGGGGCCTCGGTATCGAAGCACTGTCTCGTGGAGCTGGCTCCTGTGTCTTCGTTGATGCTGATCGGGCCGCGGTCGAGGCGACCACGGCGAACCTTGAACGGACCGGGCTGGGCCATCACGCGACCGTGGTCCGGCGCGACGTGCTCGGCTGGCTTGTCGATTCGCCCGAGTTCGATCTCGTCTTGATGGACCCGCCATATTCCTTCGACGATTGGGCAGAGATCTTCCGGTCCCTCAAATCCACCTGGGCGGTGACCGAATCCGATCGGGACCTCGAGGTGCCCGATGGTTGGGATCTCCATCGAGGTCGCCGTCACGGAGCGACGTGGGTGCAACTCCTCTGTCGTCGTGGCACTACCGTTTAGCTTTCCCAGTCGCCGAACAAGGAGCGCCGGTGACCATCGTCTTGTATCCCGGGTCTTTTGATCCGATTCACAACGGCCACGTCGAGATCATCGAGACCGCATCCCGGCTGTTCGACCGCGTCGTGGTTGCGGCGATGCGCAATCCATCAAAGGGTCAGACCCTTTTCGATCTGGACGAGCGTAAAGAACTGATCGGCGAGGCCACCGCTCATCTCGGCAATGTCGACGTCACGATGTTCAGCTCACTGGTTGTCGATCTGGCTCGGGAGATCGGCGCCCACTTCATCGTCAAGGGCCTTCGTGCAGTTTCAGATTTCGAGTCCGAGTTGCAGATGGCACAGATGAACAAACGGCTCAGCGGGGTGGACACGCTATTCATCCCCACCACGTCGTCCCACTCGTTTCTCGCTTCGCGACTGATCCGCGAGGTGACGCGATTCGGTGGCGACACCGACTCGATGGTTCCACCGTGCGTCGCCGCCCGACTGAAGGAGCGTCTGTCGCCATGACCGATCTCGATCCCGCCATGCCCACTCCCACCCCTGCTGACACCGAGGCCATACTGCGCCAACTCTTCGAAATGGTCGAGACCGCCCGCAATCTTCCGATGTCGACGTCAGTGCGCATCGAACGGGAGGAGGTACTTGACCTCATTGAAGAGGCCGTGAACCGTCTCCCCGACGAACTGCGCGCCGCTCGATGGCTGCTGAAAGAGCGGGAAGACTTCCGCTCGAAGACCCGACGAGAGGCTGACGAGGTGATTTCTGAGGCCACCGAACGAGCCGGCGCAATGGTGGCCAGAACCGAAGTCGTGAAGGCCGCAGAGGCGCGCTCTCGCGACATCATCGACGATGCTGAGGCGCGCGCCCGTCACATGATGCACGAGGCCGAGGACTACTGCGATCAGAAGCTCGCCAGCTTCGAGGTCATTCTGGACAAACTCGGTCGGACGGTCGCCGCCGGTCGGCAGCGCCTCGCCGCAACCGTCGAGGAGATGGAACTCACGCCTGATGATCAGGACGGCAACGCCTTCTTCGACCACGAGCTGGACTGATGTCACGCGAGATCGATCGCCCCCGCGTCGATGTTGCGGCCCTTCGACATCGTCCTGGGACGAAACTCGACGTCGAACGTCGCGTTACCACGAGCGAGCTCAAGCTGATCGAGACGGTCGTGGCCGCCGGTACCCCCATCGAGGTCCATCTGACGCTCGAAGTCTTCTCCGGCGGCATCCGTGCAGCGGGAACTGTCGATGCGCCTTGGACCGGCGAATGTCGGCGCTGCCTCGAACCCACATCGGGCGTGGTTCGGTGCGATGTGTCCGAAATCTTTGCCGACGACGCCGTCGAAGGCGAGACCTATCCCATCGTCAACGAGATCATCGACCTCGAGGAACTGGTGCGCGATGTGATTCTCCTTGATCTCCCGGTGGCACCCTTGTGCTCGGAGACGTGTGTGGGGCCACGCCCCGACGAGTTCCCCGTGACCGTCGAAGCTGACGACGAACAGGGACCCGACGAGGAGACGCCGCTGGATCGCCGCTGGGCGGGACTCGACGTCCTCCGGGCGCCGTCGGGCTCGTTTCCCGAGGAGGTCCCCGGCGGCACCAACTGACGCGCAATGAGACCGGGCGCCTCGTTGACGATTTGCCGGTTCCGATGGTGGTTCCGCTAGGGTTTGAGTTCCTTCCCGGGCGGTCTCGCGCCCAGGATTCCGTTCGAACCAGGAATCATCATGGCAGTCCCGAAGCGAAAGATGTCGAAGTCCAAGACCCGCATGCGGCGGGCTTCGGCGTGGACACTCAAGACACCGTCTCGGAGCACCTGTCCGCGCTGCGGCATCACCAAGCTTCCTCACATCGTCTGCGGCAACTGCGGTTGGTACCACGGCCGCCAGGCAATCGACGTCGACTGAGTCCGGGCTTCTGCCCGACCACGACACAGTTCGAGGTGACAATGCTCCCAGTCGCCGTCGACGCCATGGGCGGCGATCATGCGCCGGGGGTCGTGGTCGACGCTGCGATTGCCGCACATCGACTGGGAATCGACGTGGCGCTGGTCGGGGACCCGCTGCGATTGCTTCCGCTCCTCGATGAACGCGCCGACATCGAGATCGTTCCCGCCGCCGAGGTCATCGGGATGGCCGAGGACCCGATCCGGGCGCTTCGTGCCAAACGTGACGCGTCGGTGACTCGTGCCGCCGAGATGGTTCGAGATGGTCGAGCGTCGGCCTTGGTGAGCGTCGGGAATACGGGCGCCGCCTTTGGCGCGGCCCTGTTGAGAATGGGCCGAATGCCCGGCATCCGGCGTCCGTCAGTCGCAGCATTGCTGCCGATCGCGTCCGTTCCGGGTCGGCGCATGATCCTGAGCGACGCGGGCGCCAACCTGGCAGCGACGGCCGACATGTTGGAACAGTTCGCCGTCCTGTCCACCATTGCGGCGCAGACGATCCTTGGGATCGCCGAACCGGTGGTCGGCGTACTGACCATCGGCGAGGAGCTCGGCAAGGGCAACGATCTCGTCGTTGAGGCGGTCGAGAAACTGGCGTCCAGCCAGCAATTGAAGCGATTGGGCGCCCGGTTCGTCGGCAACGCTGAGGGCCGGGACATCACCTCGGGCCGATTCGACGTGGTGGTCACCGACGGCTTCACCGGCAACGTCGCGCTCAAGTCGTTGGAGGGGGTCACGGCCGAGATCGCGGCACTCGTGCGGCGACATCTCGTCGCCAACAACATCGAACTGCTGGATCTCGAGGCCGAATTGGAGCGCACCACCAACGCCCAGGCCCACAACGCGGCGGTTCTGCTGGGCATCAACGGGGTCTGCATCGTGGGACACGGGGCCTCGTCGGCTGCGGGCGTCACCCGCTCGATTCAAGCGGCGCACGAGTTGGTCGAGGCCGGAATGGTCGCTGCGATCGCATCGGCCCTTGCGTCCAGCCGATGATCGAAGCATCTTTCATGCAGTTTCAATACATATGCATGTATCACCTTCGTCGTCGCCCTCTCCGCTAGTATCGCGGCGTCGCTCCGCAGGTCGTTGAGCGTCGGAAACAGGAGATGGTGTCGTGCCGGCTGAGACGCACACGCAGAGCGCTCCTCTCGATCGGGATGCCGTGGCACTGCTCATCAAGGAACGACTGGCAGAGATCCTCGAAATCGATGCCAGTCAGATCGCCGAGTCGGCACGGTTCTCCGATGATCTGGGAGCTGATTCACTGGCCCTGATCGAGTTGGTTGAAGCAATCGAGGAGGAACTCGGGGAACGAACCGTCGGCTTCCGAATCGATGATGATGATCTCGATGATCTGGAAACGGTGCGAGACGCTGTGGACTATGTCGTTGCTCGACTCGACTGACAGCTCAGCGCGTCTCGCGATCGAACTCGGGACCCGTGTCGGCTACGAATTCATCGACACGTCGCTGGGAGAACTCGCGCTCCGACATCGATCGTGGTGCAGCGAACACGGCGCGGTCGAGTCGAACGAACGCCTCGAGTTTCTCGGTGATTCGGTGCTCGGGATCATCGTCACGGATCGGTTGTTCCGACGACTGAGCCAGGCGAACGAGGGTGCACTCGCCCGTCAGCGGGCGGAACTCGTCAACTGGCGACTGCTCGCAACTGTGGCCCGAGACCTCGGCATCGGTCCGCTTATCCGACTCGGTCGCGGTGAGGCCGCAACCGGAGGAGCGGAAAAGGCATCGATCCTGGCAGACGCGCTCGAGGCGGTCATCGGGGCGATTTACCTCGACGGAGGCCTCGAAACGGCGGGTGAGGTGGTGCTGGGATGGCTCGCGACATCGATCGATGCGGCCATCGCCGGCGAGTTCACCGACT
>JBBRSC010000064.1:0-14092 GCA_038245795.1 Acidimicrobiales bacterium
AGAAGTGATCGCCCGCGAAGAAGACCACATGCTGGTCGGTGCCCTCGACGTGCTGGACGAACGCGCCCGCTTTGCAGTCGAGTCCCGATTCGGCTTCCTCGACGGCCGGCGTCGCTCCTACCGAGAGGTCGGCGAAGACCTCGGAGTGACGGCCGAGGCTGCACGCCGTTTGGTCAAACGCGCCATCGTGACCGTGCGCGAGAACGTCCTCTCGTCGCCGATGGCCGAAGATCTCGCCAGCGTCGGCGCCGCCTGAGCCTGTCCGCTCTCCGAAACAATTGGGTCCCAGCGGTTCACGCTGCGAAACTGGGCGCGTGAGCATGACAACGGATCCTGTCTGGACGCCGACGAGTTGGCGGAATCGCACGGCGGGTCAGCAACCGGAGTGGCCCGACGAGGCTGTCTACGAGTCCACCCTCAAGACCATCTCGTCGTATCCCCCGCTCGTGTTTGCAGGCGAGGCGCGGGCGCTACTCGCCGACTTGGCGCGGGTCTCGGCGGGCGAAGCCTTCCTGCTGCAGGCTGGCGATTGCGCCGAATCGTTCGACTCATTCACCGCCAACTCGATCCGCGAACGTTTGAAGGTCATCCTCCAAATGGCGATCGTGTTGACCTACTCGGCGGGCGTTCCGGTAGTGAAGCTCGGTCGGATGGCCGGTCAGTTCGCAAAGCCGCGCTCGTCGGGCACCGAGACCATCGACGGCACCACGCTGCCGTCGTTCCGGGGCCACATCATCAACGACATCGCCTTCGACGCTGTTGCCCGCACCCCCGATCCGCGGCGACTCGAACAGGCCTACCATCAGAGCGCCTCGACACTGAACCTGCTCAGGGCCTTCACCCGCGGCGGCTTCGCCGATCTTGCCCGCGTTCATCAATGGAACCAGGAGTTCGTGGCAGCGTCGCCGGAAGGTGCTCGCTACGAGGCGCTGGCTGACGACATCGAACGCGCTCTGCGGTTCATGGCGGCCTGCGGTCTGAGTACCGACTCAGTTCACAACCTGCACGAAGTGTCGGTATATACAAGCCACGAAGCGTTGATCCTGGGCTACGAAGAGGCCCTGACCCGCCAGGATTCGTTGACGGGCAACTACTACGACTGCTCCGCCCACTTCGTGTGGATCGGCGAGCGCACCCGTGAGCTGGACGGTGCCCACATCGAATTCTTCCGGGGCATCAACAATCCCATCGGCTGCAAGGTTGGCCCGTCGATGACCCCCAGCGATGTCCTGAAGCTGTGCGAGACCCTCAATCCCGAGCAAGTTCCCGGCCGCCTCACGCTCATCACGAGGATGGGCAAAGATCAGATCGCCGATCGGTTGCCACCACTCTTGGCAGCCGTTCGCGATGCCGAACACCCGGTGGTGTGGTCGTGCGATCCGATGCATGGCAACACGTACACGTCGGAGTCAGGTCGCAAGACCCGCGATCTCGACGACATCGTCGCCGAGATCGCCGGCTTCTTCGCGGCCCATCAGGCCGAAGGGACGTGGCCGGGCGGGATCCACGTCGAGCTCACCGGCGACGACGTGACCGAGTGCATCGGCGGCGGCGAACCCGTCTCCGATGGCGATCTGCCACTTCGCTACGAGACCATGTGCGATCCGCGTCTCAACGGTCGCCAGAGCCTGGATCTCGCATTTCGCGTGGCAGAGCTCCTGACCAAGTACCGCTGACGGGACCAGCTCCGGGTGCCATCGGGCACCTCGTGGGAATGTTGACCAACTCGGTCAGGTTTGGGACACTGTAATTCCGACCAACCTGGTCGGGTTTCCGCAGGAGCGCCAGATGCCCATCATCGAAATCGATCCCGAGCTCGCTCGTGAGCAGCAGGCCGACATCGACAAATTCGAGGCCCAGCTCGGTCGCTACCTCTCGGGGGACCTCGATGAAGATGTGTTTCGCGTCTTTCGGCTCAACAACGGGATCTACGGCCAGCGCCAGGGCGGCACCAGCCAGATGGTGCGCATCAAGGCGCCCTGGGGCGGCGTCACGGCCGAGCAACTCGATCTGTTCGCACGTCTGGCCGACGAGTACAGCCGCGGGTGGGGTCACATCACGACCCGGCAGAACATGCAGTTCCACTTCGTCGAACTGACCCGGGTGCCCGATCTACTACGCGAGTTGGCGGCGGTCGGATTGACCAGCCGCGAAGCGTGCGGCGACACGGTGCGCAACGTGCAGGGCTGCCATCTGGCGGGCGCGTGCCCGCACGAGGTCCTCGACATCACCGCTTGGGCCGAAGCCGCCCACCGGCACTTCCTCCGCAATCCGCTCGGACAACGACTCCCCCGCAAGTTCAAGATCAACTTCTCCGGATGCGCCACCGACTGCGGCCAGGCGATGTTCAATGACGCTGGCGTGATCGCTACGAGTCGAAACCTCGACGACGGAACGATCGAGACCGGGTTCAAGGTCTTTGTAGCGGGCGGGCTCGGAGCCAATCCCCATCCCGCCCTGCTGCTCGAGCCGTTCACGGCCAAGGAAGATCTGATGGCCACGCTCGAGGCCATTCTGCGGGTATTCGAACAGACCGGCAACCGGAAAAATAAGCTCCGCGCGCGACTCAAGTGGGTGGTCGATGAGCTGGGATGGGAGACACTCCAGGATCGCATCCTGACCATCAGGAAGTTCCTGGTCGCCTCGTCGAGCTGGCCGGGCGGTGTACCTGCTGTGGTCAACGACTGGGGCGATGCCCCGGCCGGTCGCGGTGCCGGTGAGGTCACTCCTGTCGGGCAGTCCGGCGTACCCGTCGCAATTCGCGGGACCACCCCGCAGGCTCGATGGGAACAGTCCAACGTGGTCCGCGGGGCCGCCAAGGGAACCGTCTCGGCCTACGCCTGGGCGCGGCTCGGCGACATCACTTCAGCGCAGTTCCGAGCGCTGGCGTCCATCCAACGCGAGTTCAACGCCGATGTTCGCTTCACCAACCGTCAGAACCTGGTCTTTCGCGGCCTCACCGAGGAACAGCTTCCGCTGCTGTTCGAGCGACTGGCCGCCATCAACATGGCCCAGGCGGGCGCCGAGCTGAGTCGCGACGTCGTGGCCTGCCCCGGCGCCGATACGTGCAATCTGGCGGTAACGCAGAGCCGCGGCCTGGCCGACGCAATCAGCGAGGCACTCGAAGCCGCTGGCCTCGCAGAAGTCCCCGGCGTGCGAACGAACATCTCTGGCTGCACCAACAGTTGTGGGCAACATCACGCCTACGACATCGGTTTCTACGGCGCCGAACGCCGCGCCCACGGCCGCAGCGCCCCCGGGTATCAGATGCTGCTCGGCGGGTACATCGGCGAGGAGACGATCACGTTCGCTGAACGAGCGCTGCGACTGCCCGCCAAGAACGCTCCCGAAGCCGTGGTTCGGGTGATCGGCCGTTACGCCAACGAACGCGACGCTGGCGAGGTCTTCCACATGTGGCTGGCGCGCAACGGCGGAGCCGCCGCGGTCGGCGCCACACTCGCCGATCTCGACGTCTTTCCCGAACCGTCGGTCGACGAGAGCTACTACGTCGACTTCGGCGAGATCGGTCCCTACGAAAAGGTGCTCGGCGAATCCGAATGCGCGGTCTGAGCAATGACCGCGACTGAGCTGACCGCAACCCACATCCAAACGGTGCCTTTCACCGACGCTGAACTGGCTGCGCTGAACGACGAGTTCGAGGGTGCACCTGCGTCGAGGATCATCGCCTGGGCGGCCGATACCTTCGGGCCGTACCTGTCGCTGGCCGCGTCGATGGCCGATGCGCTGCTGATCGATCTCGCCACCAAGGTCGACCCGGCCATTGAGATCGTCTTCATCGACACGGGCTACCACTTCCCCGAAACACTCGAGACGGTGGAGAAAATCCGACGCCACTACGGACTGAACCTCCGCATCATGACCGTGGCACCGCACGCTCAGGAGTTGTGGAAGGTCGACCCCGAGAACTGCTGCTCCGCCGTGAAGGTCGGCCAACTCGATCGAGCGCTGGCCGGCAAGCAGGCGTGGATGTCGGGGTTGCGTCGGGACGAGGCCGCCAGTCGGGCTGATGCTCGGATCGTTGCCCGTGACCTCCGCGGTCTGGTGAAGGTCAACCCGATCGCCAACTGGACGCAGAGCGACGTCGATTCATACATGGCGACCAACGAGATCCCGTACAACCCGTTGCTCGACCAGGGGTACCCGTCGATCGGTTGCTGGCCATGTACGTCGAAGGTCGGCGAGGGCGGCGAGGCGCGATCCGGCCGCTGGGCTGGGGCCGACAAGACCGAGTGCGGCCTCCACCTCGCCTGACACGAGATTGACCCCTGCGTGACCTTCGGTCACGAGATTGACCCCTGCGTGACCTTCGGTCACGAGATTGACCCCTGCGTGACCTTCGGTCACGATGTGGTCGTGGATGAGACGACCGACCTGATTCCGACCGGAACCGCCGAGGACGGCGCCGTCCCCACCCGACTCCTCGTGTTCGGGATGGCGCATCGCGATGGCACCATCATCGGCACCGAGTTGTACTCAGTGCTGGAACCGTGCGGGCTCACGATGGAACAGGTTCGGTCACAGATGCGACGGCTCGTCTCGGAGGGCCTCTTCACCCGCCACGGCGAGGGACGCGACGCTACGTTCGCCGCCACAGATGCTGGCCACGCCACATTGAACGCTACCATCAGTCGCCACACCTTGGCCTACGCCCAGGACGCGGCCGGTCGCGGGTGGGATCGGATGTGGAGAATTGTGGCATTCGCGCTGCCGGAATCGCGACGCGCCGACCGTGATGCCTTCCGGGACTGGCTGTTGCAGCTCGGAGCGGCTCCCATCCAGAACGGCATCTATGTCTCGCCCCATCGATGGGACGAGCAGGTGCGGGCGGGAATCGAGCGGCTCGGAATCGATGAGTTCGTCACGACCGCCACTACCGAGGACATCGATGTGGGAGGAACCACCGACCCTCGGAAAATTGCCGCAACCCTCTGGCCCCTCGACGACATCGCCCGGCGATACGAGTCCTACATCGAGGCCTACCGAAAAGTCCCTGGTCAGCTGCAGGTCATGCGCTCGCAGGGTCGACGAATCGAGGAACGCGATTTTCTCCCGGGCGCCCTGCTCATGGCATCGCGGTTCAATCAGTGCTTCGAGATGGATCCGCTCCTTCCTCCCGAGCTTCTTCCTCGACCTTGGCCAGGACGCGAGGCACGTGACATTCTCGCCAAGTGTCGCAAGCTCGGAATGCTGACCCGCCAGGACAAATCGGGACCCGAGATGTTCAGTGTTTTCGACGACGCGATCGCGAACCTGCCCTGACCCGCACCCACCCAGTTATCGTGCGTTGGTGAAATTCCACCTCAGCCAACAGCTCGGCGCCGTACCCGAGCGCCTCATCGCGCTGCTGTCCGACGGAGAATTCCAGACGTCGATGACCGGGCTCACCAAGATCGGGACGCCCGAGCTCCTGGATCGACGAGAGGACGGGCCGACCATTACCCTCCAGTTGCGCTATCGCTTCATCGCCAACCTGCCGTCCGCCGTCACCGCCGTCGTGAGCCCTGCGAAACTCACGTGGATCGACGAGACGGTGTACGACCTCGAGCAGCTCACAGCCACGACCTCGATGCGACCGGACCATTACGAGAAGCGGCTCTCGGCGACGATCCGCCAGACCTATGTGGCCGTCGACGACACCACCGATCGCTCGATCGACGGCGATCTCCGGGTCAAGGCGTTGCTGGTTGCCGGGCAGGTCGAGCGAGCGATCATCTCAGGATTATCCGAGCACCTCGAGGAGGAGCGCAGCCGACTCGAGAGCGCGTTGTGAACGGCGAGATCAGGCCGTGAGTGACTTTCCGAGGAACTCGCCAGAGGTCGCACGCGTCGAGAGCTCAGACGTTGCCATCGTCACGGGAGGGGCATCAGGATTGGGTGCAGCAGTCGCCCACCTGCTCGTTAATCGCGGCGCCCGTGTGGCGATCGTGGACCGCAATGAGGTCGCGGCGCGGTCGGTATCGGACGAGTTGGGATGCGTCTCGATCGCTGCTGATGTGTCCGACTCGGACAGCTCGGAACGCGCCTTCGATCAGATTCTCGATCGGCTCGGGACACCAACGGTCCTGGTGTGTTGCGCCGGAATCCAACGGGGCCGACGGATCGTCCGCGACGACGGTCCCGTTGAGTTGGCATGGTTCCGTGAATCGGTCGAGGTGAACCTGATCGGAGCCTTCAACTGGGTGCGAATGGCTGCGTCAGCGATGGCTCGCAACGATCCCAGCGATGCCGATGGAAGTCGCGGCGTGATCATCACGACCGCCTCGATCACCGCCTACGACGGCGTGGATGGAGGCGTGGCCTACGCGGCGGCCAAAGCGGGAGTGGCCGGCATGACCTTGCCCTTGGCCCGTGAGTTGGCGCACTTGGGAATCCGGGTGATGAGCATCGCCCCCGGTGTCTTCGACACGCCGATGATCGCCACGATGCCCGACGCGTTTGCGACCGCGCTCACGAACTCGATCCCACATCCGCCGCGGGTGGGGGCGCCCGCTGAGTTCGCGGCGTTGGTCGGCCACATAATCGACAACCCGATGTTGAACGGCGAGGTGATCCGACTCGATGCCGGCCTGCGGATGACCCCCGGCCGACTGCGGTGATCGACCTCCTCGATCCAGCAACGGTCGCAGATCCTCACCGTGCGATGAGGGCCTGGCGGGAGCGGGATCCGATCATCTGGAGCGACCGTCACCGCGCATGGATCATTCTCGGTCATCCCGAGTTGGTGGGTGCATTCGGTGATCCTCGATTGTCGACCGAGCGGATGGGGTCTTTCCTCGATCGACTGCCACCGGATCGGCGCGAAGCTGTCGCTGGCGGCGTGGCGCTACTCAATGGCTGGATGCTCTTCCATGAGCCGCCCACCCACGAGCGGCTGCGCGCTCCCATGCGACGCGAGTTCACCCCTCGCGCCGTCGGTCGACTGCATGATCTGATCGCCGACCGGACAACTGAGTTGTTGGACGAGTTGGCCACTGGCGATCGCACGGTTGACCTCGTCGAGACGTTCACGCATCGACTCCCCGCCGACGTGATCGCCGCGCTGTTCGGTATCCCCGCTCACCTCGCAGGCTGGCTGGCCCGATGGTCCACGGAGTTCGGGGTGCTCGTGTTCGGCGCGACCCGGCGGTCCGACTACGACGAGGTGGTTCGACGCTCCGCCGCGACCTTCCACGAACATCTCGAAGCCCTCATCGCGCAACGTCGGGCCCGACCCTCGAACGATCTCTTGTCGGCCCTCGTCGCGGTCGAAGGAGCACCGGACGGTCTCACCACCGCCGAGATCATCGGGGCCTGCTCGCTCGTATTGTTCGCTGGCCACGACACCACGACATCGTTGCTCGGCAGCAGTGTCATCTCGCTCGATCAACGACCCCACGCCCGCGAGCAGTTTGCAGATCATCCGACGGATGCCACAACCGCGCTGGCAGTGGAGGAGCTGCTCCGCTTCGAATCGCCTCCGAAAGTGATGCTGCGCCAGGTCGTTGACACCCACGAACGACACGGTCATCAGTTCGAGTCCAAACAGTCGGTCTTCATGGGGATCCTGGCGGCCAATCGAGACCCCCGAGTCTTCGCGGATCCCGACGAACTGCACCTCGACCGCGATCCGAATCCGCACCTTGCGTTCGGTTTCGGCCACCACTTCTGCCTCGGCGCTGCGCTGGCGCGAGCCGAAGCGCGAATTGCTCTCCCTGCGTTGTACCAGCGGTTCCCCTCACTGCGCATCGTGGACGAGCCGGTCTGGAAGGCAACGATCAGCGACCGCTCCCCCGCTCAGATCATCGTCGATCTCGGATCGGGCTGAGCGAGCGTCTGCTTCCGCGAACCGCACACCGCTCCGCGTCGTCTCATGTTGACGACACCATCGCCGATGGAAATGAAGCGTTGATCGGAAGTTGCCTCATGAATTCCTCCCTGGTTCTGACCCCGAGTTCGTCCACTCGGGCGCCGCGCAGCTCTGCGCGCTGGCAGCGTCGCCTCCCGCTGGCGTCGATTGCGTTGCTCTGTGCGTCGACAGCGATGACCGCCTGCGGCGAAACCGCTGACGTCGTCTCCACATCGTTCACCCGGGAGGGTGCTGGCGAGATCACCGCGAATCCGTTCATGGCCAGCGTGGAGGGTCCGGTCGCTGCTGCGTCGCCGACTGACCCGAACATCGGGCTCGTCAAAATCAGGCCGTCAGCCTCCGCAACGGAAACAACGACCACCACCGAAGCACCTCAAGCGGCCGCTGGAGACCAGACACCAACCGCCCCATCGACCCGGGTGGTTGGAGTCGTCGGGGCCGGTGGGTCCCAGGCTGGCAACACCCCGGGTCTCTATGGCGGAACTCGTGACATCGCGAGTTGCGATGCCACCAAGATGGTGACCTTCCTGAACACCCACCCCGACATCGCGGCAGTGTGGGCGGGAGTGCTCGGAATTCAACCGAACGGCATCGACGCCTACGTCGCCACCCTCACTCCAGCGGTCCTTCGCTCAGATACCGCTGTCACCAACCATGGCCTCAAGAGTGGCGTCGCTACCAGCATTCCCGCCGTTCTGCAGGCTGGGACTGCGGTGCTCGTCGACTCGGAGGGTCGCCCGGTCGTCAAGTGCGCGTGTGGCAATCCCTTGACGGCACCGACCGCTGGGCGACGGACGTACGCCGGCAGCAGCTGGGAAGGCTTCAGCGCCAAGAACGTCAGTGACATCACTGCCGCCGCCAAGACCCTCCAAGAACTGATCCTCGTCGACCTGGTGGCCAATCAGACGTTCTCCCGACCCGTCGGCAACGACGGCGACGCCGACGTGCCTGCCACGGTCCCGCCGACACCGGACAGCACGGTCCCGCCGACACCGGACAGCACGGTCCCGCCGACACCGGACGCGTCGGGTTCGACTTCAACCACGACAACGACAACGACAACGACAACGACAACGACAACGTTGCCCATCAGCGTCGCTTCTGGCGAGGACGTCGTCGTCGATGTCACGAACGTCGGTGGTGTCTGCGCCGGGATTCCTGCGGACCCGTTGACCCTCCGAGTCACCCGATCGACCAGCGGGGGATCCATCACGTTCGAAGTGCCCTACGGCCAACCACCTCGGATTGTTCCGATCCGGGCGGACGGTTCCTTTGCCGACGAGGTCAGTCTGTCGCCCCCGGGTTTGTCGGGCGGTACGGCCACGATCCGCTGGTCGGGCCGAGTGGATTCCGGTTCCCCGCTGGTAATCAGCGGATCGATCTCCAGCACGATCACGGGCGGCCCTGGCGGAGGCTCATGCGACACGAACTTCGCCACACCGACCACCGGTCCAACGGGCGAGCCTGCCCCGACAACCCCAGTGGCCACCACAACCATCCCCCCGACCATCCCCGCGACAACGACCAGCACCATCTTGGTCGTTACGCCGTTCATCCCGCTGCCTGCTGCTCCGACCGAGGCGAACTGGTATTTCTCCACGTCGGTCAACCGCAACGGTTGCGACTACATCGACGTCGTCGATGGCGGACGAGGCCGGCTTCGAATCCATGACGGCGGCAGGGATGACTGGACCATCACTTGGCTGCTCGGTCGTGGGTCCATCACGCTGCCGATCACCGAGGGTCAGTTCCGCTCCTTCAACGTGAACGAGGGTCTCGAGTCCACAGTCGAGCGGCGCAACGGCGCGGGCGCCATTCCCAGCTCGAGAGACGACAGCTCGACCAGCTTCACCTACGACTCGATTCTCCGCCGAGAGGGCGACACCAACGCCTGCTTCATCAACTGGAACGCCTCCCGCTGACGGGTCCCGCAGCATTGGGTCGTCGCTGAGCTGGAAGCCAGGGACGGAGTTCGAGAACGTAGCGCCGCACGGCCCGGAACTTTGGGAGCCGGATGGCGTGGATGCCTCGGCGTGCCGGACATCCGATTGCCACCCGGCTTCCGAAGCACCGGGCCGTGATGATGTTCTATCGGTCGATGGTGGTCGTCAGGTGAGCGATAGCTGTCGTTGTTGCCGTCGATCAACGCTCACGCCATCCAGGCTGTCGCGTCGCAACGCCTCGAGGGTGCCATCGATGGTGATGGCTTCCACCTGGCAGTGACACCCCGGGTGAGCGCGGTGGGTGTCTGCGGCAGCGCGGGTGAAGAAGATCTTGTTCTCGGCGTGGCTCCGACAGGCACGGCAGCCACATTCGGTCTGGCGGTGCTTGCCGACCGGCTCATTCCACGACGAGCTGAGTCGGTACACCTCAACACGTTGCCGACTCGACGCCGCGCTGACGCCTGCTCCGAGCGCAGCACTGGTTGCGGCGGCCAGACCTGCGACTGCCGCGCGGCCGAAACCCCGTCGATCCAGAAGCGTTCCCATCACCGTCCCTCTCACTGTCGTCATCTCTACTGTCACTTTTTCTTCGGGGCGCTCTGGCCCGCCGAATACAGCGCCGAGATCTCGGCGGCATCAAGCGGTCGATCGAACAACGAGACCTCATCGATCAGGCCGCTGAAGGGGCGCTCAGTCATCCACGACGACCGGCCGATGAAGTTGGTTCCGCGGGACCCCCCGTCAGGCACGGGCAGCGAACCCGTTGCCACCAAGTTGGCGTTGACAGAGATCGACACATTCCCAGCGCTGTCCTGCGTCGCAACGATGTAGGACCACGTCTTGGCTGGAAGCGTTCCCTTGGGAGTCGTCACACGGAGCGACTGACCCTTCATGACGATCCCGAACGCAACCTGATCGCGTCCCTCCTGACGCCCGAGCCAGATGTTCCCGTTGCCCCGCCCATCGCCAAGTTCCAGTATCCGGTCATAGAAACCGGCCCGATCCGGATAGACCCACGCCGCCATGGTGATGCCCTGCGCCGGGTTGATGGGCAGTGCCGGGAGCGTCGCCCAGGACGGGCTCTTGTCGCTTCCGCTGAATCGGACGGCCGAACTTCCCGAGACCGCTCCAGGCTGGGCGAGCTGGGCGGTCTTCGAGTACTTACCATCGAAGCGATTCGGCCCAGCGTCAACAACGGTGCCGGCAAAGTCATCCATCGGCCAGTAGCCGACGAGCCCCTTGGTCGCCAAGGTCGTCTCGGACAGCACCTTGGCGCTCTGCGTGTCGAGACCCCCACCGCCGCCTCCGCCCGGGGCAGTCGTGGGGCCGCCAGCCGACGACCCGCCGCCACCGATCTCCACCGCAGCGCCATCGACCCATTCCCTAGCGGAACACGTCTGTGCATCGTCCGACTTTCCCCAGATGGGGACGGGGTTGGCGACATCGAGGTGCACGTAGAAGCACGTTCCGGAGTCGCTCAGCACAGCTTGGGACCATTGGGTGTCGTAGCGACCGAGGCTCACCGTTTTGGGACCTGTCGACAGATCGCCGCCATCGACGTACCCGAGCGCCGGCTCCTCTGCTCGCATCCTGGACTGATCGCTGTCGTATTCCTGGACCCCGGCAGCGGTGAGTGCTGTCTTGAGCGACGACTTGGCCACTGCGTCCTGGCCGCGTTGACGAGCGCCGAGGAAGGTTGGAATGGCGATCGCCAGAAGGACCCCGATGATCAGTACGACGACCATCAGCTCGATGAGGGTGAATCCGCGTTCCCCCGTGGGCTTTCCTACGCTCGTTCTTGAACCCGTTCCGCTGGTGTTGGCGGCCTCATCGCACATCCCTCTCCCATCGGAGCCTCGCTGAAAGTCCTTGAGGAATCAACTGCTCGGGGGTCCGCCGAGGATCCGCACGAAATGTCGACTCAGGGCTTGAGATCGAACATTTGTTCGTATAGAGTGACCTCATGGAGTTTTCCACTCGACAAGAACGGCCGTCACCCCGCCGCGACGAGTCGAGCCAACTGTCGTCGGATCCGGTGTCTCGTAGGGCCGACGCGCTCGAGCTGATCAACGCTGTAGACCGAGATCGCGCCACGGTCGAGAACCACATCGGGTTCATTGCGGCGCAACTTCATGCGCTGGAAGCCGAGCTGACGGTCGAGCTCTCAGCATTCGACGCCCTCGGCGGGTGGCAATGCCCTGATTTCCAGACGATGGCGAACTGGATGACCATACGGACTGGTCACACGCTCATCGACGCTCAGCGATTCTGTCGGGTTGCTGATCGGCTCGAACGAATCCCCACACTGATGGACGCCGCTCGGAACGGTCGGATCGGGATCGGCATGCTCGACGTCGCGGCCCGTATCTCGACTCCCGAGAATGAATCGCGGATCGCGCACATCGTCATCGAAACCACGCCGTCGCAGGCTGCGCGGATTCTTCGCAAATACCGCAATGTGCAGGAGCAGCCCAACCTCCGACAGGACGACGAGCAGACGGGTGGCGTGGGCGATCGAAGCGGTACACGAAGGGGTGCTCGGTCCAATCCCGTGGCCCGGTGCGAACGGGGCCACGCTGCCGATGACCCCTGCGATGTCTGCCACCCCGACAACTCAGGCGTCGATTGGCCGTCCAATCGTTCGAACGAAGAAACCGACCGGGGCGCGGAACCCGCCCCGTGCGAGGAACCCGGAACTCCGAGCGCTGATCCCGGAACTCCGAGCGCTGAGTCGGCCAGTATCAGCGGGTGGGCGGGGCTTCCACCGAGCGCGGGACCTGTTCATCACCCAGGGGAACAGGTGTCCAAGCCGACGCCGATCGGTGAGTACTGGTGGCGAAACTGGACCGACGATCAGGGTCGTCATCGAATCGATGCCTGCTTGGATCCCGTCACGTCAGCGTTGCTGGAACGGGCAGTAACGGCCGCTCGTTCCGCTCACGAACGAGAGTGCCAGACGGTCGATCCAGACGGCGAGCAGCTGGGTACGTTGAACAGCGACACGCCCGATACGTGCGAACTGATCCGTCGACTCGCCAACACGATGATCGACTCTGCTCACCAGACGGGGCTCTCGGCGCCGAACGGCGAACGGTTCGCTGTGCAGATCACCGCCGACCTCGCGACGGTCGCGGCAGTGCTCGGCCTCGAGATCAACAATCGGCTCCCCATCCAACTCGGATCGCAGGCCTTCCTTGCCACAACTGGGCAGCACCTCACTGACCGAGAACTCGCAACCATCCTCTGCGACGCCAACGTCCAACTCCTCATTGCGCACGAGGGGGTGCCGCTGTGGATGGGCACCGAACAACGCTCGTTCAATCGATTCCAACGACGCGCCATGGCGCATCGCACTGGCGGCACGCCAGGTTGTGAGTTCCCCGGGTGCACCCATACCCGTCATCTCGATGCCCACCACGTCACCTACGCCTCCAACGGTGGAGCAACCGACCTTGCGAACGGTGTCCTGCTGTGCTCGTGGCATCATCGGCGACTCCACCACGGCCACTACGTCATCGCGACCAACGGCGACCAAGCCTTCGACTTTTGGGACGCCACCAGCGCTCCACACCGATTCCTCGGCTCCAGCCATCGGTCGGACCGGCCCGGTAAGAGTCCACCCCACTTGGAGCAACCACTTCCGCTGGTCAACGCTCCGCCTGCCTCACCCCTCGGCATCGGGCCTGACACTCCCCGGTCAGCCACGAACGGTGAGAAGCTCACCAGCTACGTCCTCGACACGTACCTCCACCATCTTCTGACCGCATAGGGCAGTCTGGCCACGGGGCCAGAGGCTCAGACCAGGTGGTCGACGAACTTCTCGAGCTGGCGCATGTTCCGGCACTCGAACGTCCCGTCACAGTGGGTGCCGTACTCGCCCACGATCGAATCCCCGGTGTCCCAATAGGACTTCGGTTCCGGGTTCAACCAGTAGACGTGACGGGCACGGTTCTGGATCTCTTTCACCACCCAGCTCTGCGAGGAGTGGTAGTTGTTGCGGGCATCGCCCAGAATCAGCACCGTCGTCTTCGGGCCGATGTCCTTGCCCCATTTCGACCAGAAGATCTCGAATGCATGGCCGTAGTCGGAATGGCCGTCCACCCAGACCACGTCGGCCTCGGTGTTGACCCGATGGATCGCCTCGACGATGTCATCAGTGCCTTCGAAAAATCGCGTGACCTCGTCGATCCCGTCGATGAATGTGAATGCCCGGACCTTCGAGAACTGGTTCGAGATCGCGTACACCAGGTGCAGAGTGAAACGAGCAAACGCTGCGACCGAA
>JBBRSC010000065.1:0-14040 GCA_038245795.1 Acidimicrobiales bacterium
GCCGAGGTCGTCGACCAAGGATGGTCGGCGACCGAGGCCAGGGCCGACCACCATCGCCGCGACACGTTCGGCGTCGCCCACCTCCGCTGCCCAACCCGACTCCGGAAGCGACGACCGAACGACCTCCAGCGGGCCGACATCGCGCAGCGACGCCGGATCATCGGACGGCACGCTCAACCGGACGTACCCGGCACCCGACCGCAGCGCCGCGCTGCTGACCAGCGTCGGGGCACCGGTCATGTCCGGCGATCCGGCAATCGCCCACACCGCCGCGTTCCATTTGTGCGCGGTTGCGGGGCGGCGGGGCCACTGGGCCCTGACGTCGTCGTCGGTGAGAAGAAAAATCGAGGCACTCGTCACGTCGAGCCCGATGTCCACGACCTCGACATCGCCGGACCAGCCCGCTCCGTCGCACAGGAGATGGCCGGGCTTGGCAGCCGCGAACGTCACGGTGCGCGTCGCCGACATGGGTCGCCCGCGCCGGACGCCGGTGGACCCGTCGAGGCCGGAGGCAATGTCGACTGCGAGCACGGGGGTGTCACCTGGATCAGGCCCGAAGTAGTCGGACCGGAGGCCCGTTCCGTAGGCGGCATCGATGATCAGGTCGGCGCGGGCCACCAGATCCTGGACCAATGCGGTGTCAGGAGGAGTGGCCCCGACATCAATGATGGTCACGGCAACGCCCTGCGCCCGAAGGTGACGCGCCGCAACCCGACCATCGGCGCCATTGTTGCCAGGTCCCGCAATCACGACGACGCGACGCCCGTAGCGGCCGCCCAACATTCGAACTGCGCTCCTCGCCACCGCCGCTCCCGCACGCTCGATCAGTTCAGCCTCGGTAACCGAACTGGTGCGATCGATCTCGCGCATCTCGACGGGAGTCACAATCGGGCGCATTCATTCAGTGTGGTGCACGCGGCGACCACGCGTCGCACCACACTGGTCGGTTGGATCACTGGGTTACGCCTCGGCTGGCAACACGCCGTTCACAACCTGCTCACGAACCCGAAACAGCCGATCTCTACCTTGCGACCCGCTATGCGAGTTGAGGGACCCAATCATCGGTCGCGTCCTGTCGCCCGCCCCTCCCTCCAACGTGGTCAACTCGGGTGTCACGACGAACCCAACGCGAAAGGCGATTGATCGTGGGACACACCCTCCTCGAACTGCTGATCGTGCTTGTGGCGGCCAAACTTGCTGCCGAATTATCCGAACGGATCGGCGTTCCTGCCGTCCTCGGCGAAATCGCGGCCGGCATCCTGGTGGGCCCATCGGTCCTGAAACTGATCCACGGATCGGTCGAGAGCACCGACTTCCTTCGACTCGTCGGTGAGATCGGGGTGATCCTCCTGCTGCTCGAAGTCGGCATGGAGATGGACCTCGCCGAACTCGGCCGCGTTGGGAAGGCATCGCTCACCGTGGCCGTCGTCGGCGTCGTGATTCCCTTCGCTGGCGGGTGGGCGCTGCTCGGGCTCCAAGGCGAAAGCACCACCACCGCCATCTTTCTGGGTGCCGCCCTGACCGCGACGAGCGTTGGGATCACCGCCCGCGCCTTTGGGGACATGAAAGCACTGGCCACCGTCGAAGCTCGGGTCGTCATCGGGGCCGCCGTCGCCGACGATGTCCTTGGTCTCATCATCCTCACCGTGGTCGCTCGCGTGGCCGAGAAGGGTTCCGTCGAGTTCGGCGCGGTCCTCGCCGTCACCGGCATCGCTTTCGGGTTCCTGCTCGTTGCCACGATCGTCGGGCTGGCTATTGCGCCACCTGTGTTCAGTTTCATCCAGCGGAACGCCAAGGCCGGCGGCACCATGGTGGCAATCGCTTTCGCCTTCACCCTGGCATTCGCCGAGGCGGCATCGGCCGCGCAATTGGCACCGATCGTCGGCGCGTTCGTTGCCGGGCTGGCATTGAGTCGAAGTCGGCAATCGGAGCGGATACAACGCGAGCTTGCCCCGCTGGCACACATCTTCGTTCCCGTGTTCTTCCTGGAGATCGGCGCGCAGGCCGACATCGGATCGATGATCAAGCCGTCGGTCCTCGGTCTGGCCGCCACCATGGCGGTCATCGCCATTGCGGGCAAGGTGGTCGCGGGTTGGGCGGCAGTGGGTACCACGTCGGACCGGTTGCTCGTCGGGCTCGGGATGATCCCGCGTGGCGAGGTCGGGCTCATCTTCGCCACGATCGGACGCGAAGCCGGGGTACTCAACAACGACCTCTACGCGTCACTGCTGTTGGTGGTCCTCGTGTCGACCCTCATCACACCTCCGTTACTTCGCTGGCGGATCGGCACCGTACGTGCCCGACTGAAGGCCTCGCGGGCCGCCGCCACCGAGCGACCGATCGGTGGTTGGTTGGGTATCGATGATGGCCTCGTGGTTCTGCGGGGAATGCCGAACGACGAGGACGCGCTCCACATCGCGTTACAGGCAGCGCGTCTGGCGGCGTCGGCCAGGCCCGACGGTGGTCTGCTGGACTGGTTCAGCGCCGTCGACTTCTCGGTCACGACGTGGGATGACGACGCCCACCGGGAGTTCGCTGAGCTCCTGCGCTCCGGCACTCCTCGATCGTGGCGCTTCCTTCAGGCCATCGGCATCCTGGAGGCAACGATGCCGGAGATCGCCCAAGCGGTCGCGCGACGACGAAGCGATGCCGGAGAACTCGATCCCGCGCGCATCTACCAGTGGTCGACCCTCGAACGGCTGTCGATGCTGAGCCGACCCGGCTCGGTAGATCGCGAAGCCCGCAATCAGTTCGTCCTGATCGAGGATCACGATCTTCTGCTGGTCAGCGCGTTGGCAGTTGACATCGCCGACGGCGCCGACGACCCAGGCGAGGCCGCTCGGGCACTCGCCTCCCGCGTCGGACGGGACGTCCTCGGCCAGGAGGCCGTCAGCGGGCTCGTCAACGACTCAGCCTTGTTGCGTGCCGCCGCTATGCGACCCGATGCCCTCGAGCCCGATCAACTCCTTCCGCTCGCCGCCCACATCGAGCAGAGCCAGAGCGCTCGGCTGCTCTATCTCCTGAGCATTGCCGAAGGAGAGATGAGCAAGTTCCAGCGTGAACAGTTGGACGCGCTGCACGCCGAACTTCAGGACATGCTCAACGATCCGAGCCTCGCCGAAGGTTCGATGATGAACGCTGTCGAGGATCGGCGTCGCGACGCGATGGCGGCCGCCGACGACCTGTGGGACGCTCGCCGAATCGCCACCGCGCCCCGAGCGCTCGTCATGGCCTGCTCGGCCCAGGAACTTGTCGAGCGGGTGTCGTTGCTCGACGCCGGCTCACCCTCCCGGACATTTCTGCGGGTTGCCGTGTCGCCGGCCGAACCGCCGACCAGCGCTATCAACGACCTCTGGCGGATTGATGTCGCAACCCGCGATCAGAACGCGCTGCTGGCGAGGGTCACCGGCGCCCTCGCCGCGGTTGACCTCGAAGTACTCGACGCGTCGGCTGCCAGCTGGTCCGACAAGGCCGTTCTCGACTCGTTCGTGGTTCGCGCCTCCGAGACGCCCGATCCCCAGCGACTCACGCAGGCAATCCGAACGGCCTTGCGTTCGCCGCTGTCGTCGGGGCCGGTGGACGGCGTATCCGCCGAATTCGATCACTTCGGATCGCCGTGGCACACGCTTTGCGCTGTCGAGGCACCTGATCAGCCCGCACTCCTACACTCGATCTGTACCGCCTTTGCGGCGAACGGCGTACGGGTGGAATCGGCGCGGGTATCGACCGACGGTGGTGTGGCCCGCGACCGCTTTGCCCTGTCGAGTCGGGCCGGCGGCAAGCTCGACGAGAGCGAATGCGATGCCGTGCTCGTCTCGCTGATGCAGGGTGTCGAAGGCGTTCGCGCCCCGTCACCGCTGAGCCGTATCGGCCGACTCTTCGTGTCCTGAAGGCGCTGTAGGCCGCTCCTCGGAGACGAAACGAAGTCGTAACACTGCTGTCCATCCGCGGCAACACATCGTTCCTACGTTGATCGGGTCCCGCACAACGACGTGCATTCAACTCACCTCTCGCTTGCGGGCGAGTCGCCAGGGAGGCAAATCAAGTGAAACGTTTGGCAGTAAGAGTCGGGGTGGCTTCGGCTGGCCTGCTCACACTCACCGCGGTGTTTACCGCTCTGGCTGGAGCGCAGGACGCTGTTCCAACCTCAGCCGTGAAGACCGTCACCGAACAGATGGGGGTCACGCCGGACAAGATCGTCACCGGCATGAACCTCTTGTGGGTGGTCATCGGCGCAGCGCTCGTGATCTTCATGCAGGCAGGGTTCGCCCTGGTCGAAACCGGCTTCTGCCGGGCGAAGCACGCCGCTCACGTTGTGAGCACCAACTTCGCCATCTTCGGCCTGGGCTTCGTTGCCTTCTTCATCGTCGGCTTCGGCTTCATGTTCGGCGGCTACTCCGCCACCCTCGGCCCGGATTCCATCCCGGTCATCGGCGACACGTTCCTCAAGCCCGTCGGCAGTTGGCTCATCGGATCCGGTGCGGACGGCACGGGCATCCTTGCTTGGGCCAACCCCATGCTGATGGGCGACGCGTTCAAGACGTCAAGTGGCGCAATGGACGCAGGCATTCTCGCCTTCTTCCTCTACATGGTGGCCTTCATGGACACCACCGCCACCATCCCCACCGGCTCCATGGCTGAGCGGTGGAAGTGGAGCAGCTTCTGTGTCTGGGGCCTCTTCTGTGGTGGCCTCTACTACCCACTCTTCGGCGCCATGACCTGGGGCGGCGGCTGGTTGTCCCAGCTCGGCAACACCCAGGGTTGGGGAGTCGGCTACGCCGACTTCGCCGGATCCGGTGTCGTGCACGCCATGGGTGGCGTCGCCGCTCTTGCCGGTGCCATCGTCTTGGGCCCACGGATCGGCAAGTACGGACCGGACAAGAAGCCTCGTACCCTGCCGGGTCACCATCTTCCGATGGCCATGCTCGGCACCTTCATCCTGCTCTTCGGCTGGTTCGGCTTCAACGCCGCGTCCACCTTCGCCGCCACCGACGTTCAGTTCGGCACGGTTGCGCTCAACACCGGCCTGGCCGCAGCAGTCGGCGCCATGATGGGCATGATCTGGGCCTACATCCGGGTCGGCAAGCCCGATCCGGGTTGGATGGTCAACGGCATGCTCGCCGGCTTGGTCGCCATCACGGCGCCCTGTGCGTTCGTGCAACCCTGGGCAGCAGCGCTCATTGGTCTGCTCGCTGCGGTCATCGTGCTGGAAGCAGCAACCTTCTTCGAGAACCGCGGCATCGACGATCCGGTCGGAGCCATTGCAGTCCACGGTGTGGGTGGGCTTTTCGGAGTCCTGGCAGTCGGCCTCTTTGCCGACGGCACCTACGGCGCCGGCTGGAACGGCACCCTTGCCGACGACGGCACGCTGAGCACCCTTGCCCCCAAAGGGCTCTTCATGGGGGGCGGAAGTGGACAGCTCATCTCACAGGCACTCGGTTGTTTGACCTTGTGCACCGTGATGTTCGCTGTGGTCTTCGCCTTCTTCAAGATCCAGAACGCTCTCACGCCGGGCGGCATCCGCTCCAAGCGTGAGGACGAGATCATGGGCCTCGACATCCCCGAGATGGGCACACACGCCTACCCGGATTTCAGCCTGGTCGACGACTCGGTGGATCTTTCCGAGCCAGCATCGAGCTCGACGAGGGACTCTGTCCCCGTCTGAGCACGCACGCCGTGGACATCGTCCACGGAACGGAGCGGAAGGTGAGACCCACCACCAACCGCAACCCGCAAGCGGGTCGGGCGGAGTCAGCGCAAGCTGGCTCCGCTCGATCCGCGTCCGGGTCCAGGTCACGTACGTCGGGCGGCGCTCACACCACAACCCCGTCAGTGCGTCAGACCTGATGTCGAACCGCGACGACCACCGCTCCTGCGAGGCCCTCTGTGTGTGCGAGGTGCACGACCAGCGTCTCAACTCCTCGCGCGGTCATCGCCAACTTCGCCGAAGGGCCCACCATCATCAGCGGATGACTCGGACCATCTGGTCCATCCACAACGCCCGGACCGCTCGTCACCTCGAGATCGCGGAGACGCACGCCAAAGATCCCGCACCCGAGCGCCTTCAGCGCCGCCTCCTTGGCAGCGAAGCGCTGCGCAGCATGTGATGCCGGAAACGGCTGCGATCGACAGTCATCCCATTCGGCGACGGTGAACACTCGCCCGATCAGCAATGGTGTTCGTTCGATGACCCGAACGAAGCGGGCGACATCGACTACGTCGACCCCAACCCCGACCACGTCGACCCCATCGTTCGTGCGAGCTCCCGCGACATCTGATTCCGACAGGCCGGCCAGCAGCGACGCAGCCAACGCGTCGAGATTCATCGCCAGCGTTCAGCCAACTCGAAGATCGGTTCGGTCAGAAGTTCCACCACGTCGTGTTCTGCCAAAAGGTCCTCGCGGAACGACTCCTCCGTCTCGGTGACCAGTTCCCGCAGGGCCTGGTAGCGGCTGCGATACCCCTGCAACACCGCTCGTGCTGTGCCGGCTGAAAGCCGATCAGCGAAGCGAAGATGCAGCAACGTGAGCCCCGTCGTCGCCCCGTCTTTGGTCTCCGGGACGATCAACACAGTGCGACCGTCGCTGCGTCCCCGCGACACGATGAGTTCCTGCTCACGCGCCACTAGGTGCTTCGTGCCACGCAGTCGATGATCACGATCGGTCCTCGATGTGAGGTTCTGGGCGATGCCGCCCCGATCGAGCACCACTGCTGTGGCATCGTCGGATTCGGGACGCTCGACGCGATAGCGAGTGAATCCGAGGACCTCCACGACCGCCGGGTCGAGTTCTCCCAGCGACCGGAGCGTGGCGTAGTCGAGGCGATCCCGGGGCGCACCGGCATCCAAAACCGCGGCCACCAGTGGGATCTGTAGGAGCGACTCGTCCGACCGGCTGATTCCCACCGTGACCGTCTTCGCCTGATGTTTGATGGCGTCGATCGGTCGGGTCAGTTCCTCAATGGCGGCCGTCAGCCCCAGTGCCAGATCATCGATGAGCACGCCCGGTGTGCCGACCTTGCCGAACTCGCTCTGATAAGTGCCCAGCGAGGCGATCCCCACGGCGTAGCGCAGGAGACCGGCGAGTCGCACCGCAGTGCCAGCTTCGAGATGTCCGTTGTAGGCACCCGAACGAAGCCCGTCCAAGAAGATCGCTGCCAGTGGGGCAAGTTCGTCGCGCGCGCCAGCCAGCAGTGACTCGCCGCTGCGTTGGCCACCATCGCTTGCGCTGACCAGTGCTTCGATGACCGCGCGCGCCTCACGGAGGGGCAGAGCCTGCGCGTCGATGGCCATAGCTGCCTCGTAGCCGAACAGATGGCCAGCCATCGCTGAGAGCACGAAGGCGAGACGTGGGTCGGTCTCGGGAACACTGATGACAGCCAGCGCGGCGGCGGGAGCCGTGCCGTCGGTGGCGATGACGATCGGCGCGGCTTTGTGGGCCTTGTAGATCGCGATCTCCTTGCCGACGTCATCGCCGGTCGAGCCGATCAACCCGGCTGCGCACACCAGAATCAACGGTTCGGCCGACAGATCGATGTGCTTCTTGTCCTCGGTGGCATCACATGCAATGGACTTGTAGCAGAGCTCCGACAACTTGATCCGGATTTCCCGGGCAGCGATGTGGTTGGGTCCGTTGCCAACGATGGCCCAGTAGCGACGGCTCGGACAGAACTGATGCGCAGCGGCCGCGATGACGTCGCGGCGAGCCAGGACCTCGTCCAGTCGATCAGGGAGTTCCGACAGGGCGCGGAGCAACGACTGCTGGCTTGGCGAAGCCGGGTCGACCGAGCCCACGATGTGCGACGAGATCGCCGTTGCCAGCAACAATCCTGCAGCGATCTGCGCATAGAACGCCTTGGTCGACGCCACGCTCATCTCCACGTCGCGACCATCGGAGGTGTACAGCACCCCGTCGCTCTTGTCGCAGAGATCGCTGTTGCGCCGATTGACGATGGCGACGACTCGAGCACCGCGCCCACGTGCCAGGTCGACCGTTCGATTGGTGTCGGTCGTGGTTCCCGATTGCGAGATCGCCACGATCAACGTGTCGGACATGTCGGGCCGGAGCCGGAACCCGGACAGTTCGGTGGCAGGCAGGGCTTCCACCCGAACCTCGGTGTCCGCGATCATGTCCGCTAACGCCAACGCCAAGCTCTGGCCGGCAACCGCGGCGGTGCCCTGACCGATCACGAGCACACGGGTGATCTGTCCGGATTCGAGCGATGCTCGGATGGCGGTCGGCAGCGTGATGTCGCCCACCGAGACATGGAGCACTCCATCGCGTTCCACCAGCTTGTTGCGAAGGGTCTTGCGAAAGGAACCGGGCGCGTCGGAGATCTCCTTCAAGAGGAAATGGGGATAGCTCCCGCGATCGATGTCTCGGGTGGTGATCTGCGCAACGTCGACGTCGGCCACCGCTTCGACGGGCAGTTCTGTTCCGTCGTAGGACCAACGCGTGATGCCGGCCAACGACCCGGCGTCGCTCGCTCGAAGCTCCAGGATCTGGCCCCGACTGCCGGTCGGGTTGTGAGGATCCGACGGAGTGTCGCCGTCCATCCGGAGATAGCTCGCAGTTTCTTCGACGACCCCGTATGGCTCGGATGCGACGATGAACGCGTCGTCGGCGAGACCAACGTAGAGCGCCTGACCACTGCCTCGTAGCGCCAAGCGCAACACTCCCGGCTGGCTGGCATCGCAGGCGCCGATGGCCACTGAACCATCCAGACCAGCCACCGTGTCCCGGAAGGCGTCACGGCCCGCGACGCCACGCTCGAGATGGCGGGCGATCAGCGTAGGGATGACTTTGGCGTCGGTCGTGATCACCGCAGGGATGTCGAGATCGGCGCTGGAGATGAGGTCGGCGAAGTTGTCGACGTCGCCGTTGAGGACGGCAGTGACGAAGGAACCACTCGGTCGGTCGGCTTCGCTCGAGCTCTGTGGATGGGCGTTCGGCTCGGAGATGATGCCAACGGAGGCCCAGCGGGTGTGACCCAGGATGAGCGCCTCGGCGTTGTCGTTCACGAGGGCCGACCGAAGCAACGGATCAGCGGTCACGGCTGCCCGGAGGACCGCGGTGTTGTCGCCGAGTTCCCCGATCTCCGCCGCCGCCTTGTAGACGAAGACCAACGTGTCTCCGCAGCGATGGACGGTGTTGGTGATGAAGAGGGGCGAGCATCGATCGGCCAGGGCGCCGACCATGGCGGACGTGTCCAGATCGAGTCCGTGTCCTGACACGACCAACTCGATTCCCGCAGAGTCGCGACCCCGGACTTCGAGCCGATCGAGGGCCGAGAGGGCCTGGTGCAACGAGAACATCGCGGCGCGAGCCGCGGTTCCTCCGTCCGGGCCGGCGAGGGCCGACACGCCATCGACGGCACGGAATCGATCACGATCGAGCGCCCACACCACGTCCTTCAACCGGATCAGCGATGCATTGGCGGACTCGAGTTCCAGATCGGACAGCCCGGCGAAATGCCGACCGATCTCGCTCTCGACGGTGGTGAGCCGGGCCGAGAGGCGTCGGACCGCAGCTCGGGCCCCACGGAGCGACTCCGAGGAGGCGCACATGGCTTCGATTCCTGCGAAGGACCGCAGCTCACCGTCACGCGCTTCGAGAGTTGATGACAGGTCATCGATGATCTGCGGTGACACGTCGTTCGACCCCTCGAAACCAGTGGCTGCGGCCTCCAGCGCGGCGACCAGCGCGGCGGCGTCGATGGGTTGACGGTCGCTTCGGCGCCGAACAACGGCAATGATTCCACACATCTGGTCGGCTCCTCGGGGGTCACGGCGCGGCCCGCCGCCGCCGGGACAAGTGTAGAGAGCGGACGCTCGACTTCGACAGCGCTGGCGCGGGTTCGCGTCGGCCAAACCTCTGTCAGCACACACGCTCCGGGTTCGAATCGGTGGGAATCAGAATCTTGCGATCGAAACTCCGACGTCAGCTCCCATCGCGGAAGCCCTGGGGCTCCTGACGATTCGGGGAGTTCAGTTCGTTGGTGTGGCGGATTCGATGGCACGGCCCGCACCGCAGTTTCAGTTCGTCGACGACAGTGTGGCGGGTTGACTCGGACCGCGGGACATGGTCGTACTCAAGACCGATCGAAGACGACACAGTCGACACAGCATCGGTCGCGTTCGTGTACGGCTCGCTCCTGGCGGACTGTTGGGTGACGGTGAGCGCACGACGCGTTGATCGGCCGAGAATCGGCCTCAGTACGTGGCTTTTGGGCGCCGTGTTGTGATGGGTTTGCACCGCAGAAAGGCCGCTCCCGGAGTTCTGAGCCGAGCGCCGATTCAACTTGTGAACTGGGCTCTCTTGATGGGGAGATGCCACTACTGCTGGCAGTCGAGCTTCGCTCGATCAGGCTCACGGCGAGGTGAGACAACGAGTTTCGGGCCCGATTCACCACCGAGAGTGTCAAACATGGCTCGCGGACGCGCGATCCCCACACTGAGCGAGAACGAGCATTTCGCGGCGGCCAGACGAGCCGTGAGCGAGACGACATCACCGCAACGGCGCGAGCACCCGCGGTGGCCTCAGACCGAGTTCGTCTCAGCCCGCTCCACCTCAGGCTGAATCAGGGTCGAAGGAGACGACGTGATCGACCAGCTCTCCCGCAATCCGGGCCGCCATGCGCTCATCGGGCGCCTCGACCATCACCCTCACCAACGGCTCGGTGCCGCTCAGTCGAATCAACACCCGGCCCGTGTCACCCAACTCGGCCTCGTGGCGAGCAACTTCATCGGCCACGAGCGCCAAGATGTTGTGCGGTCGCTTGGCCATGCGCACGTTGTGCAGCACCTGCGGCAGCTTCGTCATGGCGGCGTCGGCCAGTTCCTTGAGGGATCTGGCACGGCGGACAACGACGTCGGAGACGACCAGGGCGCTGAGCAGCCCGTCGCCAGTGGTGGCCAGATCACGAAAGATGATGTGGCCGCTCTGCTCTCCGCCCAGCGACGCGTTGCACTGATCGAGCGCCTCGAGGACATAACGATCCCCCACTGCCGTCTCGATGACCTCGATACCGGCGGCAGTCATCCCGAGACGGAATCCGAGATTGCTCATCACGGTGATGACGACCTGGTTGTTGCGGAGGTGTCCTCGTTCGCGGAAGTCGATGGCCGTAACCGCAATAAGTTGATCGCCATCGATCACTTCACCGGTGCGGTCCACTGCCAACACTCGATCAGCGTCGCCATCGAAGGCGAATCCCACGTCGGCCCCGAGGCGGACGACGGAAGCCTGCAGAGATTCGGGATGGGTCGAACCGCACGCCTCGTTGATGTTGACGCCGTCCGGCTCCGCGTGGATGGCCGTGACGTTGGCGCCCGCTCGGCTCATCACCTCGGCGGCAATGACGCTGTTCGAGCCGTTGGCGCAGTCGAGCACGATCGAAAGACCCTCGAGCGAGCGACCTTCGAGCGCTGCCAGGATCGTTGATTCGTACTGCTCGGTTGCCGATGACTCGCGATGGCGGATCATCCCGACTTTGGCACCGGTCGGGCGATCGGTGGTGTCGTCGCCAGTTCTGATCGAGTCGATTTCGGCTTCGATCCGCGCCTGGATCTCGTCGGACAGCTTGGCGCCGCCGGCGGCAAAGAGCTTGATGCCGTTGTCGGGAAACGAATTGTGACTGGCCGAGATCATGACGGCCGCGCACGATTCGTGTGTTGAGAGCGCGGCGACGGCGGGGGTCGGCACTACACCGATCAGCTCGACGTCACACCCTTCGGAACACAATCCAGCCGAGATCGCCGCCTCGATGAGGGTCCCCGACCGACGGGTGTCACGCCCGACGATGAATCGACCGCCGCCCAGCACTCGCGCCGCGGCGCGGCCGACAAGCAGCGAGTATTCGGGGCTGAGTTCGGCGTTGGCAACGCCCCGAACGCCGTCGGTGCCGAATCGCATGGGATGACCGCCGGGAGAACCGCAGAGCTGCGAGAAACGTCAGCGCTTGGAGTACTGCGGAGCCTTACGAGCCTTCTTGAGGCCGTACTTCTTCGATTCCTTCTCACGCGAGTCGCGGGTCAGGAAGCCCGCTGCCTTCAGCCCGGGTCGGGCCTCGGGATCGAGCGCGATGAGCGCACGGGCGATACCGAGGCGAAGTGCTCCGGCCTGGCCGGTGGTGCCGCCGCCGTGGATCGTCGCGTCGATGTCGAAGCTCTCGGTGGTCTCGGTGGTCTTGAGCGGTTCCGACAGGATCATCCGGTGCGTGGGGTTCGGGAAGTAGTCCTCGAGCGCACGGGAGTTGACGGTGATGGTGCCGGTGCCGGGACGAAACCGGACTCGGGCGACAGCGCGCTTGCGACGGCCGGTGGTCTGGATGAGAGGGAGTGCCATGGGGTGTGTCCTTGTTCGATCAGCTGGGTTCAGTCAGCAGGATGATCAGCGCGCTCGGGCGCCGTCGATGACGAGCGGGGTTGGCTGCTGGCCGATGTGGGGGTGGGTCGGTCCGGCGTACACCTTGAGCTTCTTGAGCTGCTGACGGCCGAGCCGGTTCTTCGGGAGCATGCCGCGGATGGTGCGGCGCACGGCCTCGGCGGGCTTGGTGTCCAAGAGTTCGGCGTAGCTGGTGCTGCTGATGCCGCCCGGGTAACCGGAGTGGTTGTAGACCTGCTTGGCCTCGGCCTTACCGGAGGTCAGGATCACCTTGTCAGCATTGATAATGATGACGTGATCACCGGTGTCCATGTGCTGAGCGAACGTCGGCTTGTGCTTGCCTCGCAGGATGCGGGCGACCTCGGTCGACATACGGCCGAGCACGAGATCCTCGGCATCGACGATATGCCAGGCCCGTGTGATCTCGGAAGCTTTGGGTGTGTACGTGCGCACGCGCGGACCCTTCGAAGTAGTGGTGAGCTCGAGGCGACGGGGAGACGGGCTCCACGGAGACGTGCCGCAGAACGCGACGGTGTCAACGAGCGAGAGGCAATGGTATCGATGTAGATCGGCGGGGAGCAAACCTGACGCTCGCTTCGGGCGCCTGCAAGTGCGTTTCACTTCGAGTTCAGTCGTAGCCGACTTCCCAGAGGCACAACCCGAGTGCTGGAGCGGGCTTGGAGGCCACTGCCCGATTTCGCGCTTCCAGGATTCGAACCATGTCCGGAGCTCGGAGCTTTCCGAGCCCGACATCGACCATCGATCCCACCAACGATCGGACCATCTGATGGCAGAAGGCACGCGCCGTGATCTCGAGCCTGATCACGTCATGCTCCACCGCCTGCCAGTTGGCATCAAAGATCCGACGCACCAGCAGACCCGGCGAACCATCGGCCCACGCCGGACGCCGACAGAACGACGCGAAGTCGTGCTCACCGACGATGGCCGCGGCCGCAACGTTCATGGCGGCGATGTCGAGCGGGTCCGGGATCCACCATGACGTGTGGCGAAGAAACGGATCAGCAGTCGTGCGATTCAGAACCGTGTACCGATAGCGACGCCATTGGGCCGAGAACCGTGCATCGAACTCCGGGTCGACGGCGGTGATCTCGCGAACCACCACCACCCCAGCACCCTGGCTGTTCAGTGATCGCATCCAGCGATCGGGTTCGAACCGATCTGCCGGCGCGTCGAAGGAGACGACCTGGCCCCAGCCGTGCACGCCAGCGTCGGTCCGACCCGCACACGTGATCGTGATCGGCGTCGCACACAGCGCGGAGAGGCGCTCTTCGAGTTCGCCGGCAACAGTCCGGACGCCTTCGTTGACAGCAAAGCCACGGAAGCCACCGCCGTCATAGGCCACCAACATCCGAACCCGAACGGTCTCGCACATGGGCTGAACTACTCCGCCCAACCGAGGTGTATCCACGCACGAGTCACGCGTGGCGCCAAGGGGTTGGGTCCGCCGTGTCAGCGCTCATCGCTTGCATGGTCAAGCTGTCGGGGTTGGGCCCCCGGCCAGCGATGAGCGCTTGCATGGTCAAGCTGTCGGGGTTGGGCCCCCGGCCAGCGATGAGCGCTTGCATGGTCAAGCTGTCGGGGTTGGGCCCCCGGCCAGCGATGATCGCTTGCATGGTCAAGCTGTCGGGGTTGGGCC
>JBBRSC010000066.1:0-13981 GCA_038245795.1 Acidimicrobiales bacterium
GAGGTTTCGGCGCCTCGATCGATCTGGCCCCGGCGTCGGAGAATGATCCTGTGTCAGGTCCGCCAGATCGGGCGCTGCCGGGCCAGCCACATCGGTCGGAGCATCGGACAGTATCGCTTTCGCCATGGGTCGCATTCGTGGGCAACGGGCCCGCCGGATGGGTACATCGAGCCTTTTTTCGCGTGCGGGGCGAAATTCTGTCCGGATGTCGCGAAGGGTGAGATTTTAGGACCCATCACCCTTGCGGTGAGTGACTCACAGGAACGATTCGCAACAACGGCGTGGTGGCGGTTCGGCTGTCGGTGCTGTCAGCCGATTCAACGTCAACCAAACTGCACAGATGGATCTTTCCGACTTTCGCATTCATCACGGCTCCGCACTCCACCTCGACAAGATCTCGACCCGAGCCCCCGACAGCGCGTCCAAAGAGCTCATGGTTCCGCAGACCGCCGCAGTGCTCCAACAACTCCCGGCCCTCCAAGAACAACTCTGGGCCGAGCACAAACACCGTCTCCTCGTCGTCCTTCAAGCCACCGACACCGGCGGCAAGGACGGCACGATCCGCCGAGTGCTCAGCCCGCTCAACCCGCAAGGCGTCCGGGTCGCCTCGTTCAAGGCACCCACCGAGATCGAACTCGCCCACGACTTCCTGTGGCGCGCCCATCTTGAAGTCCCTGAGAACGGTGAGATCGTCATCTTCAACCGTTCCCACTACGAGGACGTGCTCATCGTGCGGGTGCGCAACCTGGTCCCAGAGAAGCAGTGGCGTGCCCGCTACGAACACATCCGAAACTTCGAACGGCTCCTGACCGACGAAGGTACGACCATCGTGAAATTCTTTCTCCACATCTCGAAGGACCAGCAGAAGATTCGACTCCAGTCGCGGCTCGACGACCCGACCAAACGCTGGAAGTTCAACAGCGCGGATCTCGTCGAACGCGCCAAATGGGACGACTACCGCGCAGCGTTCGAGGACGCCATCACCGAGACCACCAGCGACACAGCACCCTGGTACGTGATTCCGGCGGATCAGAAGTGGTATCGGGACCACATCGTGGCGTCGGTATTGGCCGAGACTCTGAAGAAGCTCAATATGTCGTGGCCGAGCGGCGCTGACGACCTCCCGACGACCATCATCAACTGATCGCGATCCCCGAACAGCCGTCGATCTCCGGTCAGGCGATTGTCATCACGCAGGAATGCACGCCACAACGCCTCCGAGGACACCTTTGCGATAGGACGCCACCCGATCGAAACCGGAGGCGTTGCCGCCATCCTTGGCTGCAGCTGAGCCTGAGTCCAACAACACCTTGACGGCCTCATCGATGTCGCCCGGGGACAGGGTCGCAACGCGGGCTGTCTGGCCCTTCTGCGTCTCGTTGAACACGCTCTCGGTCCATGCTCCCGCCAGTCAGTCGGCCGTGGATGCATCCTTCGTGGCGTCGCCGGTTCCAGCCTGCAGCCGATCAGTCGCGACCTCGCCGTAGCGGACACCGATGAGCGCTCCAACGGCGAAGTCGCCGTAGCGGTCATAGACCTGCCGCATGGCCTCGTCGTCGTAGATGATGGTGCTGCCCGACGCGCAGTAGAGGATCAGGTACTCCGAGACGTCCTCACCATCGCATCTCGGCGCAGCGGTGGAGCTGCTCCACGACGTGATAGGCGAAAGTGGCGTCCAGTCCTTCTTGTAGACGTCCTTGAACGCTTTGGTCCAATAGTCCTCGAGGGATGGAACGGAGATTTCGCCGACGATCTGCGCATACGGCGCGTTGCCATTGGTGCTGGCGTCTTCGGGGGTGGCGAAGGGGAACTCCACCAGCGTGAGATTGTCCTGGCTGTACGTGGCGCACTTGCTGGCACCATTCTCGAGACCATCCTGGAATGCGTTTGCGCGGTCGAACGCGCTGCCGTGTGCCGACGGGTCCGAGGCCGGCGTTCCGGGAGCATCAGCCACACTGATGAGGCCAGCGAGCGCGCCATCGATGTCGGTGCTCGCCGTGGGGAACGTTGAGCTCGGGTTGGATTTCAAATATTCAACCCAGGAGCCGGCGTAGCAATCGGCCTGCTGTTCCAAGACAACGACCGGCGCCTCGAGCCCGACCCTGGCCTGCACCGAATGACCCCACTCGTGGGCAAGGACCACGCCGACCGCCAGCGGGCCAAATTGATCCTTGATGTTGGGAAGCAGCTCCACCGCATCCCAGGCAATGTTGTCGCCGACCGGGCAGTAGAACGCGTTACCTCGAACCTGTTCCGCTGCGTCCGTGCACGGTGGGATCGGTCCGTCTGGGCTGGCCGCCCAGAACCCGCCCGAGATCGGCTCGAACGACTTGCCGGCGAACGTCTTGGGCATCTCGCCTGTCCAGAACGACGCAATATCGGTGATGGCGCTCTTCACCAACCCGTTGACCTCGCAGCAGTCCTCGTTTTCGATGACCACCGGGTCGCCCGGGGCCTGGGTGGTTGTCGAGCGCGGCTTCACCGTCATCTCGGTGCGCTTCTTCTTCTGCGCATCCGTGGGCCGCTTCGTGCCCTTGGTCGGACTGGTGACAGTTGCGCTGTCACCTCCGCCCCGCCACGCCACGATGCCGCCCACCAGCGCACCCACCGCCACCACTGCGACGATGGCGATGATGATGCCGGTCTTCTTGGTCGAACCCGATCCGGGTCCGGGGCCCATCGGGGCGCCCGGCACGGGGGACTGCCCGGTTGGCGGATACATGGGCGGCATCTGGCCCGGGTACGTCGGCGGAACCTGCCCGGGAACGGGCGGCTGATACGGGGCCTGATAGACGGGAGGGCCGGCTGGGGTGATCGGGAACTGGGTCGTCGGGGTTTGGGACGTCGGGACCTGGGCTGCGGGGATCTGAGCCGTGGGCGCAGAAATGGGAGTCATCGGAATGGTCGGCTCGCCAACGGGCGCGGCGTTCGACGCATCGGCCGACACCGCCGTCGGTGGGTACCAGTTGCCGTCGGAGGCCATCCACCAGCCGGGTCCAGGGCTCTGATCAGTCATGTCGTCTCATTCATCAGAATCGATCATCGTCGTCGGCTCTCGCGACGCCGCGATTCTGCCAGTCGCAGGCCCTAGATTGCACACATGATCGTGATCAGCGGAACCATCAACCTCGACCCGGCGAACGCCGAGGCGGCCTACTCGGCTACCTCGACACTCGTTGCGGCGACACGAGCCGAGCCGGGAAACATCACCTACGAGTACACACGAGACCATGAGGATGCCGGCTACTGGCGGGTATTCGAGGAGTGGGAAGATCAGGCCGCCGTCGACGCGCACATGGCCGCTCCTCACATGGCGGAATTCATGGGCCTCATGGGTGGTTTGGGTATCACCGGTGTCGATATCTCGACGTATCAGGTCGATACTAAAACCAAGTTCATGTAGGGCAGACCCTTGCCCTGGCCAAAGGAGATTCGCATGTTGTTCGGTCGTGACAAGTCAACCATCACATCACCCGAGGATTCGCTCCCGGGTCGTGAGACGGCGATGGACGTTCCCGAGACCCACTTCGTCAACGCCACCCCGCTGACCCCGCCGTTCCCCGAGGGGATGGCCACCGTCGTCGTGGGCATGGGGTGCTTCTGGGGCGCGGAGAAGGCGTTCTGGAAGATCGACGGCGTGTACACGACCGCCGTCGGATATGCCGGGGGTTCGACCCCCAACCCGACCTACCGCGAAGTTTGCTCGGGTCGGACCGGACACAACGAGGTCGTGCTCGTGGTCTTCGATCCGGCGGTGGTGTCGTTCGACCAGATCCTCCGGTCCTTCTGGGAGGGCCACAACCCCACCCAGGGAATGCGACAGGGCAACGACATGGGCACCCAGTACCGGTCTGGTATCTACGTGACCAACGACGCCCAGCGCATCGCTGCGCTGGCGAGTCGCGACCGCTATCAGGCCGAACTGGACGCTGCCGGATACGGCAAAATCACCACCGAGATCGAAGTACTCGGCGAGTTCTTCTACGCGGAGGAGTACCACCAGCAGTACCTCGCCAAGGATCCAGGCGGCTACTGCGGGCTCGGCGGCACCGGGGTGTCATGCCCGATCGGTCTCACCGGTTCATGACCGAACTGGTTGGTTCACCACCGCCGATTCCGGCCAGCGAGGCTGTCGACGCGTTGCAACTGATGATCCGAGATGGCGCGCACCGCGCTGATCCCCATCCCGCATATCACCGACTCCGCGCCAACACGCCTCGTCTTCGCTACGAGTCCGGCGATTGGTTGTTCACGCGCTGGGAAGATTGCGAGGCCGTCCTGCGTGAGAGTCGCTTCAGCTCCGATCCCTCGCACCGGGTATCCGCCATCCCGATGGAAGAACGATCGATGCGCGAGCAGGCCGCAGCCAGTGGCGAGCTTCGCACTTTGCTGTTCCTGGATCCGCCCGATCACACTCGCATCCGCAAGCTCGTATCGAAAGCCTTCACCCCCAGAACGGTTGAGCGGCTCCGGCCCCGCATCGCCGAGATCGCAGACACCATCTTCGATCATGCCGCTGAGGCGGGGCGTATGGACATCGTCGGCGACCTCGGGTTCGAACTCCCCGTCACCGTCATCTGCGAGTTGATGGGCGTCCCCGTCGAGGACCGTCAGCAGTTCGGTCCGTGGGCCAACAACGCCTCGAGACTCCTCGATGGCGACATCCTGACCGCCGAGCAGACCAACGCCGGGCTGCTCTCGATGATGGAGTTCATCAACTACTTCAACGGGCTTTTCGACGAGCGGCGCGTGCAACCTCGCGACGACCTCGTGTCCGCCCTGCTCGCCGCCGAGGAGGAAGGGGATCGACTGTCACCCGAGGAGTTGATCTCCATCGTGGTGCTGCTGTTCATCGCCGGTCACGAGACCACCATGAACCTCATTGGCAACGGGATGTGGGCGCTGCTCGATCATCCTGACGAGTTGGCCCGGCTCCGTAGCGACCCCACCCTGATCGGCACCGCCATCGAGGAGTTTCTCCGCTACGACGGCCCCGTGCACCTCACCGGTCGGACCGCGACCGTTGATCTCGATGTCAACGGCATCACGATTCCTGCGGGCGAGGGCGTGATCACGTTGCTCGCCGCTGCCAATCGTGACCCAGAGCGATTCGCCGATCCGGATGGGCTCGACATCGGTCGTCAGGACAATCGCCATCTGACGTTCTCCCATGGAATTCACTATTGCCTTGGCGCGGCGCTGGCCCGCCTCGAAGGTCAGATCGCCATCGGCCGCTTGGTTGATCGCTTCCCGAATCTGGAACTGGCCGAGACGCCCACCTACCGGGATCATTTCATCCTGCGAGGCCTGTCCTCGTTGCAGGTCCACGTCGGCTGAGGCATCGGAACCGTCACATGACCCGCGCGCTGGTGATCCATCACGACGCCAACTCGACCATGGGTCTTCTGCGGGCGTCGCTCGGCATTCACGACATCGAGATCGTCGAACACACCATCTGCCCTGAGCTCGATTCGCCGATCTCGGACGGGCCACTCCCGATCCTCGATGATGTCGACCTGGTCGTCCTCATGGGATCACGTTGGTCCGTCTACGACCACCAATCGATCGGCGGCTGGATCGCCGACGAACTCCAACTCATCCGCGAAGCCCATCGTGGAGCGCTGCCGATACTCGGACTGTGCTTCGGCGCCCAAGCTGCTGCCGCGGCGTTGGGCGGAACCGTTGCTCCCATGCTGGAGCCCGAGATTGGTTGGTACGAGATCGAGAGCGATGTTGCCGGCATCGCTGCCGGACCTTGGTTCGAGTGGCACTTCGACGGCTTCTCGGTGCCTGCCGGGGCGACGGAGCTGGCGCGCTCGTCGGCCGGTCCCCAGGCGTTCCGGATCGGCAACACGTTGGCGACACAGTTCCACCCTGAGCTCGATCCGGAACTGCTGGAGCTCTGGATGTTGAACGATCGCGAACAGCTCAGCGCCGCGGGCGTCGACCCCGATGTTCTGCTGGCTGACACTCGTGCCCACCACTCCGCCGCAGCCCAACGTTGCGACGCCCTCGTCACCTGGTTCCTCGCCGAAACTTCCTAACAACCCGTTCTGGCAGAACGAGATTCTTTCGGGGCGAGGTTGTGGTTGGCGAGGAAGAGCGAGGCGGGCTGCGGGCTACGCGGGCGTGCCGCCGCGACCGGCTCCGCCGACAAAGCGCAGTGCGCCCTCGATGGTCTCGGGCGATGCCAACGTCTCGAGACCGATCTCGGTCTCGACCATGAGGGCATCCATCGGTGACATCCCCCATTGGCCGCGCGTCGAACGGAGGTCGTTCCGGAGACAGACCTGAGGAAGGGCCGACAACTCATGAGCCCACGCCACTGCCTCGGCGAGTGCGCGTCCAACTGGCACCACACGGTTGGCGAGCCCGAAGGACAACGCCTCCTCGGCCCCGACGCCACGACCGGTGAGGATCATGTCCATCGCCCGCGACTCCCCGATCAAGCGGGGAAGTCGCACCGTGCCGCCATCAACCAAGGGCACCCCCCAGCGACGGCAGTACACGCCGAACACCCCGCTCTCGCTGACGACGCGGAGATCACACCAGACCGCCAGTTCCAGACCGCCAGCCACAGCGAAGCCCTCAATGGCCGCGATGACCGGCTTGCCGATCTCGAGCCGGGTTGGGCCCATCGGGCCGCCCACGTCTGGATCGTGGATCACCCTGTTCCCACGACCACCAGAAATGGCACCAAGATCTGCGCCCGCGCAGAAGGTTCCGTCTGCGCCGGTCAGGACAGCCACGGCGCACGACGGGTCATCACCAACCGCGACGAACGCGTCGAGGAGCGCCTGAGCGGTTGGCCCGTCGACCGCATTGCGGACGCGTGGCCGATTGATGGTGATGACGGTGACGGGGCCGTCGCGTTCGACCAGTACCGGGTCCGACTCGTTGGTGGTCACAGTTCGCCTCGAGTCACAAGGCTCGACCCTAGTGGGGGTGGGTTGCTTCGACTTGGGCAGCTGCGCTCGGCTGGCCGGACTTCTTGGAGAAGATGACCGCCCCGATGATGATCACGAACGCAACGGCGGCCACGGCAAACCGAGCGTTGTTCTCGCCCATCGACAACACGGCCGGGAGAATCAACAACGCCACCAGGTTCATCACCTTGATGAGTGGGTTGATGGCGGGGCCAGCGGTGTCCTTGAAGGGATCACCGACGGTGTCACCGATGACGACCGCCTTGTGGATCTCAGATCCCTTGCCACCGTGATTGCCTTCTTCGATGAACTTCTTGGCGTTGTCCCACGCACCGCCGGCGTTGGACAAGAAGTTCGCCATGAGCGCACCCACCACGATCGCCGAGGCCAAGTAGCCACCAAGGGCATACGGGCCCATGGCGAACCCGACGATGACTGGGACGAGCACTGCCAGCAGCGCCGGCGTTGCGAGTTCGCGCAACGCAGCGGTGGTGCAGATGTCCACGACCGGCCCGTAATCGGGACGCTTCTCGCCCGACATGATTTTCCCATCGGCGAATTGGCGACGGACCTCCTGCACCACGGTTCCGGCAGTCCGGCTCACGGCCAAAATGGCCAGCGAACTGAACAGGTACACGACCGCACCCGCGATCAGCGCCGCCACGAACACCTTCGGATCGGCGATGTTCAATGCGATGTCCTCGAACTTGGAACCGATGCTGTCGGCGATGGTTTCGCGATATGTGGCGAAGAGCGCCACAGCCGCAATGACCGCCGACCCAATGGCGAAGCCCTTGGTGACGGCCTTGGTGGTGTTGCCGACGGTGTCGAGCCCATCGAGGATCTTCTCGGTGTCGCCGCTCAACACGCCCGCCATCTCTGCGATGCCTTGGGCGTTGTCTGCAATCGGGCCGAACGTATCCTCGGCCACAACGATGGCCGTGGTCGACAACATGCCGATGCCGGTCAACGCCACCAGGTACAGGCCGAACAACGGATGAGCGATTCCGCCGAGGCTGACTGCCACCAGAATGGCCCCACCCACGGCAACCACGGCCCACACGGCCGACTCGAGACCCGAGCTGATACCTGAGAGCACCACGGTTGCGGGACCCGTCTCGCCCGCAGCCGCGATGTCCTTGACCGGCTTGAACTGACTCGACGTGTAGTACTGGGTGACCCGGCTGGCGACCTGGCCAAGAATCACCCCCGCCACGATGGCGAAGAACATTCGCATGCCGACGTTGGAGACGACGACCGTCTTGTCGGAGAAATTTCCGACGTAGCCGAAGGCCAGCACCGCGGCCCCGCCGATCGCGATGATCGAGGCGGAGATGAGCCCACGGTTGATGGGCTTGAGCGCATCGGTTTCACCCGGACGGGCCTTGACGACGAAGATCGACACGAGCGAGGCGAGGATCCCGACCCCCATGACGCCCAACGGGAAAATGAGGCCCCGGGCGGCGTCTTCGCCGGACAGCCCGATGGACCGGAAGGCGGACACGCCGAGAATGATCGACGCAACCAAAGTGACGCCGAAGCTCTCGAAAAGGTCCGCTGCCATACCGGCGCAGTCGCCCACGTTGTCGCCGACATTGTCCGCAATGGTCGCTGGGTTGCGCGGATCATCCTCGGGGATGCCGGCTTCAACCTTGCCCACCAGGTCCGCGCCCACGTCGGCTGCCTTGGTGAAGATGCCGCCGCCGACTCGGAGGAACAGTGCCAGGAGTGACCCACCGAAGCCGAAGCCGATGAGGATGGCCGATGCGGAGTTCTTGAAGATCATGACGATGGCCGTGGCGCCCAGGAGCCCCAAGCCAGCGGTGAACATGCCGATGGTGCCGCCGGCGCGAAACGCGACCTGCATGGCTGCATCCATGGAGCCAGTCTTGGCGGCCGCCGCAGTGCGGAGGTTGGCGCGAGTGGAGAGCCACATGCCGAGGAATCCAATGAAGCCCGACGTCACAGCACCGACGATGAACGCGCCGGTGCGGAAGGCGCCCGACTGAACGAACGACAGCGTGTTCGCCGGATTGTCACCTGCCTCGGGCGGAGCGATGACCGCCTTCGACGTCAGAAAGACGACAACGGCCAACGGGATCACGATGACGCCGATCGTCCGGAACTGCCGTGTGATGTACGCCATGGCGCCTTCTTGGATGGATGTGGCGATCTCGCCCATCTCGGTGGTGCCGGTCTCCTTTGCGAGCACCCCCTTCATCATCACGAAGCCGGCCAGGAGCGCCACGATGGCGGTCCCGATGCAGAAGAAGAGCACCGCCCACTCCGAACTGCCGAACTTGAAGAGTTGGTAGCCACCCTCGGCGAGGATCGGTTGCATCTCTGACCTTTCTGATGCGGGCGATCACCGCACGCGCGATGTCGGACCCGGTCGATTGATATCGGTCCGCACCCCCCGAGGGCGGATCGAACTGCGCTAGCTCAATCCATCAGGGCGGTTCGCGTCAACTCCCAGAGATTCGGTCGGCGTCCGTCGAGCGCGTGCAATCTCCACGAAAACCGGGATCAACGAGATCAGGACCACCACACCGACGACGGGATACAGGTACTTGTCGATGTCAATGGTCTTGCCGACCGCCTTCTGCACCACGAAACCGGTGCCGGTCACCCCAACCGCCCACAGCAACGCGCCGAGGATGTTGGCGGGCAGGAACTTCTTGTACTCGTAGCCGGCCACCCCGACCACGACGGGCAGAAAGGTTCGCACGATGGGCACGAAGCGACCGATCACGATGGCGGATTGACCGCGCTCCTCGAAATAGTCGTGTGCCTTCTCCACATACTTTTGTTTGAAGAACCGGCTGTTCGGCTTGTCGAACAGTGCGGGGCCGAAGCGACGCCCGATCTGATACCCAAGCTGATCACCAGCGAAGGCCGCGAAGAACAATGCGGGGAACAGGAAGTACCACGGCCACAAGAAGCCTTGGGCAGAGAAGAACCCCGCCAGGAACAGCAAGGAATCGCCGGGCAGGAAGAATCCGATCAGCAAGCCACATTCAGCGAAGATGATCAGCAGGACCAGAACGGTTGACAGCTGGCCGTGGTCCTTGATGATGTTGACCGGGTCGAGCCAGTCGGGCAGCAGAGCGAGCACCGCGCAACGGTAGTGGCCGATTCCGCAGACGTCTCAACCCGGCCAGGGTTGATTCTCAGGGTCCGGTGGTGGGCGGTGACGCCGTCGACCCGGGAACTGTGGTGCTTGGCGCTGTCGTCCCTGGCAGCGTCGTGCCTGGAAGCGTTGTTCTGGGCGCAGTGATGCCGGGAATCGTCGTGGCGGGAGCGGTGGTCGATGGTGCTGCGAACGTGGCCCCGTTGGCCAGCAGGGTGCTCGCCTGGCGGATCAGATCCTGCGCCTGGGAGACCTTCGTCTGATAGTCCGCCAAGCTGGATGTCCCGCCAGTCTTGAGCGCCGCGTCAGCGGCGTCGAAGAGGACGACTGCCTTGGCGATCAACGCCGCAGGATCGTCAGCGGGCGGAGGAGTCGGACTAGTCCCTCCGGGTGTCGTGGTTGGTGGTTCTGGCACCCCTTCGCTGGTCTGGATCTTCGCGGTCGGGAACAGGCCCTTCAACGCTTCGGCCAGGCTGGCGCCAGCCACGATCTTGTCGCCGACGGTTGCGACCACCTGACGCAACTCCGGGAATCCGTCAGCACCTTCGGCACGCACGTAATACGGGCGCACATAGAGCAGCGACGTGCCGATCGGGATGATGAGCAGATTGCCGAACTCGAGTCGCGAGCCGGTGCTGTCCAGCAGCGAGATCTGTTTGGAGACCACTGAATCCGACAGGATGTTGCCGCTGACGATGAGCGGACCATCGACTTCACGGTTTCGTTCTTGGCGGTCTGCCCCCGTCTTCTTCGTCATCGTGTACAGCTCGAGCTGGCCGTAGTTGGACAGATCACTCTTGCCAACCATGAACGACGTGAGCTGCTGCTTCTTGTCGTCATCGCTGTAGGGAACGAACGGCCGGAACAACAGGAAATCCTGGCTCGTTGCGTCTGGGAGCCGCATCAGCTGGTAGTACGGCGAGATGCGCTCGCGGCGGGTGCCAGCAGTCGCTGATGCGGCGCTGACGTCACGACCCGGATCCTGGGCGACCGCCCAGCGATCGCTCTGCTCATAGAAGTCCGCCGCCGCGTCAATGTGATAGCGGCCCCACATCGAGGTCTGGATCCGGAACAGATCTTCCGGATAGCGGAGGTGATCTTTGATGGTCGGATCCATCTCCGAGAACGGTTTGAACAACTTCGGGAAGGCGGAGGCGTACCCACGGATGATGGGATCCTTGGCGCCATACAACTCGTCGGTCAGATACAGATCCACCGTGCCGTCGTAGGCGTCGACGACCGCCTTGACGGAGTTGCGCACATAGTTCAGCTGCGTGCCATAGAGGCCGGAGTTGGCGGTCAGGACCGACGTATCGACCTGCTGCGCGTAGGGATAGGTGGCCGACGATGTGTAGGCGTCGAGCACGTACTTGATGCGACCCCCGCTGATCACCGGGTAGGGATCGGAGTCGAACTTGAGGAACGGCGCCACACGCTCAGCGCGGGTCCGAACATCCCGGGCGTAGAGCACACGGGAATTCGAAGTCAGAAATTCCGAGGTGAGGGTCTCGAGGTCACCGAACCGCAGAAAGAACGCCGCGCGACGGACGAACCCGTCGATGCCGACCCCGCCCTTGCCGACGTACGTCGTCTGTGCATCGCCGCTCTGCTCGGGACGGGACGTCCCGACGATCGCATAGCCGTCCTCGGTGGGACCATCGAGGCCTTCACCGAAATAGATCTCCGGTCGATCCAGCTTGATTCGTTCCGTGACGGTCGGATCCACCTGGACGGGGACGCCGCGAACCTTGAAGAACGGACGACCCTTGTCAGTGACCTCGTTCGCCGGTGCCAGCGCAGCCCCGTAGCCGTGGGTATAGACGAGGTGCCGATTCTCCCAGCTTTTCTGGGGGATCTGATCGGGATTCAGGTCGCGTGCTGCGAGCACGACCTGAGTCGGAGCGTTGTTGACGCCGATCGGATAACGATCGACGTCGATGTCGCTGAACTGAAAATACGGAAGCTGCGACTCGAGCCGTTGGAACGTCTGGGTGATGACGGCGGGGTCCAACAGACGGATGTTGGAGATGGTTGCAGCGTTGTCGTTGACGACCGCGTCGGTGGGATCTTTCGTGTAATCGAAGTTCTTCTCGACCACCTTGTCGAGACCCAATGCCACGCGCGTGGCCTCGATATTGCGGGTGATGTAGGGGGCTTCGCGTGACGACTCCTTTCGGGCCACCTGGAAGGTCTGGATGAACCACGGGTAGAGCTGACCGGCCGCGAGCGCCACCAGTAGCCACAGGCTCATCGCCACGATCGGCAGCGCCCATCCCCGTCGTCGGATGTTGATGATGAAGAGCACAGCGCTCAGCACGGAGATCAACATGAGTAACGCCAATGCGGGCATTGCCGCCCTGATGTCGGTGTACGTCGCGCCTTCGACATAGCCGCGATCGCTCATCAGCAGCTGGTAACGGGCGAGGAGATAGTCACCGGCCTTGACCAGCGCGATCAGCGCCATCAGTACCGAGAGGTGGGCCTTGACCTGTGCCGACACGCGTTGTCCGGTGGCCTGCAAACGGATCCCACCGTTGAGGTAGTGCGATACAGCCGTGACCATGGCGATGATGACGAGGCTGGCGAATAGCCAGTCCGATAGGTATTGCAGGAACGGCAGCTTGAACACATAAAAGCCGACATCGGTGTTGTGCACCGGGTCTTTGACGCCAAAGGACCCGCCGTTGCGGAACAGGAGCCACGAGTCCCATTGGCCCGATGCACCCACACCCGCCACGAGACCGAACGCCAGCGAGATGCCGAGGCGTATCAGCCGGCGACGCTTACCGAACAACTCGCGGTAGCGCTTCAGGAGTTCGTCCTCGGGACCGGTGCTCGGCAACGAGGCGACCCGCTCGGTGATGAGGAGACTGGCGGCGCAGAGCGCTGTGAACACCAGCGTGAACGCGCCAGCCAATCCGAACTGCGTCAGCAGTCTGGTGCGCCAGACATCAGTGCTGCCGACCGAGTCGTACCAGAGGAAATCGGTGTAGAAGCCGGCGATGGCCCGCGCCGAGAGGGCGAGAACCACCAGGGCGACCACGACCGAGATGATGATCACCCGAGCTCGCGGAGAGAGCCCTCCGGTTTTTCGTCTCGGGGCGACCATGTCATTGGGATAGCGCATCGAAGGGAATCCTAGTGAGGCGCTGGGGTCAGGAGGCATCGACACCCGGGATGGGCGGCGGGTGCCACGTGACCGGTCGGAAACTCCTCACCGGCAACGACAGGATCGGACAACGAGTTGTCCTCAGCGTCCGGACAGGGCAGCCCACCGTTGTCGACCAGCCAGCAGTGTCGGGCCCCGCCACGGGACGATTCGAGGATTCCCCGGTTGAATCCGCTGGTCACGAGATCACCGGCAATGGCGACGATCGAATCGCCTTTGGCGTCTCGATAGATCGATCGACAGATGGCGATCAGGTCGTCGGATCCCGACGCGACATCGTGAGCGGAGATGGCGTCGGACAGACGCGCCATCAGCGGCTCGACGATCGACCCGTGCATCGACGCAGTGATCAGTTCCGCAATCACTCCCCCATCGACATCTTCGCCGTGGTTCTCATCGTCGAAAAATGTCGAGCCTGCGACGATCGCCCCAGTGACATCGTCGAGCGCAGCCACTGCCAGCGCCAGCGCCAGATCATCGGTGTCGCCGAGCACGGACAGTTCGAGCGGGCCCTTCTTGTGACGCCGAATCCGATCCAGAACGACGTTCTCATGATCAGACACGGCCCGCTTCAAGCGCCGTCCGAGGCTGCGTTCCAGCGTCCCGATGGCGGCATCTCGCGCATCGAGCAGGCTGACGGGCGGCGCGAGTTCAATCACCACGGCTCCACCGTTGCGACTGGCGACGCTTGGCTCGGTGGACCCAGCAGCTTGGTCGGCGCCCGCCGGGACAACGTCGGCACGAAGCCGGGCGAAA
>JBBRSC010000067.1:0-13825 GCA_038245795.1 Acidimicrobiales bacterium
AAGTGCATCCATCACCCGTTGCAGCACCGCTCCGTAGGTCACGCTCAGGACCCCGATCGTGAGGTGGAGGCTCGGCGTGTCTGGTGCAGTGGCGGCGTGCCGAGTGCCTGCCGGGAGGTAGAGCACGTCGCCTGCTTTGACTCGGAGGTCGCCCAGCCCCTCGATCGTCCAGTCCTTGTGGCCCGAGATCTGGACAACGAAGACGTCGTGATCGTCGGCATGCGCCGAGAGTCCGGAGGCACCTGCCGGTGTCAGGTACGCGTTGGCCTGCACCGGGTGGCTCGTCGCCCGTTCAAGGCTTCGGCAGAAGTTTGCGATGTTGATCACCGTCCGCTGCAAGCTCTGCAGCACCAGTGTTGCGCCCTCGTGCATCGCCGCGCCGATGACCCCGAGGTCGGCCACGTCATCGATCAGCTTGCCGCCGAGCCGTAGGGGCCGCGTCGAGCGGGCGTCGGGCAGGGTCACACCGTCGCTCACGAGGCGGAAGGTCGGCCGCCGCGCTGCCGTCGTGAGGAGCTCCTCGATCCGCCGGACCGAGAGAAGGTGCTCGAACGAGGTCCCTGTCGATCGATGCATCGGACGACGACCCCAATGGACTTCGGCGAACAGGTCCACGTCCCCGACCAGGGATGCGAGCACTGCCTCGTCGGCATCCGTGTTGAGATCGATGGGTTCAGTCGGGTTCATATCGGGTAAGAGGCGAACATGAGCGAATTCAACGACAACGACATCAGCACCAGCCCCAGCGAGGACGATGAGAACCTCGATAAGGGAACCACCGGCAAAGACACCGGCGACGAGCCCACCGAGGCCGACGACGACCGCGACGTTGGCGGTGAAAGCGAAAAGGACACGGGCGACGAGGCCTGACCCTTCGCGCTGCGGGTGTGCGGTCGTCCCATCGTGGCTCCCTCCGAGATCTAGCTCTGGTACCCGTCTTCACCGATGGTGAACCGGCTTTCTCTGGAAACCGATCCTGAACTCTCGGGTGAGGCTGCAGCACGCTCATGACGATATTGACGTCTGAGTGGAGAGGCCGACGCGGAGTAGCAGAACCTATCGAACCGCGTGGGTTCGGGGCGCAGGGGCCCGTGCACAGGAGCGGCGTGCGATACTCATGTCAGCCAATCGGGTCGTTGGACCCGCGTGGCTTTCGCCGCTCAGCCATGAACACGCCCCCGCCATCAGATGACCCGTTTTCGATGAGACCCGCGTCGGTTGGCATCGATCAACTCGGACCGGCGGTCTCGGCAGCGTTGCTGGAGACGCTGCTCACCCGGTCGGGCACCGGGCTGATGCTCCTGGACTCCGAGCTTCGCTACGTGGTCGTTAACGACGTGGCAGCGGCCATCAACGGGGTATCAGCGGCGGATCATCTCGGCCGGCGTCTGGAGGAGGTCCTCCCCGGCGTAGCGCCGTCCATCGGCCCCGCGTTGCGTGAGGTGCTACGCACAGGAGTACCGAGCCTCCACCTCGATGTCTCCGGCGAGACTCCGTCGGCGCCCGGCGAGCTTCGTTGGTGGTCGTCGAGCTCGATCCGCATGGACCGTCCGGACGGCAACGGCGAGCCGCTGGTCGCGGTGGTCTTCACCGAAGTCACCGAGCAACGGCGGGCCCACCACCGGCTCCGCCAGCTGATCGACAACCTCTTCACTTTTGTCGGCCTGCTCGACCCCGCAGGGACGGTCCAGGAGGCGAACCGGGTGGCGTTGGACGCTGGCGGGTTGCAGCTGGAGGAGGTGATCGGTCGTCCGTTCTGGGAGGCCTCGTGGTGGAATCATGACGCGGCCGTGCAGGAGCAGCTCCGCCAAGCCGTGGAGCGAGCCGCTGCGGGCGAGTCGTCCCGGTACGACGTGCTGATACGCCTCGCTGGCGACGTGGTGGTGCCCATCGATTTCCAACTGTCCCCGATCGTGGAAAACGACACAATCGTCGCGTTGGTACCCTCGGGTCTGGAGATCTCGGCCAGGGTTCAGGAGTCCAACCGGTTGGCCGCGCTGGCCAGCCTCTCGGGTTCCTTGAACGCAGCCTCCGACACCCCCGGCGTCGTGGCAGCCATCCTCGACGCTGTCGAAGCGTTGGTGGACGCCACCTTCGTGAATGTCGCACTGGTGGACAGCGAGGCACGGTGCCTGCGCATCGCAATGCAAGGCATCGATCCGGAGCTCACTGACCGGTGGGCGGTTGTGCCGCTCGACGGCATATCCACGCCACTTCACGACGCCATCTCTAGCGGCAACATCATCACAGTTGGAAATCTCGACGACCTTCGTACTCGTTACCCGGCGAGTTCAAGTGGTGACGTCTACAGCCTGAGGTAGAGGTTGAGTCTCCACCGGTCAGATCGTGATGCGGGCAAGACTGCCCGCTGTTCACACACGTACCTGACCAGTGGAGACCAACAGCATGCCAGCCCACCCCTTGACCGCGTACGAACGCGAGGAGATTCGCGCCGGGATCGAGCGTCAGCAAACGCTGACAGCGATCGCCGACTTGTTGGGGCGGCACCGCTCCACGATCTGCGCGGAAGTACGACGCAACGGTGGAACCAACGCCTACACAGCGACCGGAGCGCAGGCTCGAGCAGACGGTCAGCGCTGCCGTCCCAAGCCCTCGCTGTTGGAGTCCGACGCGGTGTTGGCTGGGCACGTGACGGCACGGCTGAAGGCGAAGGATTCGCCGATGACGATCTCGATCGAACTCGCTCGCGGCACCCACGGCACGACCGGCCAGGTGTCCCACGAGACCATCTACCAGGCCGTCTATGCCCACGGCCGACGCGGTCTCGATGCTGGGCTGCACACGGGGTTGCATCGGCGGCGCAGATGCCGCAAACACCGGGTGTTCGGGCCGCGAGCACCGACCAAGAGCCCGTTGGGATTGTTCAACCTGATCGGCATGCGACCGGCCGAGGCGGACGGGCGTGGGGTGGTCGGTCACTTCGAGGGCGACCTGATTGTGGGGTCGTTCAACCGTTCTGCGATCGTCACGATTTTCGATCGATGCTCGAGGTTCAACCTGTTGGCTGACCTGCCCGAAGGCCACACCGCCCAGGCGACCCTCGCGGCGCTGGTCGAGTTGTTCGAACGGGTGCCAGAGCATCTACGCAAGACGCTGACGTGGGACCAGGGCCGCGAGATGGCCGCCCACGGCACCCTCGCGGAGATGGTCGGGATCGACGTGTACTTCGCGAACCCTCACGCACCGTGGGAACGGCCAACGAACGAGAACGGCAACGGCCTGCTACGCCGCTACGTCGGCAAGGGCACCGACCTCAGCGTCTACACCCCAGCTGACCTACGGGCCATCGAGACCCGGCTCAACACCATGCCCCGCCGAAGCCTCAACTGGGACACCGCAGCCAACCACTACGATGCCGCTGTCGCGATGACCGGTTGAACTCGCCCCCCCACTTGGTCGACGACACCATCCGGGTTGGTCTAGAGGCCACGGTGTCGTTACCGCTGTTCGGCGACGAGGGCGAGGTCCTGGGCGCCATCGGCCTCGGGTGGCCGGGTCCGGTCGAAGTCTCCCGGGAAGTCGAGTCCCGGTTCAGACTGGCCACGGACTTGTGTAGCCAGGCCCTGCAACGCTCAAGAAGGAGCGAGGTATTCGGCGAGCTGGTGACCTCCCTGCAACGCGAGCTTCTCCCGCAGCAGTACACGGTCGCAGGCTTGGACGTGGCCGTGGATTACCGGCCCGCACTCAGCGAAGTCGGTTTCGGTGGCGACTGGTACGACATCGTCGCTGACGACGGTCGCATCACCCTGGTGGTCGGTGACGTGGTCGGCCACGGCGTGGCCGCGGCGGCCCAGATGGCTCAGACCAAGGGCGTGGTGCGGGGCCTGGCTGCCGCCGTGCCCTTAGGTGAACTGATCCCCGCCGTCAGTCGAGCGCTGGCCCCGGACCGTGTCGACTACCTGGCCACCCTCGCCGTCGCGACAATCGATCTGTCGACACTGCAGCTTCAGTGGGTGTCGGCCGGTCACCCACCACTCGCGGTGCTGCACCCGGACGGATCGGCCGAATTTCTTGCCACCGCCCCGCTCCCGCCCATCGGCGTGGCCCGCTCCGCCACGGAGCCGGGCAGCCGTGACCTTGCCCGCGGCTCGCTGCTGGTCCTCTACACCGATGGGTTGATCGAACGACGTCATCACAACATCGACCACGGGTTCGACCACCTGCTCGACACCCTCCGATCGCTACACGCAGACATCAGCGCCCTCGAAGCACGCGACACGATCCTGGAGAGAATGATCGCTGGTGACTCAAGAGACGATGTGGCCATCGTCGTCGTCCGAATCCCTGACGACGAATCTTCTGTGTCGTGACAAGAGCGGTTGTTTCGTTCCAGCGACCTGGCGCGATGGACGTCGAAGTGCCCGTCATCAGATGCATTTTTGAACGGCCTTCCACGGGCGGACCCCTGTAATGGTAAAACTGGCCTATGGATCCCCTCGAACTGCTGCTCACCGTGGCGGATACCGCCGGTCACACGCGTCACGTCTCGGTCTCGGGCCAGCTTGACTTGGCGACGGCAGCGCAACTGTCCGACATGCTGGTCGGCTTCATCGAAGACGGGGTTCTGCTGATCGTGTTGGACCTCAAGGGAGTTGACTTCTTGGATTCGTCGGGCCTTCGAGTGCTCGTCGACGCAGGCAGTCGGCTCGAGGCACGGGACGGGAAGTTGGTGGTCGAAGGAATGTCTGCTGCGGCCGAGCAGGTCTTGGAGATCACGGGGCTGATCGACCGGTATCGCCGAACGCCCGAGTGACGGTCGTTCGACGGACCTGCGTTCCAGCGACCGCTGAAACGAGATCGTGGGTATCTGGCCTCGTCACTCAGCCAACTCGAACCACACTTCTTTTCCTTGGGCGGTCGCGTTGCACCCCCACGATGTGGCAACAGCGTCGACCAACTCCAGTCCTCTGCTTCCTGTAGCAGCGGATTCAACGGTGGATCGGTCCTCCAGCGCGATCGGAGATTGATCCCGCACAGTGACGACGAGGCAGTCGATTGGTTCGTACGTCGCGACGACACCACACGACACCTTGGTGTGAATCACGGCGTTAGTCACGAGTTCGCTGGTCAAGAGCAGCGCGTCCTCAAGAAATGAGGGTGAAGCGCCGTTGACCAGCGTTCGAACCAGCTCGCGAGCCTCCCGCGGGGCGTTGATGGTCCGATTGAAGTGGGCTTCTGAGCGCCGTGCTCCTGTCATCGCTTTGATCCTTGTCGTGCGGTCGGAACGATCGGGTCCGGGATCGTGCTGTTGACATACCCGCCCAGGGCAGGCGTAAACGGCGAACGGTGGATCGCAGCCGAGGGATGAGATTGCCGTGCGCCGGGTACGTACTCACCATGTCTCCCCCCATGTCAGCGGTCACCTTCCCGTTTCGCTTCGAACCATCGTTCAGGCTCCTCGGCCGGTTCTTCGGCGTGTCTCCGCAGCGGTGCGCGGTCACCATCGACGACGGCCAGCTCACGGCGAGGTTCGGGTTCTGGACGGTCGTCACTGAGACGTCGAATATTGCCGATGCGAGCGTCACCGGCCCGTATCGGACCGTGAAGGTGATCGGCCCACCACACCTCTCGATGGTCGACGGAGGACTGACCTTCGCCACCAATGCCGAACAGGGGGTGTGCATCAGTTTTCGTCAGCCCGTTCACGGCTCGGACCCGCTTGGGCTGCTGTCCCACCGAAGTCTGACCGTCACAGTCGACGAGCCCGCTCGGCTCGCCGAATTGCTGAGAACAATTTCGCAGTCGACGGATCCGCAATCACACCGATCAGGCGAGCGAGTCAGCGCCGACGTGCACGACGCGGTCGCCACCATCCACGATCACCTCGAGGGCATGACAGCGGCAGAGTTACGTCGCCACGCTCAGCAGCTCGGCATCCCGCGTGCATCGAAAATGAGCAAGGCGGCACTCGTGAGCTCGCTGTCGGCATGACATTCACGTGAACTCCAAGCCATCGACGGTGATGAAATGACGCTGCTGCCCGAGCACGAAGAAGAGTTCGACGTGGATGCGCGTGCCCGCGCCGAGCAACTCGTGGACAGTGGCCTGAGTGGTCGAATCGCGGCAGCGTGCAGGGGTTCCGCGAATCCTGCGGCCCTCGCATGGTTGGCCGAAGAGCTGGGGATCGAGATCGACTCCAAGGTCGTGGATCTCGGTGGCGGTCTGGGAGGGCCAGCGGCATGGATCGAACGTCGATACCTCTGCCGCGTCGTCGTGCTCGACCCGGCAGCAGGGGCGTGCGACGGCGCCCGTCGGTTGTTTCGGCTCGCCGTGGTTCGCGGTGATGCGGCGGACCCGCCCTTTCGAAGGGGTTCGTTCGACTGCTCGCTCTTCTTGGGCACCATCTCCGTGCTCAGCGATCCCGCGAGGGCCATCGCAGCGGCGGCAGAGCTCTCGGGTCGGCTGGGTGTTCTCGACTACTGCAGCGTCACAGAAAAACCGGTGCATGCGGGCGGGAGCACCTTTCTCTCCGAGTCCGCCCTACTCGAGTTGGTCGAGCGTTGCGGTTGGACGCTCGGACATCATGGTCCCCTCACCCTCCCGACGCCTCAAACATGGAGCGAAGCATCGGTGCCGGGCGAGCCATCCGAGTCCGAACATGAGGTTGCCGATGCGATTCGCAACGGCGAGATCGCCCCAGTCGTGCTCATTGCCGTCCGGAAGGTATCAAGGTCGTCGGATCGGGGTATGGCTGCGCCATGAACTCGTCAATGAGTCAAGACATCGCCGCTGGTTGCTGCTCGCTCCTTCGCAATTGGTTGGAACGCACGTCTTTGTTCGTCGACTCGCTCGAGGGCTCAGATCTGTTCGCTGATTGCGCCGATGACGACGGAGCCGGTGGCGAACCCGACTCGCGTCGCCACTTCGTGTGTTGAGCGATAAGTTGCCCCAACGGCGAGTGTCGGAGTGCCCGAAGCAGATGTCGTTCGGACCTTGTGGCGGGGCGTCCGAACGGTTCGGGTGCGAGGTGGATGGCAGGGTCTGTCCATTTGTGGGCTCGCCAGTTCGATGGAGCGGACCCCTGTGCTTGCCGGCCGCACTTCTGCTTCCGGAGGTCATCGTCGACGTTCGATTGCCACGGTGGTTCCGGGGAGACGCGCCGTCGTTGTGGGATTCGTTTGCGGCGTCATTGGATGGTTCGGCCGCCCTGCTCGGCGAGCATGCCGACAACGAGGCCGTCGACAACGAGGCTGTCGCTCCCGATACCGGGCGAGCTGACGCCAGCAACGCGATTGGTCGATTGGCTGGCTCAGATGTTCGCACGCTGGTGACCATCACTGGACGCGGCAGAACACTGAGCACCGCGGTCGGCGCGGCGGACGCGGCGATCGCTGCCGGCGCAGTCGCAATCCACTGCGTCACCGGCGACCACCCCCGTGGCGTCTCGGCGAGCGGACCTGATTGGTTCGGAACGGAATCGTTGCTGATGGTGTCCACGTTGGCTGGTCGTGGTGTCCCGACGACGGTCGCAGAATCTCCAGCCAGTGACGGTCGCCGCACCGAACGACTCCTCGACAAACAAATCGCTGGGGCCGCAGCCTGCATCCTGAACCACAGCGGGGACTCGGAGGACCTGATCGACTTCGCTCAACGCGCACGAGATGACGGTGTCGTCCTTCCCCTCTTTGCACCAATACCGTTCGTTGCCGACGCCCAGACAGCTGAATCGCTCGAGAACTTTCCGGGACTTCGACTTCCAAGCGGCTACACAGAGCACATTCGGTCGGCGTCCGACCCTGAACACGTCGGCTTGCGTCTGGCGATGGAGATGGCCGCGACGCTGTCGGCCAGCGGGCTGTTCGCCGGTTGCAATCTCTCCGGCGGCTCTCGCCACGAGAGCCCTGCTCGGAGGGTCGAGTTGACCCGCGAGTTCGCTGCCGGTGTGGGCAGCGTCTGGCGGCGCCTCAGTGCATGTTGAAGGTGACGAGCTCGGCGAGGAGTTCGCGGACGCGACGATCGATCTCGTCGCGAATCGGGCGCACGGCCTCGACTCCTTTGCCCGCGGGGTCCTCGAGCGCCCAATCCAGGTACCGCTTGCCCGGATAGCACGGACAGGTGTCGCCGCACCCCATCGTGATGACGACATCGGATGCGTCGACCGCAACATCCTCCAGCCGCTTGGGAACGGCTCCGTTGGCGTGCAGATCGATGCCCACTTCGGCCATTGCCTCGACAACAGCGGAGTTGATGGTGTCAGCCGGTGCCGTTCCGGCCGAGCGCACAACCACTTGGTCGCCGCCGTAGTGAGCGAGCAACGCCGCTGCCATCTGCGAACGTCCCGCGTTGTGAACACACACGAACAGCACCTCGGGTAGGTGGCCCGGCCCGGAATGGTCGGAGTCGGCGTGGTTGTTGTCGGTGCTGTTGTTGTCGGCGTGGTTGTCGGTCAGGTGGGGATCTCCGAGCTGGGATAGAGGAATCGAATGAGCACGTACGCGATTGCAGTGCCGAGCAATTGCATGACGATGAACATCGGCGCGGAGGACGGCTTGATGCCCGCGAACGTGTCGGACAACATCCGGGCAACCGTCACAGCGGGATTCGCGAAACTCGTCGACGACGTGAACCAGTAGGCGCCGCCGATCCACGCACCGACGGCGAACGGAACGGCCGATCCTCGCCCGGTGCGTACGCAGCCGTGGATGACCAACAACAGCCCCATGGTGGCGACCACCTCGGACAGCCACAGCGCCCCCGATGATCGTTGTTTGGTGGCGAGGTTCACGGCGTCGAGTTCGAACATCACGTTGGCGATGACGGTGCCGATACACCCGCCGATGGTCTGGGCAATCACGTAGAGCATCGCGTCCCGGCTACTGAGTCCTCCAAAAAGACGATCAATGATCGTGACCGCCGGGTTGAAGTGCGCGCCCGACACCGCCCCGAACATGAGGATCAGTCCCACCAGTGCCCCGGCCGTCGCCGCGGCATTCTCGAGGAGCTGCAAGCCCACGTCGGAGGGCGACAACCGACTGGCCATGATGCCCGAGCCGACGACCGCGATGATCAAGAGGCAGGTGCCGAGGGCCTCAGCGACGAGGCGGCGGCCGAGGCCGATCCCCAAGACGCCGGTGCCGGTCTCGGGTTCCGCTGCGAGGTCGATCGACATGAGGGGGGGGTGGTCGTTCATGGAAACGTTCGAGTCCGCCATCAATCCGCGAGCGCGTGGCGGAGCGCCTGGCGCGCCGCCGGCTCGGCCCGCCAATACACCCATCGGCCACGCTTCTCACCGGTGATCAGTCCGGCATCGGCGAGTGCCTTCGTGTGATGACTCACCGTTGGCTGCGAACGTTTGAGGAGCGGCATCAGTTCGCACGAGCAGATCTCGTCGGCCGAGGCGACCAGGCTGTACAGCCGCAGTCGGATCGGGTCACCAAGCGCAGCGAACGCCGTCGCCAAGTCGACTGATTCGGCGGGGGAGAGCGGCTCGAGCAGGCTCGGCCCGCAGCAGCCACCATCATCGGGCGGGTGGACGCCGGTACGGGTGCGCTGTGTTGTGGTCACGGGATTCTCCGATACATTGACATCTGTCGATACATTCGCGATGATCGATCCATCGCCATTGATCGATCCATCGATGTCGATCAATGTATACAAGGAGCCTCCCGATGTCACGTGTGCAACTCGCCCTCAACGTGTCCGACCTCGATGCAGCGATCGACTTCTACTCGAAGCTCTTCGGCGCTGAGCCAGCCAAGCGTCGCCCCGGCTACGCCAACTTCGCCATCGCCGAGCCGCCCCTGAAGCTCGTCCTCATCGAAGGCGCCGGTGATCCCGGCACGATCAACCACCTCGGTGTCGAGGTCGAGTCGACCGACGAGGTCACCGCCGCCACTACCCGCCTGAGTGGCGAAGGCTTGGCTTGCGCCGTCGAGGAGGAAGTGTCGTGTTGCTTCGCCGTGCAGGACAAAGTGTGGGTGGATGCTCCGGACGGGGAGCCATGGGAGATCTACACCGTGCTCGCCGACGCGGAGATGCCTGCCAACTGCTGCTGAGTTGACTGCGTCGCGACCTGATCGCGCCGCCGGGAGTAGAATCAGATCCGCAGGCGTTGTATCCGTCATGGAGTTTCCGAGGCCTCGTGTCGTGATCGTAGGTGCCGGGTTCGGTGGCCTCGAAGCAACCAAGGCCCTCGCCGACGTCGCAGCTGACGTGGTGCTGGTGGACTCTCGCAATCATCACACCTTCCAACCGCTCCTCTATCAGGTGGCGACAGCTGGTCTGGACGGCGACGACATCTGCCATCCGGTGCGAGCCATCGTCTCCCGACAGGCGAACGCGGATGTTCGTTTGGGATCGGTCTCGTCAGTGGACCTCGACGCCCGAGAACTTCACCTCGCCACCGGCGGGTCGATTGCGTACGACCACTTGGTCATGGCTGCCGGGGCGGTGACGAACGACTTCGGGATACCGGGAGTGGCCGCCAACGCGTTCGGGATGAAGTGCCTCGAGGATGCCATGGCCATCCGAAATCACGTCCTCTTACGATTCGAGGCCGTTGCAGCTGACGCAACAGCGATGGACCGGGGTGAGCTGACCTTTGTCATTGCAGGAGGTGGACCAACCGGCGTCGAACTCGCTGGCGGTCTGGTCGAGTTGTTCGACCGTGTGCTGGTCCGTGACTTTCCCCACGTCGATGTCGGGCGGGCCCGTGTCGTGCTGATCGAAGCGACCGACCGGCTGCTCGGAACGTTTCATCTTAAGCTGTCCAAGTCCGCGCGGGCCACGCTGGAACGCCGAGGTGTCGAGGTGATCCTCGGTGTGGGCGTCGCTGAGGCCAGCCCGAGTTGGGTCCGTCTCACCGATGGCCGGGAGATACCGACCTCGACCCTGATCTGGGCAGCGGGCGTGAAAGCAAACCCGCTGAGCGCAACGCTGGGCGTGGAACTCACCAAGGGCGCACGGGTCATCGTCCGCGACGATCTCTCGGTGCCCGGTCATCCCGAAGTGTTCGTGATTGGGGACCTGGCGGCGACTCGTGGCTGCGACGACGGCCTCCTCGGGCAGGTGGCGTCGGTGGCCATCCAAGGGGGTCGTCACGCTGGAGAGCAGATCAAAGCCCAACTCCGCGGCGACGAAACCCGCCCCTTCCGTTACACCGATAAGGGCTCCATGGCGACAATCGGACGTCACGAAGCAGTCGCGGAGCTCCCTGGCGGCATTCGGGTGACCGGCGTGGTCGGATGGGTGTCATGGCTGGCGTTACACCTGGTGATGCTGGTGGGCTTCAGGAATCGCGCCAATGTGCTGGTGAACTGGGCGTGGAACTACGTCACCTATGACCGTGCCAGCCGAATCATCTCGGGGCCTGGCTCCGGTATCAGAGCCGGTGGCTGACCACGAGGCCAGCCGTTTCAACGATTGAGCGCGTGCGCTACGGCTGCCCGACGTAGAGGGCGATCTTGCCCTTGGCCCGCCCGGTCTCACTCAGCGCGTGAGCGCTCGTGATGTCGGCGAGGGAGAACTCGGCCCCGACGATGGGACGCACCTGGCCGCGGTCGACCAGTGCGGCCAGTTCGTTCAACGCTACGGCGTTCGGTTGAACGAACAGGAACGTACCTCGCACCCCGTGTTGCTCTGCGACGTCCTCCGATGGCGGTTGCGTGATCGACACCAGGATGCCGTTCGGGTTCATCGTGGCCCACGAGTTGTCCTGTGTGGTGCCGCCGATCGTGTCGAAGACCATGTCGATGTTCTTCGCGACGTCCTGGAACCTTTGGCTTCGGTAGTCGATGAACTCGTCGGTGCCGAGCGACTCAACTAACCCACGATTGGCCTCCGACGCCGTACCGACCACATATGCCCCGCGGCTCTTGGCGATCTGAACCGCCAGTGAACCAACGCCACCCGCGGCGGCGTGGATGAGGACGCGTTGCCCCTCAGCGACCTCGCCGAGCGTGACGATTGCATCCCATGCCGTGATTCCTGCGAGCGGCAGGACGCCAGCTTCGATGTGGGAGATCGTGTTCGGCTTGACCGCGACCTCGCTGGCTCGGATCGCGACCAGCTCCGCATACGGTCCCGGGCGCGCTATGTCGGGGCGGGAGTAGACGCTGTCACCAACCTTGAAGCCGGATACCGACTTGCCGACCTCCTCGATCACGCCCGACACGTCCCAGCCCGGGATGAACGGCATGGGAAGTGGCAGCGCCTCCTTCATATGACCGGCACGGATCTTCCAGTCGACGGGGTTGACGGAGGAACCGATCACCCGGATGAGCAGATCGTCCTCGTTCAGGATCGGGTCGGGAGCGTCGCCGTAACGGAGGACATCCGCATCGCCGTACTCATGGATCTGTACTGCTTTCATATCGGCCTCGCTCTGCATCAGTTCCAGTAGTTGTCGTTCCCGCACCACTACCCCGATCCATGTGGGTTCACACCCCACGACCATCTGGGCGATGCAGCTGTTACTCGACCAGCGCGGCGGCACCCGCGAACTGCGAGTTGTACAACGCGGCATATGCGCCGCCCCGGGCCAGGAGCTCGGTGTGGTTCCCCTGCTCGACGATCGATCCGTGGTCCATCACCAAGATGGTGTCCGCGTCGCGGATCGTCGACAGCCGGTGCGCGATCACGAAGCTCGTGCGCTGCGATCGAAGCGCCGCCATGGCGCTCTGGATCAACACCTCGGTGCGGGTGTCGACCGAGCTCGTCGCTTCATCGAGAATCAGGATCGTCGGGTCAGCAAGGAACGCACGAGCGATGGTCAACAATTGCTTCTGGCCGGCGCTGACGGTGCCGCCCTCGTCGTCGATGACCGTGTCGTAGCCATCGGGAAGTGAATGGACGAACCGGTCGACGTAGGTGGCACGAGCGGCCGCCATGATCTGATCCTCGGTCGCGTCGAGATTGCCGTACGCGATGTTCTCGCGGATCGTCCCGCCGAACAGCCACGTGTCCTGCAACACCATCCCGACATTGGACCGAAGATCACGTCGTCGCATTCGGCTGATGTCATGTCCGTCGAGACGAATCGTTCCCGAGTCGAGTTCATAGAAGCGCATGATCAGGTTCACCAGCGTCGTCTTGCCAGCGCCGGTCGGGCCCACGATGGCGACGGTCCGGCCGGGCTCGGCGACCAACGACAGGTCGGTGATGAGCGGATTCGCAGGGTCGTAGGAGAACGACACGTGATCGAACTCAACCCGTCCCTCCGGCGGAGCATCGATCATCGGGAGATTGTCCTCGGCCGCCTGTTCGGGAGCATCGAGCAGTTCGAAGACCCGCTCGGCCGACGCCACGCCCGACTGGAAGACGTTCGCCATCGAGGCAACCTGCGTGAGCGGCTGAGTGAACTGGCGGGAGTACTGGATGAAGGCCTGCACGTCGCCCAGAGTGATGGCGCCGGACGACACCCGCAGGCCGCCGATCACGGCGATACCCACATAGTTGAGGTTGCCCAGAAACGTCATCAGCGGCTGGATCGTCCCGGAGATGAACTGCGCGCCGAAGCTCGCCTCGTACAGCTCCTCGTTCTTGTCGCTGAAGCGCTGCGCCACGTCGGCCTGACGACCGAACACCTTCACCAATTCGTGGCCGGTGAATGCTTCCTCGACCTGAGCGTTGAGCGTGCCCGTGTGACGCCACTGGGCCACGAATCGGGCCTTCGATTTCGACGCAATGAACTTCATCCCGTAGATGGACACCGGCACCGTCACCAAAGCGACGAGTGCCAACACCGGCGAGATGATCAGCATCATGATCAGCACACCTACGAGGGTGAGGATCGAGGTGAGCATCTGGCTGATGGTCTGCTGGAGGCTCTGGCCGATGTTGTCGATGTCGTTGGTGACCCGGCTCA
>JBBRSC010000068.1:0-13813 GCA_038245795.1 Acidimicrobiales bacterium
CGGGACGGACATCAACAGCAGCTCCCGGGCCAGGGGGGCTTGCCACCGACCCGATCTCGACTGCAACACTTCCCGGCCCGCTCAGCTATAAGGGGTGTCGGATCATGCGGCCGTCAGCAGTTGATCCGACCGTGGCCACCTATGAATTTCCTGTGATTGAGGACCTCGACCTCATGGGCGGGCCAGTGATGGATCTCTCCTTTTCGACGACCGGGACTGACGTCCCGCTGAGCGCTCGCGTCTGGGACGTAGCGCCCAATGGCGATGCTCAGGGTCTGGTCACCCGGGGGGCCTATCGCTACGACGGAGCTGCCGGAGCGGGTCGCACGGCCAAGTTTCAGATCAACGCACAGGGCTACCGGTTCCCGGCTGGCCACCGTCTGAAAGTCGAGGTCACGGCGAATGATTCGCCGTACCTGCAAGCTAGCAACGTGCCGGCAGAGGTGATCGTCGAACGTCTCTCGATCACTCTGCCCCTGCTCGGAGACTCATCGGAGAAAGCCCCGCCTCAGCCCGCAGCGGGTCCGTCTGGTTGGGGCTGGTGGCCGCCGAGAATCGGTGGCATCGTCATCGTGTTGGGCGTGTTGTTCGTGGTGACCTCTCGGCGTCGGTCGTCGTTGGCGCGGCGTTCCACCACACAGTGAGCGCTGGATGCTCCTGGCGGGTCAGAGCCTGAACGAGTCGCCGACAGTCGGCGTCCGTCCTACCCGAACAGTCGGCCGAATGGATACGAAGAGTCTCGCCAAGCTCAAGATGTTGCCCGAGGCGTGCTCGCCAACATGACCCCGAGCCAGCTCGATCTGGAGACGCCTTGTCGGGAGTGGAAGGTCAGCCAACTCGTCGACCACCTCGTCGGTGGTCAGCGCTGGGCGCGTTCGGCAGTTCAGGGTGCCCCAGCGCTCATGGGCTTGTCGACGACCGTTACGTTCACCCACGCATGGGATCTGGCTCGGGCAACGGGCCAGGATACGAATCTCGACCCGGAACTCGCGACGACGTTGCTGGCGCAGTCGCGGCAGTCGAAGCGTCTGAACGAGCTGTTTCCCTCTCTCCGGTAGCCTCTCCGCCGGTGGACAGCGAATACGCCGGCGGGGTCGGACCAATTGAGCCGCTTGCTGCGGTCAGCGTGACGTGGACTGATGAGACCGACTTGGTGGTGGTGGGTCTTGGCTGCGCCGGTGCCGCTGCTGCGCTCGGCGGCGCCGAGGTAGGTCTCGACGTGGTCGTGATGGAACGCGCCGGCAGCGGAGGAGGCACCTCGGCGATGTCCGGCGGGCTCATATACCTGGGCGGCGGCACAGCCACGCAAACCGAAGCGGGCTTCGAGGACACCCCAGAAGAGATGCTGGCGTTCCTGTCCGCCAGCCTGGGGGTGCCGGCCGATGAGCCGAGACTGGTCGCCTATTGCGCAGACAGCGTTGCCCATCATGATTGGCTGGTCTCGCAGGGGGTCGAATTCCGGGGTGCGTTCTGGCCTGAGCCTGGACTCGAACCTCCGGGGGACGAGGGACTCGTGTACTCCGGGGGAGAGGACACAGCTCCGTTCTGTGACCTGGCACGTCCCGCCCCGCGGGGACACAAACCGCGGGTGCCTGGAGCTGGTGGTGCTCGATTGATGGAGGTTCTCCTCGCGGCCGTGGCTCGACAGGGGATCTCGGTCACCCCATCCGCCCGGGTTGATCGACTGGTCGTCGATGACAACGGTCGGATCGTCGGAGTTCGTGGCCGGGTCGACGGGCAGCCGATCGCCATACGGGCGCGGCGCGGCGTGGTCCTCGCTGCAGGAGGTTTCGTCTTCAACGAAGAGATGGTCGAGCACTACGTTCCCGCGGCGAATCGGGTCGCCTACAAACTCGGCACCGACGCCGACGACGGCTGGGCGATCAGAGCGGGGATGGGGGTCGGCGCGGCGCTCGACAACATGGACCAGGCCGAAGTCGCTCTACCGATCACGCCGCCGCGCCGGATGGTCAGAGGAGTGATCGTGGACGGCACGGGCACACGCATCATCAACGAGGACGCCTACTACGGCTTGGTCGGTCATCGAGCGCTGTTCTCCGCACACGGCGAGGCCTACCTCATCGTCGACGAGCCCCGCTACGAAGTGAATCGTGCCGGCCTTCGGGCCACCTGGGTATGCGCTAGCTACGAGGAACTCGAATCTGAGATCGGGCTCCCCGTCGGGTCGCTCGCCGCGACGATGGCGGCCTACAACGCTGCGGCGGCGGAGGGCAACGACCCCGAGTTCGCGAAATCCGCCGAGTTCCTGGTGCCGCTCACGGAGGCCCCGTTTGGTGCCTACGACCTCCGCGTCGAGAAGACGATCTACGCCTCCTTCACCCTTGGCGGCCTGCTTGCCGATGTCGACGGCCGCGTACTCAATGACGAGGGCACGGCCATCGCAGGGCTTTTCGTTGCGGGCAGGGCTGCAGCGAGCCTGGCCCGTGCCGGATATTGCTCGGGGCTGTCGCTCGGCGATGGCACCTACACCGGTCGTCGCGCTGGTCGAGCAGCGGCCACCGACGAAGCCTCTCAGAGTTCCGACGGGTCCACGGCCGGGGAGTACAAATAGCCTTGGCCGAACTCAGCGCCGAGAGCACGAAGGATGTCCTCCTGTGCAACCGTCTCGATGCCTTCGGCGATCGTGAACTTCTCGAGCGCCCGAGCCATCGAAATGACGGCCCCGACGAGGATCAGATCCGACTGCGACGAGTCGATCGAGGACACGAATGATCGGTCGATCTTGACCGAGTGCACCGGGTACTCCTTGAGGTGCGAGATCGATGAGTAACCCGTGCCGAAGTCATCGAGTGTGATCGCTACCCCTCCCGATGCCAGCCGATCGAGGGCCGCCAGTGCGGTCGAAGAGTCGATCAGCAATGCCGTCTCGGTGATCTCTAAGCTCAGCATCGCCGGATCCACGTCGGCCAACGCCAGCGTGTCGAGTACGAACGATGCGAACCCATCCTGATGGAGTTCGCTCGGCGATACGTTGACCCCGACGACGGCAATGTCATGACGGCCCGACAGGCGCCACTCCTTGAGCTGGTCGATCACCGTCCGAATGACGTGGCGGTCGATCATCGACACCAGCCCCGACTCTTGGGCGATCGGAATGAACTCGTCAGGCGCCAACCGACCCCGACGCGGATGTTGCCACCGCACGAGCGCCTCAGCTCCGAACAACTTCCCGGTGGCCAACTCGATGACGGGCTGATACTGAATCACCAGCTGATGACGAATCACGGCGGGAAGCAGGTCCATTTCGAGCTCGACCCGATCCCGGCGTGCTCGACGGATCGGTTCAGTGAACCGCGCCACGCTTCCGGCCTCTCGTCGTTTCGCGACGCACAACGCCGTGTCCGCGTCGCGGATCAGTCCGGCAGCATCGATGCCCTCATTGCCGTGCTCGGCGATCCCAATACTCGCCGTCATGCGGAGAGTGCGCCCGTTGAGATGGCTCGGCTGCTCGATCAGACCCTGGATCTCGGCTACAACGTCATCCAACTCGTCGGGATTGCCATCAGCAACGACGACGAACTCGTCTCCGCCGAATCGGAACAGGGATCTGCTGTCCCCGAATCGCGTGAGCAGACGCCCAGAAATGGCACACAGCAACTCGTCGCCGACGGTGTGGCCGAACGCATCGTTGACGACCTTGAAACGGTCGAGCCCGACGAAGATCAATCCGAATGGGGTCGGCTCGACTGCGTCGCTCTCCAATCGCTCCTCGAGACGCATCAGGAGTGCTCCACGATTCGGAACACCAGTGAGGTCGTCATGAGTGGCCTGGTATTCGAGAGCTGACTGCACCTCCTTCTGTGCAGTGATGTCACGAAAGGTGACGGTGAACCCGTCGCCGAGCGGCGCAACGCTCGTGCGAAACCAGTGTGCGAGCCCCTCGTGCTCATAGAAGTGCTCGAACTCGACGAGCTCGCCGGTCTCCACCACCTGCTGGTATGTATCGAACAGACCCTCGTCACGATTGGCGGGAAAAAGGTCGAGTAGGCGCGCTCCCAGCAGCGTCTCAACGGTGTGGCCAACGATCTCAGCTGCTCGGTGATTGACCGTGGTCCAGACAAAATCCTCGATGACGCCATCATTCGCGCGGATCGAGCTGAACGCCATGATGCCGTCATGGGAGCTATCGAGGACAGCCTTGAGCGCAGCATCCGACCGAGCGGCAGCCCGAAGAGCAACCAGCGACTCGTCGCCTCGTCGAAATCGCGGATCGTCAACCGCTTTCTCGAGATACATGACCTCGTCTGCACGACGGAGAGCCACCTCCGCGTTGACCCCGGCCTGACTGATCGAGGCACCGACCGCCGCACTTGTGACGAGAGGCAGCCCGTCGATGACGACGGGCTGGCACAGGTCAATTCGAACCCGGTCGGCCATATCGGTCAGAGCCGATTCGTCAACGATGTCGGTCAACACGGCGAACTCATCGCCTCCGAGCCGTGCGACCAGATCCTGCGAACGCACCGCTCCCCGAATCATGGCCGCGGTGTGGATCAGGAGTTCATCGCCCGCGTGGTGCCCATAGGTATCGTTCACGCCCTTGAAGTGGTCGAGATCGATGAAGATCACGCCCGCGGGCGACGACTCCAAGTGGGATCCGAGTGCGCTGAGAAAGAGCCGTCGATTCGCCAGGCCGGTGAGTTGATCGTGATGCGCTTCGTGCCGGAGGGCAAGCTCAGCATCCGACCTCGCTGCGAGCGCGATGCCCAACTGGCTCGTGAGCGCACGCAGCTCAATGTGAGCAACTGCATGATCGGCAAGGGCTGACAGCAAACGGAGTTGCGTGGGATCAAGCTCGCGGGGCTGACGATCGATCACGCACAACGTTCCGAGGGAGTGACCGGACGTCGTGATGAGCGGAGCACCTGCGTAGAAGCGGATCGACGGATCGCCGACGACCAACGGATTGTTGACGAAGCGTTCATCGAGACGTGCATCGGGGACCACGAGCGGGACAACGCGTCCCAGTGCGTGGGCACAGAATGCCATCTCACGCGGCGTCTCCCGTACCTCGAGACCAACGCGGGACTTGAACCATTGGCGGGTCGAGTCGACCAAGGAGACCAGCGCAATCGGCGTACCGCAGATCTCAGCCGCCATTCTTGTGAGCGCATCAAAGACATCCTCGGGCTCCGTGTCGAGAATCTGAAGGGCCTCGAGTGCCGCCAGCCGTTCGATCTCACGCGCGCCGTCGTCACTGCGACGCTGGCTCAGGGGTGACGATGACCCGCTACCCGCCAGCTGAATGGGCTCGATGGTGCTTTCGCCCAGACGGGGAACGGGTTCAAGCATCACGTCCTATCGGCGGCGGCACCGAAGTTTCAAGCAGCCGATTTTCGGATGGACGCGGGGATCGTCCCGAATGCGGTTTCAGCGCACCAGCTACGAAACCGCCAGATCCCTCGCCACCTCGGCGCTGGCACGAGGTCTTCGAGTGATATCGAATATTCCGACGCTCCGCTCGTAGCCAGACGCCCAACCGTAACCATCGATCGCCGGCGACCAAAACAACCCGGCAAGATCCATTCCTTGGCGACGCATATCGGCAGCGATCGTGGCGGCTTCGGCCATGCTGGCGCATCGAATGTCGTCGTCCTCACCGAGCTCGGTCGGAAGTTCCACACCGATCTCAGTGACGAGGAAGCGTCGACCAGGCAGCTCATCTGCCAGCCGTTCACACATGTGTTGCATACCATCGCTCCACGACGATCGACCGCCAGTCGAGGTCTCCGATACCCAGTCGTCGCTGATCGCTCTGAGGTTGCCGATCGCACCGCTCTCATTGATCGAGCGGGGGGCTCGGTAGGTGACGCCGATGAGGTCGATGGCGTCCACGGCCCATGGGACCTCCTCGTCGGCCCTCGCTGGGAGCGACAACTCGCCATCGCGGACCATCGACAGCCACGAGTTCCAGACCAGTTGGTCGAACGTGTCTGCCCACACCTGAGCCTCAGCGATCGACGAGGCGTCCGTTGGGTCGGATGGGCGGCGAGCGATCGGCGACAGGTCGACCGAGAGCGATGTCGGGCACTGGGATGTGCGCAGACGTCGGGCGGCGTCGACGTTTGCCAACAGCACCACACGCAGCCCATCGAGAAGGTCCTTCATCGACTGCCTGCCCGGCGGAGCGTTGCCAGCCCACCATGCATTGACCGCGTAGGACACCGGCTGATGCATCGGTATCCACCCTGATGCCAGATCGCCGAACGTTTCGCCCACGAACTCGAGGTGGCGCGGCCAGTAGCGGCTGAGGGCTCGTTCGTCGAGAAACCCACCACTGTCGTCGCTGAACCAACCTGGGAGCGCTACGTCGTGGAGACAGATCCATCGTTCGATGCCCAGCTCGCGAGCGGTCTCCAACACGGTGCGATAGTGCTCGATGGCCTGACGGTCATGACGACCTTCGGCTGGTTCGAGCCGCGACCAGTCGAGCGTGATCCGCTGGTGGGTGAGTCCGTGGTCGGCCAACAGCTGCAGATCGCTGCGGAATGAACGGGTGAATCCGTTTCCGTCGTGCGAGCGCGGAGCCCGGCCGATCGATTCCCATCGCGCCCAGTCGCTGGTCGGAGCGGCACCCTCAGATGACGTCGAGCAACACGTTGTTCCCCACCAGAACTTCGCCGTGTCAAGCATCGACGACTTCGTCGGGTCGCGACATGTTCTTGATTTTCTCATCGCCCAGTGCGGACAGAGCGTGCGCCACCGACGCTGAGACAACAGCATCGGCGTGAGTGCTCAGCTGACCGAGAAGCAACGCCATCTCGGTGATCTGAGCTTCGCTGGGATCGCGATCCCAGTCGGCGGGCACCAGATGTTGCTCGAAGACCTCCACGAACTGGGCGGCAATCTTCTCGGTCAGAGGAGCGAGCGCCTCCCATTCATCGAGGATCGATCCGAGGGGTACGCCGAGATGTGCGAGCGCTGCGCCCGCTTCGAGAAACCGCCGATCGGCCACCTCAACCGTGCCGTCATCGAGCAGACGCAACATCGAGAGACGCGCTGCCCGCTCGATGAGGTCGGGCGTCAGGCTGTCGGGGGGGAAGCGTGCGGCAACGTCCGCGATGTCGAGCCTGACGGGAGCCGGGCCACCGAGCAGTGTGGACAAGCCAGCGCTCGCTCCGACCACGTCCGCCAAGGCTTCGCCGTCGTCCCAACTCTGGAGAAGCCGACCGATCCCCGCAAGGGAGAAACCTTCATCGGCGAGTCGAAGAATCGTGCGGAGTCTCGTTGCGTGAGCGTTGTCGTAGTACCCGGTGCGTCCGACGAGTCGCGGTGGCGGCAGAAGTCCCTTTGCCTGATAGAGGCGGATCGTCGTCGTCGCGACGCCGCCCTCACGAGCGAAGTCGTCAACCCGAAGCCACGTCGGCTCGCGAGGTTCGGTCGTTGACATGGAACGAGTGTACGGCATCTGTGAGTGCCTTATAGAAGACTAAGTGCTATCGTATGACCACGTGAAGCTTGTGGCTGCCCTCAACCGAGCACCGCTGGCGCCGATCGCGGGTCGCGATCCGCGGTACTCGTTCGTTTGCTGCCATCATCGTCGAGCGGATTCTGGTGACCTACCGACGCGATCCTGAAGTGGATTCAGCGCTGCGCATGACCAACATCGGAGCCCGGCTCGCTCTGCCCCGGCAGAACGCAGCAACCGCCCACGACATCACCACAAGTGCGGTTGCGACAAGCGAGGTTGCGACGACGGCGGTGGATGCCGTGCTCCCGGCCACGACTCCCGCAACCATCGCAACGATGCCGAGCACGGCTGACATCATCCGCCTCGAGCGTCGCTCGTGGTCCTCGAACCATCGATGCACCGATGCGAGTTGGGGAACCGTGTGCACATGAGAGGTCGACAGAATCGCGACGCCCCGAGCAGCGCCGAACAACACGCCAAGGCTCACCGCCGCGAACGGGTTGCCCGTGAGCGCGCCGATCAGGACGACGAGATACACACCGGCCGTCATGATGTAGGTGGCGACGCCGCAACCGATCTGCGCTCCGAATCCGAATCCGTACACCCATGATCGGAACTGGTCGAGCCATTGCTCGTTCACCTGGCGGCGATGGTGGGGGAGCCGTGGACCGAGCAGCCGGACGTCACACATCGCGGCAAGTGCCGCGAGGACGGCGATCGCTGCCATTCGTGAATCGATGGACCACTGCGCTGCTTTGACGAGGAGCGAAATGAGCGCTGCCGCCGTTCCGAGTGCCGCTCCGCCCAGGACTGCGCCGAGGATGAACCACGACGCCGACCACCCGTAGCGTCGTCCCCGTCCCACCTCGGCGAGGGGCGTGATGGTTGAGAGCATCGACAATCCGCACGGAGACCACGTCGAACGAACCGCAGCGGCGAGCGAGACCACCACTCCGAGCATCACAAGGTTGGTCATGGAAGTTCCCCCAGCTCCGAGGCTGCCGCGCGGCCATACGACAGCCTCGTCAGGTTATGGGTGAGCGGCGTGTGTCTGGTTGATGCTGGCCAACCCCTGCGTTCTGGGCACCACAAGTTTCGCCATGCGCAACCAAACGCGACAACTTCGCCGGAACGGATGGCCATCCGCGCCTGCCAACGCTTCGCTGGATACGTTGAGCGGGCAATGGGGCTGTTGTCGAACGCTGCAACCGTCATCCTGCTCGTGCTGTGCTGGGCTGGATTGGCAAAACTTCGTGACCCGGCACCGCTTGGAGCGGCGATGCTCTCGTTGGGCTGGCGGATGCCGCGCTCGGGAGTACGAACGCTCGGAGTTGTCGAGATCCTGCTGGCAGTACTCGGAGCGACGTTCACTCCACCAGTGATCCTTGGAGTGGTCGCAGCGATCCACCTCGGATTCGTCGCCCTCAATGGGAAGATGATGGCTTCGAACACTGCATCGAGCTGTGGTTGCTTCGGCGCTCGCAAGGCGGCTCCGAGTTGGGTGAGCATCGTCATCAATCTGTTCTCGGCCGGAATCCTCGCCACTGCCGCAACGATTCGAATTGAACCCCTACGCCTTGACGACGCTGCCAGCTGGGTTCAGATGACACTCGTTCTGCTGCTGGCGTGGATGACCGTGGCGCTCCACACCAGCGGATCAGACCTTGCAGCGTCGATGAGGTCGCTACGAAGCCGCCAGGACTGGGCGAATCCAGTCCCCATCGCCGCACGAGGCCGCTGATGACCGACCTCCTGGGGCGAACAATCGATGGAATTTCCCAACGGCTGGGTCGACGTCAGTTCTTGTCGCGATCGACGATGGTGGCAACAGCGTTGGTAGCGGCGCCCGCCACCTTCGCGCTTCGCCCAGGGTCGGCCTACGCCGCTGTCTGCCAATGCCAGGGGAGCGCGTGTTCGTGTGGCTCGTTGTGCTGCGACGGCTACACCGAGATGTGTTGCACGCTGACCGGATCGAACTCGTGCCCCGGTGGAACGGTCGTTGCGGGCTGGTGGAAGGTCGACGGCTCGCAGTTCTGCGGCGGACAGGCCCGCTACTACATGGACTGCAACGCTCAATGCGGAGCGTGTGGTGGTTCTGGCGGCACATGTGACGGTCGGTGCAGCGGCACGCCGTGCGGCTGCGCCAACGGGTCGTGTTCCAACCGCAAGGCCGGCTGCACGCGCTTCCGCTACGGCCAATGCCATCAAGACATTCCGCTGCTCGGACCGATCGTGTGTCGAGTCGTCACCTGCGCACCGCCATGGACGGTCGACCCGGCGTGCGGAACCTCCGCCCGGACTGACAACAACACAAGGACTCACAACCGAGAGTGTCTGACCGAACCGTTCGGATCGGTCGATGGTGCGTCCGTCGAGGGTGCCGACCTCGTCGTCTCGGGATGGGCAATCCCCCAGGATGGTGGCAGCGCAGGATGCGACGCCGTGATCTCCATCGATCTTCGCGACGTCGCCAGAGTGCCCTCGTTCGAGAATCGGCCAGACGTCGCCGCCGCCTACCCGGCTTTTGGTGCAAGTCGGGGCTTCGTCGCCCGCGTTCCTCTGAACTACGGCCCACATCTCATCTGCATCAGGGCCATCGACCGCGCCAACGGCCGTCAGAAATTCCTTGGGGTCACGACGGCGTTGGTGCCAGCCCCGTTCGGAGCGCTCGACACAGTGCTCGCCACGGCACCGGGCAAGATCCAGGTCGTCGGATGGGCGCTCGATCCTGCCAACCAGACCGCACCGGCGACGGTACGGATCACGGTCGATGGTGCGATCGTTGCTGAGGTGTCCGCTGCGTCCGATCGCCCCGACGTCGGCGCTGGAGTTGCAGGCGCTGGATCTGCACATGGCCTCGTGGCAGATCTCAACGTTGCTCCCGGAACCCACCAAGTGTGCGCCGAGATCGTCGGCCAACGAGGAGGATCCTTTCCGCTCGGTTGCCAACAGGTCACCGTCGAATGACCGATCATCAACACGCTGCGGCCCAGGACGGTTCGCAGCGCAACTGGAGAACAACATGACCCTCATTGTCGGAACGCTGGTGATCATCGTGGCTCTGCTGAGTGTCCTCGTGGTGGGTCTCTTGCGGAGCCATGCCGAGATTGTCCGTGCGCTCCACGACCTTGGAGTGAACCTCGATCCTGATGCGCCCGACGGGACCTTCCGGGCGACCGCCTCCGAGCCGGGAGCGATTCGTCGACCGATGGTGTCCGACGTGGGGCCCGCCTCAACCGTTGACGGTGTCCTGGCTCCCACGAGTGGTCGGCTGGTCGTTGCGCACGATCTGGCTGGTGCAACTCCCGATGGTGGTGCAGCGGTGGTATCGATGTCGGGCCGACCAGGCCTGACCCTGGTCGCATTTCTGTCCACCGGCTGCGGCACCTGCGCCGACTTCTGGTCGGCGTTCCGCACGGCGCCCACAATCGGCGGATCGCCGGTGAGGTTGATCATCGTGACGCACTCACCGGCGGCCGAGAGTCCGAGTTCGGTCGCCGAGCTCGCTCCTGAGAACGGGTTGGTCGTGATGAGCGACGAAGCGTTCGATGACCACGGCGTTGCGGCCGCACCGTATTTCGTCCTCGTCGACGGCGCCGACGCCTCGGTGATCGGCGAAGGATCTGCAGCGGGGTGGGTGCAACTGAAGGCCTTGCTCCAACGCGCCGCGGCCGATGCGGGTTGGGCAGCGGACCGACGTTCGCGTCGGGACCTGCTGAACGCAGGAGCGAGGCGACGCCAGGTGGATCATGCGCTGGCCGAGGCTGGCATCTTCCCCGGCGATCCCAGCCTCACCCCCGAGCAGTGACCGTTCTCGCCGCCCACGGCTTCGCGCTGACGGTGCCGCCCGGCTGGGACGCGCGGATCCGGCTGCCGGTCGCGCAGAGTGTGTCTGCTCCACCCTCGATGCGTACCGACGAGGTGGTCCCGATGGGCGGCACAACCAATCCGATCCTTCACGCCACCACCATCACGTTGCCGGCGGTGGTTGGCGACTATGGGGGAGGCGCTGTCGAGCACCTCGGACCACACGATGCCTTCGTGGCGGTCGTTGGCTTCGATGTCGAAGCGGCGGCGACCGCGTTGTTCGGACGGCAGGGTCTCCCGACTCTCCGGGACGCGAACTTCCGTCCGGCGACCCAACAACGAGTACTTGCCGGCGCCAGCGGCACTCAATCGTTCTTTCAAGCAGCCAACCGGCCGTACTGCCTCTACGTGGTTGTGGGGCGACATGCGCTTCGACGCTCAGTGATTCCCCGATGCAACGAACTGCTTCGCGGCCTCCGCTTCACCTGAACGCCAGACAAGTCCCGGCCTCCCACCGACCCTGCCGGCAATCGTCGTTGCTGGCCCCCACCGACACCTCGATCGCGTCTGAGTCACAGGTCGAGAGGAGAACTGATCAACAGCGGAGCCTCAGCTCGTGAGCACTTGAGTCGGCACCGACGCTGAGGTCGTCGTTCCAGTTCCGAGACGACCTTCTCGGTTGTTACCCCAGCACATGACTGTTCCGCTTTCGAGCACTGCGCACGAATGCTCGGTGCTGACGTCGATCGAAGCAGCCGTGGTGATGTTCGACACCGCAGCCGGGGTCAACGAGTCGGTGGTCGTGCCGTTTCCGAGTCGCCCAGCGAAATTGCCACCCCAGCACTTGATCGTTCCGCTCGACTGTATTGCGCACGTGTGGGCTGCGCCCGCGGCAACCTTGGTGACCGCCGTGGGACCCGGCAAGGCGACGGGAGTCTGAGCGTCGACGGTGGTTCCGTCTCCAAGTTGGCCGAGGTAGTTGAAGCCCCAGCACTTGATGAGCGCTGCCCCGGTGATTGCGCACGTGTGTTGGTCGCCAGCTACAACATCCTCGACGAAACCAACCGCAGTGACTGGGCTCAACGAGTCAATGGTCGTGCCGTTTCCGAGTTGCCCGACGTTGTTACCGCCCCAGCAATACGCGGCTCCCAGCGTCGACCGAGTACAGGTGTGGTAGGAGCCAGCGCTGATCCGACTCGACAGCGGCAGAGCTGCAACGACCACCGGCGTCGTGCGTTGGTCCGTCGTGCCATCACCCAACTGTCCGTACTGGTTGCTGCCCCAGCACTTGGCTCCGCCCGTGCTCAAGAGAGCGCAGTGTGGAACGCCCCGGCGGTGAGTGCGACGGCGCCCGTCAGTCCGATGACCAACACCGGACTGGCTTGACCGCTTGAGGTCGTGCCGTTTCCAATCTGTCCGCTGTTGTTGTAGCCCCAGCACTTGGCGGCGCCCAGCGCCACAATCACACACGTGTGCTGGCTACCGACTGCGATGTCGGTGGCCCCCACGATGCCGGGGACGACAACGGCGACCAAGGAGTCGTCGATGAATCCCGTCCCCAACAAATTGCCGCGTCCCCAACACTTGACCGTTCCGGCAACCATCAACGCGCACGAGTGGAATGAACCCAACGCCACCTTGGCCACCCCGGTCAAGGGGACTCCTGCCGGAGGAGCGGCGACGGTCGTCGACGTCGTGGTTCGAGCTTGAAGGATGGCGATGACGAGCTGAGCGACCTGAGCTTTGGTGGCGATGCGCACCCAACGCCCGTTGGTGCACTTCAGCACATAGGTGGCATCGGCCCCGAAGTCCGTGGTTCGACATTTCGCGCCAGCGCGAACTCCGTTCTGGCAACCAGACACGCCGACGATCGCCACCAATGCCACGATGCCAACACTCAACCGGACACGACTCATCATTTGGCTCCTCTGCGGCTGAACAACCGTGGGTTGAGGGTATCGGCGACGGAGCGAATTCAGGCGGATCTATAGCCGGTCGCGTTCGGGCCAGAACCCGACGATGGGCTCATCGACTCCGCCAGCGGCATAGGCGGCGAGACGAGTCAAGGCCCCCGCCGATCCGAGATCGATCACGTCGAAGCAGATGTCACGCCCAGCGGAACGCACTGCATGATCGCCTTCGCTCGACGGTTTCGGAAGCTCGGTCGTGAGGACGACCAGCGGAGTGGGTTTGTTCGCCAACGCGGCGGCGCGGCCGAGGGCACGCCAGACGACATCGTTGCGGGTCATTCCGCCGCGGTACATCACGTTCGGTCCGGCCACATCGAACCACCAGGTTGCGCCGGCCTGATCGGTCGCCTCGAACCCCACCGACACGCCGGTGCCGCGAATGCGACGGTTGGTCCCCACGATCGTGAACCCAGCCGCCTCGATCGTGTGCTCGGCGACCCTCGGCGCCGCTAGGTCGCTGACTCGAGCCGGATCCTCCGGCTGTCCGAGCCGTTCGGCCACCCGTCCGCGGGCGATGTCGGCGTAGGCCGGATCCAAGTCGTACCCGACGTAACGGCGTCCCAGACCGGCGGCGGCCACCAGCGTGGAGCCACTTCCCATGAAG
>JBBRSC010000069.1:0-13772 GCA_038245795.1 Acidimicrobiales bacterium
ATTTCCCGTGCGATCCGCCGGGCAGCGGAGTTGGGCGATGGATGGTCGCCGTTCCCAACCGCCCCCGGGCTGGCATCAGCGGCGAAGACGGCCGCCATCACGTCGGTCGATGACCTCGAACGCGGCATCGGTCGTGTGCGAGAATTGCGCGAAAAAACCGGTCGAACCGGCCCGTTCGATGTCTGTTGCGGACCCTTTTCGTGGGGCGCCTATCACGGCGGCGGACCGGCAGAACCTTTGATTGCCGAGCTCCGAGCAATGGCCGACATCGGTGTGACGTGGTCGACCTTGGGCTTCCGTAACGACTCCGTCACCGAGACCTGTTGCGACATCGAACGATTTGCGGCCGACGTCGTTGCTCACCTCTGAGTAGAAGGGCCCGGGACTCACCGACGACGGTCAACGGCTCGCCCACACCTCGAGAATGTGGTTGATCGAGCTGAGATGTGCGAGCGGCGCAATCGTGTGGTGCAGCACCTCGGTGGCATAGTGCGCCGGCACCCCAACGACTGCGTCGGTAGGCACAACCACCCGATAGCCGAGGTCGACGGCCGACAACACCAACCCCAAGATCCCCACATTCACCGAGACTCCGGCCGTGATGATTGTCTCGATCCCCGACGCTCGCAGGATCGCGTCGAGGTTGGTTCCCGTGAACGGCGTGAACCCTGAGCCGCGGTGCGAAATCAGATCCGACTCGGCGGGACCCAACTCGGGGACGAGTTCGGTGGCGTCGGTGCCGTGGAGGATCTGGCTCGGGTTACGGGCCAGGGCCGCGGCCATTGGGCTCCGGAGCGATGTGCCGCGCCGGTCTGCCCGCCAACTCACAGTGGCGTGAACCACCGTGGCGTTGGCTTTTCGGGCACCGTCGACCAGGCGTGCGACATCGCTGATCAACCCATGGTCGACAACCGCCGTTCGCAGTTCCGCGATCGAGGCGAGGTCACCGACCACGCCGCGTTGCATTTCCATGGTCACGACGGCGGTTCGTCGAGGATCGATCAGGTCAACAAGATCCGGCACCGCAGGATTGTGCCAGCTCGGGCGACCGGATTGGGTCAGCTCGGCGAAACGGGGCAGGCTGCGATCGGGAGCCGGACGCTAATTTCATCATCGATGACCAACCCTCGACCCGCCTCACGGCGTCCCCTCGTACTCGCGTCGGGGTCCCGATATCGACGATCGTTGCTCGACGCCGCCGGCCTCGACGTCATCGCAATCTCGCCCAATGTCGACGAGCGCTCCATGGACCTGGAGTTCGACCCGTTCGACCCGGGCGCCCACGCCCTTCGCCTCGCTAACGTCAAGGCCAGCTCCGTCCGAGAGCAAGCGCCAGCCCATGCGTTGATCCTGGCCGCCGATCAGCTCGCCGTCAGCGGGGGAGCGCTCCTCCATCAACCGGGGAATGCCGAACGAGCCGTCGAGCAACTGACATCGTTGAGCGGCACCAGCCATCAACTGGTCAACGGGATCGTCCTCCTCGACCTCGATACCGAATCCACCTGGGAACGCATCGACGTTCATCAGATCACCATGCGCGACTTCAGCCGTGACGAAGCTGCTGCCTACGTCGAGCTATTCGAGCCGTTCGATTGCGCCGGGTCGTACCGGATCGAAGACGATTCCGATCTGATCGCCAACGTCGTGGGGAGCGGCGACGACGGTGTCATCGGGCTCCCCATCACCATCGTGCGTGAGATGTTGGCCGAGGCCAACGACTGCTGAACAGTGCCACGACACTATTCGAGGAGGACGGTCACCCGATGGCGAATGTCGTCGGAGCTGGTCCCGATGAGCAACTCATACTCGCCCGGCTCGACGACCCACTGGTGCGCAGCTGCATCCCAATATCGGAAGGCCGTGTCATTCAGCATCATGGTCGCGATCTCGGTCGCACCCGGCGCCGCATGCACCTTGGCGAACGCCCGCAGTTCCTTGGCGGGCCTGCGGACTGAGCAGACGGGATCGTGTACATAGAGCTGCACGACCTCGGCGCCATCCATGTCGCCCGTGTTGGACACTGCGACGGTCACGGTCACCGACCCACCGGCCTGCGCCACCGTCGAGGACACCTCCGGTGCCCCAAGCTCGAAGGTCGTGTAGGACAGCCCATGGCCGAACGCGAAGCGGGGGGCGATGTTTCGCAGCTCGTACCCGCGGTACCCCATGAAGATCTCCTCTCCGTAGCGCACCACGCCCGCCTCGCCGGGGTAACTGGCCATCGCCGGGTGATCCTCGTAGCGCATCGGGAACGTGGTGGGGAGCTTGGCCGATGGCGATCGCACGCCCAACAACATGTCGGCCACCGCGTCGCCCGTCTCCTGGCCGAGGTACCAGATCTGAGCGACGGCGCCCACCTGATCGACCCAGTCCATCGAAACGGGTGAGCCAGCGTTGACGAGCACCACCGTGTTGGGGTTGGCGGCGCCGATCGCGGCGATCAGCTCAGGCTGGCGGCCAGGCAGATCCATCGAACTTCGATCTTCACCCTCGGTCTCCCAATCCTGATTGAGGCCCACGGCCAGGATCACCGCATCGGCATCGGTTGCGAGCGCGACCGCGTCAGCCATGGCGTCCGCTCCTAGCGGCGGAAGTCCGCCGACCAGCAGCGCAGCCGCCGACAACCCTTCGATGCACACGAAGTCGATGCGCAGGTCGTGATCAACTCCGGCTTCGAGGTCGATTTCGGTGCGGAGTTCCTCGCTTCCCAACCCGAAGAACGCTGTGCCCGGTGTCCAGTTGTCCCAGATCTCGAGGACCATGTCGCCATCAATCCAGACCCGACCGCGCCCACCGACGATCAGGGTGAATGTGTACGTGCCAGTGGTCGGAGCCGTGAGGGTGGCGGTCAGACGGGCCGAGAACTGACCACCCGGGACGTCGGGCCACGGATCGCCCAACCAGGTGAGTCGTGCGTTCGCGCCAACCATCGTGGCGACCGGGTCACCCTCGAACACGCGGTTGGCGAAGTACTCGATCTGGTAGCCATCCGTCACCCCATGTATGGCACCCCGAGGGGGCGTCAGCCAGCGGGGGTCGATCGGCGGCGCGTTGCGGTACCCGTCGCATCCGGGCGCGGTGACCACATCGATGCCCAGCGGTTTCAGGGCAGTGCGCAATCCTTCGGCGATGGTCACCGAGCGGTGCGGGTTCACGGCTGCGCTGCCACCACCCTGCAGCACCGCCACGTCGGCATTGGGGCCGATCACCGCCACTCGTCTGAGGGCCGACGGAACCAACGGCAGGACCCCGTTGTTGGTCAGCAGCACGATGGCATCGGCGGCGGTTCGACGCAGAAGCGTCCGATCCTCAGGACGGTCTTCAGAAGTGTCCGGTGAATGCTCGGGTCGGTCCAGCGTGCCCAGCCGTTCCATCACCGTCAGCAGTCGACCGACCTTGGCGTCGAGGTCGCCCATCTCCACATCGCCAGCTTCGATGGCGGCCAGCACAGCTTCGCCGAGATAGATCGGGGGACCGGGCATCTCGAGATCGCAGCCGTGCTTGGCGGTCCCGACCGTCGACTTGATGGCCCACCAGTCGGAGATCACAAAGCCAGCGAACCCCCACTCGTCGAGGAACCCCATCAGATCGGGATGTTCTCCGCAGTAGATGCCGCCGAGCCGGTTGTAGGCCGTCATGATCGACGCTGAGTTGGCCTCGATGATTGCCGCTTCGAACGGCGGTAAAAGCATCTCGCGCAACGTGCGTTCGTCGACCTCGGAACTGATGGTGTGACGCTGGAACTCCGAGTCGTTGGCGATCAAGTGCTTCACGGCGGTGCCGACGCCTTGGGATTGCACGCCGTTGATGTACGCGACGGCGAGTCGGGCGGAGAGATGGGGATCCTCGCTGAAGCACTCAAAGTTGCGGCCCGCCAACGGCGAGCGATGGATGTTGACGGTCGGCGCCAACAAGACATCGGCTCCCTTGGTTCGGGTCTCGTGACCGAGGAGTTCGCCGACCTCGCGCACGAGGTCGACATCCCACGTCGCACCCAAAGCGGTGCCACAGGGAAGGCACGCCGACGTGGTACCGACAAAGAAGGAGCCACGCGCGCCGTTGGGGCCATCGGAGACCTTCAGCCCACGGATGCCGAGCCGTTCCACGCCTCGCGAATGCCACATATCGACACCGGCAGTGAGCTCGGCCTTCTCTGTTGGCGTCAGCTCCGCCAGGAGCGATGCGACCCGCTCGCTGTAGACACGTGGTTGGCTCGCGTCGAAGGTGTCGGTGTCGTGCTCGCTCATCAAATCCCCCTGGACGTCGAGCACGAACATACCCGCAGGCGCACCCATCGATGGCGCCACACGGGACGATCCAACTGGCTTCCGCCAGGGAAGTACGCTGTGCATTCGGCTAGCAGAAGAGGCGCAACGCATGGACGGTCCCGACGATCTGGATGCGAAGTTCGGGCGACTTGGACTCACGTTCGACGACGTGATGTTGATGCCCGCAGCATCGGATGTCCTGCCCCACGAGGCAGACATCTCGACGGACTTCGTGCCAGGGATCCGGTTGGCGATTCCGGTGGTGTCAGCCGCCATGGACACGGTCACCGAATCCCAGATGGCCATTGCGTTGGCGCGTCTCGGTGGCATCGGCGTGATCCACCGCAATCTGCCGCCTGAGGATCAGGCCATCGAAGTCGACCGGGTGAAGCGATCCGAGTCCGGCATGATCACCGATCCGGTGACCCTCCAGGCCCATCAGCCCGTCCAGTCGGCGCTTGATCTGATGGCACGGTTCCATATCTCCGGTGTTCCGATCATCGATGAGGTCGGCCATCTCGTCGGCATCCTCACCAACCGGGATCTGCGCTTCGAGAACGATCCGGGCCGTCCGATCAGCGAGGTGATGACCAGCGAGGGTCTGATGACCGCGTCGGTCGGCACCACATTGGATGAAGCCGAACAGCTCTTCCGCCGCTTCAAGGTGGAGAAGCTTCCCGTGGTCGACAGCGACCAGATGCTGAGGGGTCTGATCACCATAAAGGACCTGCAGAAGCGCATCGACTTCCCGATCGCCACGAAAGACCGCGAAGGCCGTCTACGCGTGGCGGCCGCGGTCGGCACCGGAGCGGACATGATGGATCGCGCGAAGCTCCTGATCGAAGCGGGGGTCGATGCGATTGTGGTCGACACGGCGCACGGTCACTCGAGCGGTGTTGCCGAGACAGTTCGTGCGCTACGGGATTCATGGGATGGCCCGATCGTCGCAGGTAACGTGGCGACCGCGGACGCCGCCAAGTCGTTGATCGATGCGGGCGCCAACGCCATCAAGGTCGGCATCGGTCCTGGCTCGATCTGCACGACGCGGATCGTGACTGGTATCGGCGTCCCACAGATCACGGCCGTCTTCGAGGTTGCCAAACTCGCTCACGATCTCGGGGTCACGGTGATCGCCGACGGCGGCATGCAGTACTCCGGCGATCTCGCCAAGGCCATCGGCGCTGGCGCCGACGTTGCCATGTTCGGCAGCCTGCTGGCCGGCACCGACGAGAGCCCCGGTGAGGTCGTGCTGTACCAAGGCGAGCGCTACAAGGAGTACCGCGGCATGGGCTCGATGGGGGCCATGAAGTCGCGCAGTTTTTCGAAGGACCGCTACTTCCAGGAGCACGTGGTCGACGCCGAGAAGCTTGTTCCCGAAGGCATCGAGGGTCGGGTTCCGTACACGGGGAAGGTCACGAACATCGTGCATCAACTGGTCGGCGGGCTCCGCCAGGCCATGGGCTACACGGGTTCTGCGGACGTGAAGGCCATGCAGGACGACACAACGTTCGTGCGGATCACCACGGCCGGGCTGCGAGAGTCGCATGCCCACGACATCACGATCACTGAGCAGGCTCCCAACTACCGCCGCTTCTGATGTCGCGTTTCATCAACCGCGTCACCGAGATGCTCGGTGTCGACATCCCGATCGTGCAGGCCCCGATGGGCTGGATCGCCCGGGCCCAGCTGGCGTCGGCGGTCTCGAATGCTGGCGCACTGGGCATCATCGAGACGTCGTCGGGCGAGCTCGACAACATCCGGATCGAGATCGCCAAGATGGCCGACCTGACCGACAAACCGTTCGGCGTGAACATCGCCCAGGCGTTCGTCAGCGACCCGGCAATCGTAGAGTTCGTCATCGATCAGGGCGTGCAGTTCCTGACGACGTCCGCTGGTAGCCCGACGAAGTACACCGCGCAGATCAAGGCTGCGGGGATCACCGTCTTTCATGTGGTGCCAACGCTCGCCGCGGCCCTCAAGGCAGTGGCGGCGGGGGTTGACGGGCTGATCGTCGAAGGCGGCGAGGGCGGGGGGTTCAAGAACCCACGAGACGTCTCGACCATGGTGCTGTTGCCCTTGGTCGCCTCGAAGGTCGACATCCCCATCATCGCTGCGGGTGGGTTCCTCGATGGTCCGACGATTGCCGCTGGATTCGCGCTCGGCGCCGAGGGGGTACAGCTGGGGACACGGATGCTGTCGGCGACCGAATCGCCCGTGCACGACGCGTGGAAACAGGCGATCGTCGACGCCGCGGAAACCGACACCGTGCTGTTGAACACGCGACACTCTCCTGCATTTCGGGCGTTGCGCACCGAACGAACTGAACGGATCGAACACCTGGAGGACAACCTCTGGAGCGAGTTCGGCGATCCGCAGGCGCTCTACTTCGGAGGCGATCTCAACGCAGCCATTGCGCTCGGTGGCCAGGTGATGGGCCGCATCGACGAGGTTCGACCGGTCGCTGAGATCATCTCGGAAGCCGCTGACGAGTGCCTGCGCGTCATCGACGCGTTGTCAGCGCGCTACGGCACCCAGACCTGAGCCACCTTCGTTCGTCGCTTCCGCCCAACCGCTATCCGCGGTACCGTTCGTTGCACATGCGGGAGGGGAGTCCCTAGATGAAGACATATTTCGCTGCGTTCTGCGTAGCAACGTTGATTGGCGCCGGGGCAGCGGGGTGTACGACACAAGGCACCCTGCAGGTCGGTGCCCAGTGCAGCCCTCTGGTGCTCGCACCGGGCTCAAACCTGAATAACTGTGACCTCAGCGGCCGAGACCTCTCAGGGGCGAACCTGCAGGGTGCGAGCATTGCGGGCGCGAACTTGTCAGGCGCAAACCTGACCGGCGCCAACTTGTCCTCTATCGCCGCGCTGTCGGCAAATCTCGCTGGTGCGAACCTGACCGGCGCCGATCTGCATCTCGGCAGCCTCATCGCCGCAAAGTTCGCGGGTGCCAACATCACCAACACGAACTTCACGTCAGCGCTCTTGGTTGGCGCAGACTTCGGGACTGTCGATCCGATGATCCCGGGCCACACCGTCATTACTGGCTCGATCTTCGCCCAGGTCGATCTTCGCAGCACAGTGACGACCGGGTGGAACTTCGCGATGAACAATCTGGCCGGGGCGAACTTGGCGAACAAATTCCTCACGACGAATGTCCTGGCCGGCGGCAACCTGAACGGCGCCTACCTCAACGGCGCCACGATGGGGCTCGTGAATGCAAACGGGGCGCACCTCGTCGGTGCCGGACTCCAGGGAATCGACGCTACCGGCGCATCTTTTGTGGGCGCCGACATGGCTGGAGCCCAGCTCAATCTGGCCGTGCTCAGTCAGGCCGACTTCACGAACGCCAATCTTGCGTTGGCGAACATGCTGCAGATCACTGCGCTTCAGACGAACTTCACGGGCGCCACCCTGACCAGCGTGGTCTTCGGCCCACCATCAACGTTCACGGGAGCGATCTGTCGTTCGGGCAGCGTCTACCCAGGTGTCGGCATCGCCGGCGAAGCCGTTCCCTGTTTGGGATAGAGGCCCCTGCTGATAACAATGGCTCACGGAGCTACATCCGTAGCCGCCACGAGTGTCGTCACCCAATGAGGGCCGCCAGATCGTCAGGCGTCGCCACGGAACTGCGGGTCGCATCGGGTGCGATGCGCTTGATCAGGCCGCTGAGCACTTTGCCTGGTCCCACTTCAACGAAGTGATCCACCCCAGCTTCGGCCATTGTGGTGATCTGTTCGCGCCATCGCACCGGCGACAACAGCTGTGTCGACAACAGCGTGGGCCAGGCCGCTGCGCTGATGTGCTTCGCGGCGTCGACATTCGACCACGTGTCGATCGTCGCGGCGTTGAACGAACACTCTGAGATCGCTGCGTCGAGTGCCTCCTGCGCTGATGCCATGAACGGAGTGTGGAACGCACCTGCAACCTTCAGCAGCATCGGAGTGCGGCCACCCGCCGCTTTGACCGGTTCCGTCAACGCCGAGATGGCATCAGGCGAACCGGCAACCACCACTTGGCCGGGACCGTTGTCGTTGGCCACCCACACATCGCCCTCAACCTGCTCGCAACACTCCCGAACGACATCAAGATCGAGGCCGACGATGGCCGCCATCGCTCCCTGGCGCTCCAGCGTTGCCGACCGCATTGCTTCACCGCGGACCTGCACCAACCTGGCGCCGTCGGCCAACGACAGCACCCCGCCGGCAACGACGGCTGTGTACTCGCCGAGGCTGTGGCCGCCCAGATGCGACGGGTTCACCCCAGCTCCGGTCAGCGCGTCGAACACGACCAAGCTGATCGCACAGGTCGTGAGTTGAGCAATCGCCGTGTCGACGAGATCCTCCGCCGATGCATCACAGAGGAGCGATCCAACATCGATCCCCGTCGTCGTTGCGACCTCATCAACAATTCGCCAGCTCGGCGACGTCCGCCACGGGATCCCGATCTGGGGGATCTGTGAGCCTTGGCCGGGAAAGACGAACGCCATTGACATGGAAAATGATCCTAGATTCAGTCCATGGCCGTTCCACTGACACTCGATGACCTCCTCGCCTTCGAAGGGATCAAGGCAACCAAGTACGCGTACACCCGCTGCCTAGACCAGAAGCTCTGGACCGAAATGGCGGCCCTCTTCCTTTTCGATGCCACGGCCAGCTACTCCGGTGGGAAGTACCACTACGAGGGACGCGACAACATCGTCGGGTTCATGGAGCGCAACATGAGCCGGCCGGCGTTTCACACGAGCCATCGCATGCACCATCCTGAGATTCGCCTGACCGATGCCACCCATGCCGAAGCGATCTGGGCCATGGAGGATCACAACGTCGACGACGAGTGGGATTTCTACCTGACGGGTGCTGGCTTCTACGAGGATCGTTACGAACTCGTCGATGGCCAGTGGCTCATTGCACACACTGGCTACAAGCGGACCTTCGAGACGATCGCCCCGCTCACCGCCGGCGGTCGATCGCTGACAGCGAGCTGGTGGGGCACCAACGGCCAGTCGAAACTTGACGTCGCCTGACGGTCCGTTCTCGTCGTTGGCGGCGGGGTGCGTTAGAATCTGACACATCGTCAGATTTGAGCGGGAGTCATCGTGAGCGTCACCACTGAGAACAGGACACTGGGCGGCGGGCTCCCTGATCCCGCACCGATCGGCGAGCTGACCGTCGACGTCGACGTCGACATCCCGATGATCATCAGCGTCGACGACCACGTCGTCGAGCCCGCGCATGTCTGGCAGACGTGGCTTCCCGAGAAGTTCCGAGCGGCTGGCCCCAGGATCGAGCGACGCGGCATCGGCTCGATGAGTCATATCGGGGGAGGGGTCTACGAGCAGACCTTCGACGAGAGCGGACCGCAGGCCGACTGCTGGGTCTTCGAGGACCTCGTCTACATCCACAAGCGCCACGTCGCCTCGGTTGGGTACAACCGCGACGAGATGACCATGACGCCCATGACCTACGACGAGATGCGACCCGGTTGCTACGACCCCAAGGCCCGGGTCCAGGACATGCTGGACAATCACGTCGAGGTCAGCTTGTCGTTCCCGACCTTCCCACGCTTCTGCGGCCAGGCCTTCACCGAGGCGAAGGACCGCGAGCTCGGAATGGCGTGCATCATTGCGTACAACGACTGGATGGTCGAGGAATGGTGTGGCGATTCCGATGGCCACTTGGCGCCGCTCATCATCGTGCCGTTGTGGGATGCCGAGCTGGCGGCCGCGGAGGTCCGACGCAACGCCGCTCGCGGTTGCCACGCGGTGTGCTTCTCGGAGATCCCCGCGCATCTGGGGTTGGCGAGCATCCACTCCGGGTTCTGGGATCCGTTCTTCGCCGCCTGCGAGGAGACCAACTCGGTGGTGTGCATGCACATCGGGTCATCGTCACGGATGCCCGCCACGTCGCCTGATGCCCCGACGGCCGTGGCCGCCACGCTCAGCTTTAACAACGCCATGATCTCGCTGGCCGACTTCTTGTTCTCGGGTGTGCTCGTGCGGTTCCCCAACATGAAGCTCGCCTACTCCGAAGGGCAGATCGGTTGGCTTCCCTATGTACTGGAACGCGCCGACGACGTCTGGCGCGAACACCGCGCGTGGGGCGGTGTGAAGGACCTGATTCCCGAGCCGCCGTCGAGTTACTACTTCCGACAGGTCTACGGCTGCTTCTTCCGTGACAAACACGGGCTCGACAGCCTCGAGCAGGTCGGCGTGAACAACATCACCTTCGAGACCGACTATCCGCACACCGATTCAACGTGGCCCCACTCGAAGATCATCGCCAAACAACTCATGGGCCATCTTCCAGCGGATGTGCGCTACAAGATCATCCGCGGCAACGCCATCCGGATGCTCCACCTCGACCTCGACCACTGACCGTCGTCAGCAACACCGAACATTCAGTTCTTGGGTGTTTGGTCGATGCGGCCGGTCGTTCCGGCGCCGGGGGTTGCGTTGTCGACGACCCGTGTCCCGCGTAGATATGGCATCAGCCACGACCACACGAGCACCGATGTCTCTGGGGAAAAGTGCACGCCGTCGGGACGGGGTTCCACGCCATTGACCTTGATGGCGTTTTCTCCATCGCAGAGAAAATCAATCAGCGGCAGGTAGCCCACGCGGTCGTGGGTGGCCGCGAAATTGCGGATGATCTCGTTCTGCGTGACGGCCCGCTGGTACATACCGCTGATGCGCGCATCCTTGAAGCACAACGCTGACGTGATGAAGAGACGCCGTCCATCAACCGTCAGCTGATCGGCGGCCCGCTGCAACTCGCCCTCCAGGAACGTCTGGTATTCGGGAGTGCCCACCCGATAGCTCTTCCCCTTCACCCGAACGTCCGCGAGGTCCCAGGCCCCCCACATCCACAGCGTGGCATCGGCTCGGGGGAGCGGCTTCAACCACGTCGTGTCACGCCAGGTCCGACACGCCGGGTTGCGTTTCTGCCACGCTCCGTCGAGCCAGCCCTCGTCGGAGTTGATGCTCCCGCACCCGATCTGGCCATTGTTGATGATCTCCATGCCGGGGATCTGCAAGGTGTTCGCAAAGGTGACGGCCATTGAGTCGCCCAGCACCATCAGGTGCTGCACCGCCGGAACGGTGGTCGGGGTGGCGGACGCAAATGCCGAGGCTGATCCGCCCGCCGCTGCGAGGGCGGCCCCGTCGAGCACCGGTCGGGCCTGCTCGAGCTCCAACGTTGTATGCGGTTTCGCTGCTTCGACCGACGCCCATGCCAACCCACCGGCGCTGAGCGCGAGCGCGAGCACCACGGCCAACATCGACCGTGACAACGCCACGCGTCTCGCTCCGATCGTGCGTGTCTGTTGCTTCGACGGGGCACCACGCAGGAACGCCCGCTCGATGCATTCGTAGGACAATGCCCCGATTCCAATGGCGACCGGTGTCCCCACGAGGAGCGTCTTCCATGGTTGGCCATGCACGCCGGGCATGAGCGCAAAGACCGGCATGTGCCAGAGGTAGATGCTGTACGAGCGCTCGCCGAGCCACACCATGGGCGCTGAGCGAAGTACGGGTGCCAGCCATAGATTCCCGACGGCCAGTGAGACCACCATCAGACACTCGAGCACGGAGGTCGCCTGCAGTCCGCCCCGATACAACCCGGGCGAACCACCCTTCACGGTGGCGTTGATGATCACGAGCGCCACGAACGCACCAGTGCCGAGAATCGTCATCGCCCGGCGGCGTCCCTCCAACCAATCGCCAACGCCGGGACGAGCGGTCAGTAGCGCGGCAGTGGCACCGAGCAGCAGCGCAAAGGCCCGTGTATCGGTCCCGTAATAGATCCGGTCGATCGTGGATCCAGTCAGGGCGAGCGTGATGGCCCACAGGCCGCTCACCATCGTCAGGCCGGCGAGGATCCACGTCTTCGCGCTGAGGTTGAAGCGACGGATGCCGATCATGATGAGCGGGAAGATGAAGTAGAACTGCTCCTCGATGGACAGCGACCAGAGATGCCCGAACGGGCTCCGGACGAACTGCGCCCAGTAGCCAGCGCCCGATGACAGCTCGTACCAGTTGGCGACATAGAGAACGCTCCAGAACCCCTGACGCAAGGGCTGTTCCGGAGGCCCGGTCACGCTGACGAGCCCGAGCAGCAACAGCCCGGAGACGATCATGACGCAGGCAAGAAATGCGGGAAGGAGTCGCCGCGCCCGCCGGCCCAGGAAGGTCGAGAGCGGACGGTCGCGCCACACATCGTCGAGCAACAACCCGGCGATCAGGAACCCGCTCATCATGAAGAACGTGTCGACGGCCGGCCAACCGCCCTCGCCGAGACCAGCATGGGTGAACAGGATGGCTACCACCAGCACGAAACGGAGACCGTCGAGCTCTGGAACCCGCCGCCCACGCCGAATCAGCGGTGTCGCGACCGCACCTCCGGCGTTGGGTTGCTGCACCTCGTGAGGCTACCGGCTGCACCGACGCACCCACGTTCGTGCGCGACACTTGAGCCATGACAACGTTGTCCGGACGACTGCTCATCGCGTCCCCCGGGTTGGAGGACCCCAACTTCGGGGGCGCCGTCGTCTATGTGATCGACCATGACGACAACGGAGCCGTGGGAGTCGTGATCAATCAACCCACCGAAACACCGATCGCATTGCATTTCGAGGAACTGGCTCGCCGTGTGACCCCGCCAGATGTGTTCTTTGTCGGCGGACCCGTCGCCCCTGACACCGTTCTCGGGGTCGGTCGGACAGGAGATCGACTCACGATCGTCGATCTCGATGCAGTCACGAGCGGCGACCTCGTCGTGGACGGTCTGCGATTGTTCGCCGGCTACTCCGGCTGGGGTTCACGACAGCTCGACACCGAGTTGCTCCGCGACGACTGGATCGTGGTCGAGGGTTTCGATGGCGACGTCTTCGCACCGCGACCTGAGGATCTCTGGCGTGAGATTCTTCGGCGTCAGGGTGGCGCAGTGGCCAGGTTGTCGTTGTATCCCGACAGCCCGATGGTCAACTGACGTTCAGATCTATCAACCTTGGAAGATCACAAGTCGACGCTCCGTCATCTCGTCGATCGTGTACGCCGGGCCTTCCCGGGTATTGCCGGAGTCCCGAAGCCCGCCATAGGGCATCTGATCGGCGCGGAAGGTGGGAACCTCGTTGACCAACACACCGCCGTAGTCGAGGACCTGAGCGGCGCGCAGTCCTTTCGCCATCGAGGACGTGAAGACACCCGCCTGCAAGCCGTACCGGCTGTCGTTCGCCAGCTGCAGGGCCGTCTCGAAATCGTCGTACGCAGCCACCCCGACGAGCGGTCCGAACACCTCGGTATGGCTGACCGACATGTCGGGGGTGATCCCATCGAGAACCGAGGGGCGGAGCACGCCGTCATCGCCGATGATGCCACCACATGTGAGCACTGCACCGGCGTCGGTGGCCTGCTGGATCCACTCGGAGACCCGCTCGGTTTCGCCCCGAGTGATCAGCGCTGACACGGCAACGTCGGGGTCGGCCGGGCTCCCCACCTTGAGGG
>JBBRSC010000070.1:0-13555 GCA_038245795.1 Acidimicrobiales bacterium
GCCCAGGCGACGGTGAACACGTTCGAGTCCCGGAGCGGATCCATCGGCGGCTCGAACAGTTGCTCCTGGCACAAGTTGGTGACAAACGATCCGGGTCGAGATCGGACGATATCGGCCGACCAGCTCGGCGTCCCACGCCGTTCAGTCTGGTCCGCGAAGAAGCGCTGCGAGGTCGTTCGCCGCGGCCTGGTCTTTGGGGCGAAGGACCTTCGCGTAGATGTTCATCGTCGTCGAGACCTGGGCATGGCCGAGCCTCTGAGCGACGGTGACGGGGTCGTATCCGGCGCCGATGAGTTGGGTGGCGACGTAGTGGCGGAGGTCATGCAACCGAGTCGTGCCCAGGCCGACCTCGTGGCGCAGCCGTCGCACGGCGTTGGTCGCCTTCTCCGGCCGCATCGGCGCCGATCCGTCCGCGGCTTCGGAGACGATGTAGGCGTCAGGTGCGAGGGGCAACCCACACGCCGCGGCTCGAGCCTCGACGGTCACCCGGTAGTCAGCAAGAACCTGCAGCGTGCCGTCATCGAGCGATATCGCTCGCTCCGAGTGAGTCTTGGTGTCCTTGACGACCAGATTTCCGGCAACGTCGACGACGCCGCGCTTGACGACGATCACACTTCGACCGACGTCGATGTCGGCCCATCGCAAGCCACACACCTCGCTTCGGCGCGCGCCGAGCAATGCCGCCAAGCGAATGAACATTCCCATCTCGACCGACTCGGCCTCGGCGAGGGCCAGCAGTTCGCGCACCTTCTCGGGCGACGGCGGTTCGATTCTCGACTGGGTGGCCTTCGGAAGCGTTGCATCGCGCGCCGGGTTGTGGGGAATCCACCGCCACTTCACCGCTTGGCCCAACGCCCCACTGATGATGGCATGGAGTTGTCGTATCGTCGCCGGCGCCAGGTGATCCTCCACCGTGAGTCGCAGGTAGTACTCATCGAGATCGGCCGCACCCAGTGAGTCGAGCGTCTTCCAGCCGATGTCGGGCGCGATCCTCCGGTTGATTGTCCGCCGATACTCCCGAGCGGTCGTGGGCGAAATTTTCGGCGCCTTCTGCTCCCACCATTTTTCGAGCAGTACGTCGAGCCGGACCTTCGCGCCGGATTGGTCGCCGGCATCGATCTGCGCCACGAGCCGGGTGAGTTCCCGCTCGGCCTGCCGTTTCGTGCCGGCGAACGATGTGCTCCGTTGGCGCCGACGTCCGGTAACGGAGTCCCGGGGAAGCGGCACGCGCAGTTCCCAGTGGCCGGGTTTCAGCTCCCTGAGGCTGCCTCGCATCCCACCAACGTAGAACCAATTGGTGGGATTTTGGTGGGATTTCTCCGCCGAGTTCGACAGAGAGCCGAAGTCGAACGGCTCGAAACCCCTTATTTCGAGCGGGTTTCGGTGGTGCGCCCCCTCGGACTTGAACCGAGAACCTGCGGATTAAGAGTCCGTTGCTCTGCCAATTGAGCTAGAGGCGCTTGCGGGGCCGCACGGTAGCACGGCCCATATTCGGAGCGACAAGCCCGCTCGGCCGAGTCTCCTCGTCCGAACGAGCTTTCGCTCTGGGGTGAGTGAGGGGTCTCGAACCCCCGGCCTCCAGTACCACAAACTGGCGCTCTAACCAACTGAGCTACACCCACCATGGGAGAGCAGATAGTAACTCGCGAGTCGCCTCGCCACGAATGAGTACGCTCATGCGGTCGCCTCCGTAGCTCAGTTGGATCGAGCAGTCGGTTTCTACCCGAACGGCCGTGGGTTCGAATCCTGCCGGGGGCACTCGCTCCGACCCCCACCCCGAACCGAGGACCTCATGGCACGCAAAGCTCACATCGGCGTTCAGCTTCACCCTCAGCACGCCACCATCGACGAACTGCGTGATGCGTGGGTACGCGCAGACGGGCTCGAACTCGACAGCATCTGGACGTGGGACCATTTCTTTCCGCTCTATGGGGATCCGGCCGGGGAGCACTTCGAGGGAATGTCGCTGCTCGCCGCCATGGCCGCCACCACATCGCACGCCCAGCTCGGGCTGATGGTGACCTGCAACTCGTACCGCAATCCCGAACTCCTCGCAGACATGTACCGCACGATCGACCAGATCTCTGGTGGACGCGTCTACCTCGGCATCGGCTCTGGTTGGTTCGAGCGCGACTACGACGAGTACGGCTATCCGTTCCTCACAGCGCGCAAGCGGTTGGCCAAGCTCGAAGAGGATCTGCCACGCATCAAGCGCCGCCTGGCAGTGTTGAACCCAGCTCCCATGGGGAAGCTTCCTATTCTGATCGGGGGATCAGGTGAGAAGGTGACGCTCCGACTGGTGGCCGAACAGGCCGACGCGTGGAACACCTTTGGTCCGCCCGAGCTCTACGCCGCCAAGAATGCCGTGCTCAACGAATGGTGCGACAAGGTGGGGCGTCCGCGAACCGAAGTCGAGCGGACGGTGTGTGTCGGCAAAGAAGACATCGGCCGCTTCGACGAATACCTCGATGCGGGGGCGACTCACCTGATCATGATGCATGGGGTCCAGATGCCCGGAGGCGAGCGCACCGGATTCGATTTCGAAGCGCTTGAGGCGCTCCTCGCCTGGGCTGAAGGCTGACCGTTCCTCAACATCTCGGTCGAGAACTCCTCGCCTCAGAATCCGTCAGCGTTGGTTGCGAACTTCTGGGCATCGGTGCCGATGCACTGCTCCTGTTCGGCGGAGCCGTACTTGTGGCCTTCGTAGCCGGTGTGGTTGCCGTAGCCGTAGATATAGAAACACTTGCCGGATTCACTCTTGGCAGCGAACCCGAGCCATCCACCATCTCCACCTTCGGGGTCGTTTCCGCCGCCGATGGAAATGATCTTGGGACCGTTGGAAGCCGCCCCGTCGACAACAAAGTCAAGGGACCCTTCGTACGTCTTCAACTGCGACACGATGTCCCCATCTCCACCCACGTTGCCGCCGGCATCAACCTGGGCGACGACCGTCTCCAACGCGAGGCGCAACGACGTCTTGGCGACCGCGTCCTGACCGCGCTCCCGCGCCCCGAGGAACGTCGGGATGGCGATGGCCAGCAGGATGCCGATGATCAGCACCACGACCATCAGCTCGATGAGGGTGAACGCCGATTCTGATCCCGATGACCGATGGCGGAGGCGACGGATTTGACGAGTCATGGAACCTGCTCCCGGTGTGAAGATCGAGCGCAGTGAACTACCGCGCCCACTTCCCATCGGCGCGATCACCTGGCAGTTGAGGACTCGCGCAGATGTCTGGCTGACATCAGGGATTCGATCCCAGAAAACGACAGCGGCCCAGTCGGCAGAACCGACCGGGCCACAGGTGTGTGTTCAGCTGTTGCTGATCACCAACCGGCGCCGGATGCGCTGTCAGCGTTCTTGGCGTTGCAGTCACCCGAGTTGGTGGTCGTGGCATAGCTGACGGTTCCCGAGTTATCCGTCTTGATCTGGAAACACGTCCCCGAGTCGGACATCGCCGCTGCCGACCACGTCGTGTCTTGGCCGAGGACCGAGATGGACTTGGGACCGCCGGAGGTCTGATCCTCGGGGAGATAGCTGAGCCCGCCTTCGGCGATGGCCATGCCCTTGGCGTCCGCGCCGCCGAATGTCTGACGATCCGTGAAAATCACGTTGGCGGCGGTGAGAGCGTTGCGCAGGCTTGTCTTGGAGACCGAGTCCTGACCGCGCTGGCGAGCCCCGAGGAAGGTGGGGATGGCGATGGCCAGCAGGATGCCGATGATCAGCACCACGACCATCAATTCAATGAGCGTGAAGCCACGATCGCTCTTCTGTGGCTTGCGGAGTGTCTTGAGCATGGATGTTTTCCTTTGATTGGACCCTGGGAGAGGGATTCCTGGTGAGTCGCAGTGATCGTTGGACGAGGTTCCATGACCCTCAGCGGCTCATGGCTTCCGACTCACACCCTGTCGGACCGTCCCCGGGGGGACTTGAGACACCGGCAAACATTTCCGGCGCAAATATCCGAACGGCCCAAGGGGGTCTCGCGCAGATGGATGGCATCGTGGCGTTGCCTACTTGACGAGGGAGATCGCCTTGAACATCGGGAGGTACACGGACATGAGGATTCCGCCGACTGTTACGCCCATGGCGACGATCAGCAACGGCTCCAGCAACGACGTCAATGCCTCGACCGTGGTGTTGACCTCCAGCTCGTACATCTCGGCGATCTTGTTCAACATTCCCTCGAGGTCACCGCTCTCCTCGCCCACGCCGACCATCTGCACCACCATCTCGGTGAACACGGGTTGCTCGGCCATCGCCGCCGACATGGAACCACCGGCGCTGACCATGCGTGAAATCTCGCCGACGTTCGCGGCGACAAAGTCGTTGCCAGCCGTGCCCTTCGCGATGTCGAGCGCGCTCACAGCGGGGACGCCGGTCGACACCAGCACCGACAGAGATTGGCTGAAACGGGCGAGCGCTGTCAGTCTCGCAAGCTTGCCGAACACCGGCAGTCGAAGCTTGAACGTGTCCCAACGGAGCCGCCCGCTCTCAGACCTCTTCCATCGCCGGAAGCGCCAGATAGACGCCACCATCAGCAGGAAGATGATGGGGAAATAGCTCGTCAGTAACCCGGACAGGCCCATGACGATTCGAGTCGGCAACGGCAGCGTGCCGCCGAGATCCTTGAAGATTCCAGCGAAGGTCGGGATCAGGAACATCAGCATGGCGAAGACGCAACAGATGATGAGGAATCCGACCGCCGTCGGATAGGCCATGGCGCTCTTGACCTTCTTTCGCAGGCGGGCCTGGCTCTCGGTGGCATGCGCGAGTCGTTCGAGGACGAGTGGGAGGGACCCGGCGCTCTCGCCGGCCTTCACCATCGAGATGTAGAAGTCCGAGAACCACTCTGACTGGCGGGCCATGGCTTCGGACAGCTGCTCGCCGTTCTCGATGTCGCCCTTGATCATCTTGATAGCGGCCTTGAACCCTTTGTGCTCAGTTTGGGCCTCGAGGACCTTCAAGCAACGGACAATTGGGGTCCCGGCGGAGGTCATCGTGGCGAACTGTCGACTGAAGAGCGAGAGCGCCTCGATCTTCTTGCCGTTGAAACCGGGAATCGACAGTTCCTTCTGCGCAAACTGCGCGCGTTTCGGCGACACCGACACTGGTCGGAGCCCCATTCGTCGAACACGCTCCGCTACTGCCTCGGAGGATTCGCCGGGCAGCACCCCCCGTTGCATCTCGCCGCTCTGATCGATGGCCCGGTAGGCGAAAATTGTGTTCACGGTTCGTTGTCGGCGCGAGCGCATCGAATTGTGAGAATCAGTTTGGACGCCCAATCACGCCCTGACCACGAGTGGACTCCTCAATTTGAGGTCGGATCGTCCGATTCAGAACTCGATGAGCGCACTGCCGACCTCTACCAATGCGTTGCCAGCGCGTCGACGCCTCGGTGAGGTGTTGATCGAGGCGGGTCATCTGACCGAAGAACAGCTGGACCTGGCGCTGGCGACCCAGAAGGGCAGCGGCAAACGGGTGGGCGAGGTGCTCCTCGAGATGGAGCTCATCACGCCGCAACATCTGCTGGGTGCACTGGCCGCTCAGTTCGGTCTGGAGTTCGTCAACCTCGAGCAGACGGAGATCGATCGCGCTCTGGTCCAGAAGGTGCCTGAGCCGTTGGCCCGTCGACACCGCGCGGTGCCGATCATGAACGACGACGGCACCATCGTTGTTGCCATGGCGAACCCTGCCGACGTCATCGCGCTCGATGACATCCGCACGATCCTTCGCATGCCCGTCCGCGCCGCAATGGCTGACGCTGGACAGATCAGCGATGTCATCAGCCGATCGTCACAGGGAGACGAGCAGGTACTGGCCGCCATCCGAAAAGCCGTCGCCGATGTGGGCGACGTCGAGATCGAGACCGACCTTCGAGTGGTCGGCGGCAACGAGGGCGATGATGCGCCCGTCGTTCGGTTCGTCGATCTCATGATCGGCAAGGCCGTCCAGGATCGGGCCTCGGACATCCACGTCGAGTCCACCGCCTCGGCATTGCGGGTCCGCTACCGAATCGACGGCGTGCTCCACGAAGTGATGCACCCACCCAAGGCGTTGCACGCTGGCATCATCAGCCGCATCAAGGTGATGTCGGGGATCGACATCGCCGAGAAACGTATTCCTCAGGACGGCCGAGTCTCGATGGTGATCGCCGGCCGAGCGATCGATCTCCGCGTTGCGACCGTGCCGACCGTCTACGGCGAGGCCGCTGTCATGCGTATCCTCCGCCGCGACGATGGCCTGGCCCGATTGACCGATCTCGGCATGGACGAGTCGCAGTCGGACCGTTTCCTCGCATCGTTCCGTCGGACGTGGGGCATTGTGCTGGTGACGGGTCCGACGGGGTCAGGCAAGACCACGACGCTGTACTCGGCGCTGCGTGAGCTCAACGATCCGAGCCGAAACATCATGACGATCGAGGATCCGGTCGAGTACCGGATGGAAGGTCTGAAGCAGGTGCAGGTCAACGTCCGGGCGGGGCTGACGTTCGCTGCTGCGCTTCGCTCGATGCTCCGCGCCGACCCCGACGTGGTGCTGGTCGGCGAGATCCGCGACAAGGAGACGGCCACGATCGCCGTCGAAGCGTCGCTCACGGGTCACCTGGTGCTCGCATCGGTCCACACCAACGACGCGTCGTCGACGCCCCTCCGTCTCATCGAGATGGGAGTCGAGCCGTACCTCGTGGTGGCGGGCCTACGAGGCGTGCTGGCCCAACGGCTCGCCCGTCGATTGTGCGACAAGTGCTCGGTGTCCGCGCCCATGGCTGCCAAGGATGCGCTGGCGGCGGGAGTGCCGGAACACCTCATCGGTGACGATCATTTGTTTCCGATGCACACAGCGGTGGGTTGCGCGGCATGTTCCAAGACGGGATACCGGGGTCGATTCGCCGTCAACGAGTACCTCGAGGTGAGCGAGACGATCGCTCAGATGATCCTCGAGCGAGCACCAACGCGCGAGATCGAACGGCGCGGAATCGCGGAAGGCATGTTCACCCTGCGCGAGGCTGGCCTCCGCAAGGTCGCCGAGGGAATGACGACGCTCGAAGACCTTCTCCGCTGCATCGGCTGACGGGCGTCACCTGGAGCAGCGCCCGGACTCATCCCCCGATGGTCGCCGTGGCGCCTGCGCCCTTGGCCTGAGCGGGAGCCTTGCCAGCGTTCGCCGAATACACCTTGATCCTCAGGCTCAGAGATACCAGCGACTCTCCCTCGTTGGCCATGGCAACGTTCTCGATCGATAGGGCCCGCGGCAATTCGTGAAGGTGCACGAGGTAGTTGATCACCGCGTCCTGCGGACCCTGCACCTGGAGACTGATGGTGTTCGACCCCAGCCCCGCGGGCGTCTCCGGGTCACTCTTCCCGTTTACCGCCTCGGGGGTCAACGAACTCACTGTGACACCCCAGCGCGTCGTCAGCTGATCGTGGGCGAGGATGAACTGGGCAATACCAGCGTCAGCGGGAAGCAGATTGCGGAGCTCATTGAGTCGCGCAACACCCGACTTGCCGGATGTCCTGAACGCTTCTGCGCTCCGCACCTGGCTCTGGATCGATGACGCCTGGTCATGAGTCGTCTGGGTGGTCTCCTCGGCGGCGGCGATGTCTTTTTCCATCCCGCCCCAGACGAATTGCCAGACGCCCAGCACCACGAGCAGTCCGGGGACCAGCATCGCCAATCGCCGTTTGAACGTACTCATTTCTTTCCTCCGTCACCGGTCGCTGCTGCCGCGTCGACCTGTAGGTAGGAGCCTGGTTGAATGCCGGCTGATTGCAGAGCGTCGGCGTCCAGTGCAGCGGTGATGGTGAAGGTTGCTTCGACGCCCTGTTTCGCCGAGATCGAACCGAGCCACGGATCAACGATTCCGGGAACGTTGCCGATGGCGGTCAGCCAGGCGCTGATACTGGCCTGGGACGACGATCGACCAACGAGCTTGATGCTTCCCGGGCTTGCGGCGTTCTTGTCCTTGCGCGGACCGGACCCATCGATCGAGATCAGCGTGGTTCCCGGTGGCGCCCCCAAGCGGACGTCGACGATCAATCGACTCCAGTCCACCTGCAACGGCTCGATGAGGAGCAACTTGTTTTCGAGGAGTCGCGTCTCTTCCCCTTGTCGACGGAAGCCAGTGAGCGGCACGAGTTGCTTCTCGAGCGCACTCAGTTGCGATGTCGCCGCGTCGCGTTCAGCGGTCGGGGTGTCGACATCGGGACCGATCGCGCGGGTGGCGACGAACATGAGGATCGACGCGGCAACCATGACGAGCCCTGCTCGAACGGCAAGCGCCTTCGGCCCGGTGGCCGGCTCACGATCGGGAATGAGCACGAGTCGTTCGGGACCACCGGCACCGTTGTCGCCAACTCGCCCCAGCCCAAATGCCGGAGCGAATGGCGAGGTGCTGTCGTCGCCAAAATATGGCCCTCGTTGGAACGGCCGTTCCTTGTTCAGAGGATCGACGAGTGAGACCTCGATACCGAGCAGCGCGTTGAGTGCCACACCAACCTGCGTGGCCCGATCGACAGCGCCGATCAGCGCGATGGAGCCGACCAGCGTCGCTCCAGGTTGAATGGTGTAGTACTCCAACGTGCCGATGATCGCTTCGATCAACGGATCCGATCGAACCGCAACAGCATCGCCACCGGAGGATCGCTGCCGGTAGTTCTCGATGAAGTTGAGCTCGGCCTCGAGTTCGCCCGACGTGGATGATGTCACCGCCTGGGTCAGCACCGAACGGCAGAACCGGACGATCCCGTTGGTATGCACGACGACCGTGAGTGATTCGTCGCCGACGCTCACGATGGCCTGGGTCCCTGCGGCTTCTTGGCCCGCAGCAGCGCGCACGAACGCCAGCGGGAGATAGTCGATTCCCTTCACCCGAAGCTTCGCTGCCTTGGCCGTCATTACGTAGGTGCGGAGCATTGAACGGAGCGCGGCCACGGCCAGAACTCGCTGCTGGGGCACCTTTCGTTCGTTGATGGTCGCCTCGACGAAACGTTTGTCGATCATTGCGGAAGCGATGGGGAATGGCACCATGTCGCCGAGTTCGAAACGGAGCGTCGCGAAAGAGTCCTTGTCGTCGAGCACGGGAAGATCGACCTGCCGGGCAACGACGTCCTGGTTGTTGACACCGAACACCACTGATCGGGTCGGAATCTTGGCATCGGACCAGAGCTTCTTGAGTACCGCACCGACCGCTGCCGGATCGCGGATCTCGCCTTGGCTCACGGCGCCGGCGGGCAGCGGTGCTTCTCCGAACCGGCCCGTCCCGGGGTGCACGACGCGGATGACGCTCGACGTGATCTCCACTCCGGCGGGGCTCCGACCGACGTTGACCTGCTTCGAGGCCTTGGAGCCCGTTCGACGAAGCTTTCCTGACGTCGTCGAGGCAGCTGGGCGCGAGGAGACGGCCTGGTTCGAGGCGTCTGCCGGCTCAGGAACTGGGATCAACATCGTGAACAGGGGTTCCCGCGACGACTCACGAGCATCGAGTGACGCGATGAGGTTGGCGCCGACGTTCGGCTCGATCGGTGGCCCGAGATCAGGGTCCTGAGAGTTCCGGATCACCCGTTTGGCCATGAGACGCATGGGAACTCATCGGGTGCTGTTCAGAGTCGCTTGAACTTGTGGGTCATGCAACGATGTGGCCGCGCTGCTGGAGGACCTGACAGCCCCACGAGTCAAGGGAGATCGCCACATGATCGGACTACCAAGCAACGGACGGGGCGAGGACGAGTTGTTCGCCGAGTTGGACGAGATCCGTGCCAAGGATCTCGATACCAAGGGTGGGCGTACCTGGGCCTATGTGTACGACGCCGGTCGTGGCGCAGAGACCTTTCGCCTGGCCGAGCGGGCGTACCTCTCGTTTCTGCACGAGAATGCGCTTGATCCCACCGTCTTTCCGTCGCTGCTGAAGCTCGAGAACGACGTGGTGGCCATGGCGGCTTCGCATCTGAGCGCGCCGGAAGGTGTCGTCGGCAACTTCACGACCGGTGGCACCGAATCCATCATGATGGCGCTCAAGGCGGCCCGTGATTTTGCGGCAGAAACTCGGGGGATCGGTTCGCCGGAGATCATCCTCCCGGTCACCGCCCACGCTGCCTTTCACAAGGCCGCCCACTATTTCGGGATCAAGGCCATCACGACCCCGGTGGATACCTCGACTTGGAAAGCTGACGTTGCCGCCATGGCTGGCGAGATCAACGACAACACGATCATGCTCGTCGGGTCGGCGGTGAGCTACGCCCACGGCGTGGTGGACCCGATCCCCGAGATCGCAGCGCTCGCCGCGGAGCACGGTCTGCTCTGTCACGTCGATGGCTGCATCGGTGGCTTCATCCTCCCGTATTTCAAACGACTGGGGGCGCCAGTCACCGACTTTGACTTCGTCGTTCCCGGCGTGACGTCGATGAGCATGGATCTCCACAAATACGCGTACACACCCAAGGGAGCCTCTGTCGTGCTCTACCGCGATGCGGCGGTTCGTCGACACCAGCTCTTCGCATGCGCCGGGTGGACTGGCTACACCGTCATCAACACGACATTCCAGAGCACGAAATCTGGAGGTGCTCTGGCCGCCGCATGGACCGTCATGAACCATCTCGGCGAGGACGGATACACCGAGATCGCCGAACGCACCCTTGCTGCCACGCGGGCCATCATCGACGGCATCGAACAGATCGACGAGTTGTCGGTCATGGGGTCACCGGAGGCCAACCTGATTGCGATCAGTTCTGACTCGGTGAACGTCTTCGAGGTCGTCGACGAGATGCGTGATCTGCACTGGTACGTCCAACCCCAGTTGGGATTCAAGGGCAGCCGGGAAAACATTCACCTCTCGGTCAGCGGGGCGTCACTACCGCTTGTTCCTTCGCTGTTGGAGGACTTCACGTCGGCAGTGGCAACCGCCAAGCCGAAGGGGCCGTCAGTTGCGGACCCGGCCCTGGTTGAACTGCTGGAGAGCATCGATCCCTCGACACTCGACGACGAGTCCTTCGCTCAGCTGCTGGCGGCTGGCGGTCTCGGAGGCGACGGCGGCGATATCGAAGTGCCCGACAAGACGTCGGGCATCAGCGCCATCCTCAATGCGTGCCCAGCGCCACTCGCCGAACGCTTGCTCGTTGAGTTCTTCAACCGTCTGTACGTCCCGACCGAATGACGGGCCTCCACAACCCCGATCGCGAGGATCAAGTACCCGTTGTGGATGCCGATCAACGGAGAAGTGCTGTTTCGCTTCCTTCCCGCGCGCCGAGAGTCCGCATCGACCAGTCGATGTCGGGTCGGGTATTCGCGGCCCGATCGGGGAATCAGTCTCGTCGAGGTGATGGTGTCGCTCGGGCTCCTGAGCTCGGTCATTCTCGGGACGGTGACGACGTATGACGCGGTGTCCCAGGCGACCCGGACGTCCGTGCAACGGCAAGAGGCGACGAGAATCGCCCAGGGCGACATTGAGCTGATTCGCAGCGTCGCCTACTCGCGTATTGGGTCGTCGGCGAGTGATCCGGGATTCGTGGCGACGTTCGAGAATCGATCGACGGTCAGGATCGATGACCCTGTGCTTCCTGCGTCTGAACGCCGGGACATCGGTGGTGTGTCCTACGACGTCACGCGTCACATCACTTGGACCGATGTGGCATCGTCCAACGGTCTCGTCACCCTTGGTGCGTTCAAGGCGATCACCGTGGAAGTTCGTTGGCAAGCGCGAGGGACCCAGACCGTCCGGCTCGACTCTGCGGCTTCACCATTCACCCAACCTGACTATTGCTCGCAGCGGTTCGTCGAGAACGAGCAGACCGTCGCGGGGACGGTCAATCTCTACGCGGCGACCACCGCTGATCTCGCGGTCGGCGATCACGTGATCGTCACCGGGGCAGTCCGTGGCGCCGGGATGATCTCGGCGGGCGACCTGGTCCTGATTGTGCAGATGGGCGGCTCCGCGGCGGGGCGGTACGAGTACGCCATCGCCACCTCGGGCATCGCGGGGGACCGCTTGGCGGTGACTGGCGACGGGCCGGCCGGCGGATTGCTCAATGCGTACTCAGCCGAGGACCATGCTCAGGTCATCCGAGTCCCGACGTACGGATCGGCCACACTGCTCGGTCTCAGTGCCGAGAAGTGGGATGGCGCAACTGGCGGAATCCTCGCCGCTGATGTGGGCGGAACTGCCACCATTGCCGACTCGTCGGTACTCGACGGACTCGGGTTCGAAACCGATTGGCCGAAGGGCTTCGCTCCGAGCGCATCACGGGTGCTCCCGGGCGCTGGAGCTCCGGGCAAGGCGGGCGGAGCGCTCGTCATGATCCGCGCTTCATCCTTCGCCGGTTCCGGCGTGATCTCGTCGAGCGGGGGCGGTGGCGGACAGATGGTCGTCATGGCCGAATCGGGTGGCCTCGATGCTGCCTCACTCCGATCCACGGGATCCGGGGGATTCAACGGGGGTCGCGTGCTCACTACCGGCGTGCCGAACGCGGTCGATGCGACCGCCACAGATCCTCCCGGCGCTGATGGGGTTGTCTCGACCGACCATTCCATCCGCGAACTCATCGGCGTCGACCTTGGCGTGGGTTGTGAACCGGGTATCCAGGTCATCAAGGAGACAACAACACCCTCGGTCGCCAATTCGGACAGCGCCGTCGTGGGCTATCGGATCACGGTCGAGAATCGCAAGGGGCGCGGCACCGCAGTGAGCGTGGCCATCGTCGATCCGCTCGCAACGTTCGTGACCTACGCCGCAACCATCAGCATCGAGCTCGGTGGACGCGCTGAGCGCACCATTGCGACCGACCCGACCCCGGGCGAATCCGCACCTCGCTGGGGGACCTTCACCCTTCCTGCCGGATCGAGTGTGTCCATCACCTTCACTGCGTCATTGTCCTCTGAGTTCCTCGACCCGGTACTCCAGAACAGCGCGTCTGCTGAGTACCTCTCCGCCAAAGGCCAGCGCCGCGCAACGTATGACAGTGCTTCGTCTCCTGCCGACGACGTCGCCGTGTCGCCCTACGGCTGCCCAACGCCCTTTACCGACCTCGCCAAGGACGGCCTGATCGAGGGTCTGGTCAATACGTACTTTCCTGGTGTGCGCTCGGTGCCGGCCGGATCATCTCAACTGCCGATCGGTGCCGGCTCGGGTGCTGGTCGACCGATCGTCGCGGGAGACATGTTGCTCGTCGTGCAGATGCAGGACGCCGACATCGTGGCGGACAACAACGATGACTACGGCGACGGTAGCGGTGGGTCGCTGGCGAGTGGTTCGACCCGCGATGGAGCCGGCCGATTCGAGTATGTCACTGCGACGACCGACGCCAGAGCAGACAGCGTGACCATCGCAGGAGCTGGCAGTGGCGGGGGACTGCTCAACTCCTATGCGGCCGAGAGCGAGACAGCTGCGACTGGCGCCCGGCGGTACCAAGTGGTGAGGGTTCCAAGCTACGGAGAGGTCCGTCTGTCCAAGGTGAACGCGTCACCGTGGGACGGCTCGGTGGGCGGCATCGTGGCGATCGACGTGACCGGCAATCTCGATCTGAACGGTCGGTCCATCGATGTCAGTACGATCGGATTTCGC
>JBBRSC010000071.1:0-13503 GCA_038245795.1 Acidimicrobiales bacterium
AAGACGGCGTTGAAACTGTCGCGGACCGACGCCAACGGATGGGCGTCGGGCACCATGGCCGGGTGCACCCGTACCGCCACCGAACCATCATCGAAACGATCGCAAATAGCGAGCAGCTTGATGGTGTAGCCCAGCTGGGAAGCGAAGGCGATATCGCTGGCGCTGATCGCGGAGATGCCCTCGTGCGACACGTCACCAGCAACCACCCGTACTCCGAAGGCGAGTGACGCAATGATGGCGGCTTTGGCGCCAGCATCGAATCCCTCGACATCGGCGGTTGGATCACGTTCGGCGTATCCGAGGCTTTGCGCTTCCGCGAGGGCGTCGGCATAGGAGGTTCCATGCGCGCTCATCTGACTCAGGATGAAATTCGTGGTCCCGTTGACGATTCCCATCACCCGGGTGATCTGCTCGCCGACCAGCGATTCCCGGAGGGGCCGGATGAAGGGAATGCCGCCCGCCACCGCGGCCTCGAACAGGAGATCGACACCAGCCGTTTCGGCCTCGGCGAACAACTCGGCGCCAACATTCGCGAGCAGTTCCTTGTTGGCGGTGACCACGGGTTTCCCGGCCTTCAACGAGTCACTGATGAACGTATGGGCCGGTTCGATTCCGCCGAGTACCTCGACGATGACGTCCACCGACGGGTCGGTCACGACCGATGCCGCGTCGTTCGTCCACACCCCGGGGGGCAATTCGACGCCACGGTCCTTGCTGAGGCTCCGTACCGCGACACGCTCGATCTGCAGCCGGATGCCGGTGCGGGCTGCAATGGTGTCGCCGTCTCGTTGGATCAGCTCGACCAGCGCCGCGCCGACGTTGCCGCAACCGAGAATTCCGAGGGTGACCGTTGAACTGTCCACTCCCCCACGCTATCGGGGAGCGGTTCGCTGCCCATGACGTTCGTTGAGGAAGGGGATCAACTGCTCGGCTGGCATCGGTCGGGCGAAATAGAAGCCCTGGGCGAAGCGGAACCCCAAATCGGTCAGCACCTCGGCCTCGGCCTCGGTCTCGCAGCCTTCGACGATGCAGGACACCTCGAGTTCAACCGCCATCGATCCGATACTGGCGAGGAGCTGGCGGGCGCGGCGGTCGACCTCGATGCCCCGAACGAGCGACTGGTCGATCTTCAGCACCTGCACCGGCAGATGTCGGAGGCGCCCCAGCGATGAGTATCCGCTTCCAAAATCATCCACGGCCAGACGGATTCCCAATTCGCGGAGTTGGCCCAGTCGCTCTGACACATCACGCGTCTTGGCCGTCATGGCTTCTTCGGTGATCTCGAGGACGAGTTCTTCGGGCGGGAGGCCGGTGGAGACGAGCAGATGATGAAGCCGCTCGACAGAACTCCGAGACGTGAGTTGATCGGGGCTGAGGTTGAGGAACAGCTGAGGTGGCGTGACCGTGAGCTGATCCCGCACGTCGGTCCAGGTGTCGGCTGCGACAGTCAACGCCTGATCGGAGAGCTGATTGATGAGACCGGAATTGATCGCGAGTCCCAAGAATTCGCCCGCCGGAATGATCCCGTACTCGGGATGGCTCCAGCGAAGCAGCGCCTCGACGCCGACCACGCTGCCATCGGTCAGATCAATGATCGGCTGAAAGTGCGTACAGAGATGTTCTTCTTCGATCTCGGTGAGATCGAGACGCCCGCGCAGCCCGGCCCGTGCCGAGAACAACTGGTCCTCGTTGGCCATCACCGTGCAACTCCGTCCGGCCGCCTTGGCCTGGAACAGCGCATCGTTGGCGGTCCGGATCACGTCTTCGGTGTTCTGGCTGGGCGACGCCTCGGTCATTCCGATGCTGAGCCCGACCTCAATGCGTTCGCCGTGGAGGCGGAACGGTCGCGAGACATCGGCAATGAGGCGTCGTGCCACGTGTTCAGCGACCTCGGGTTCGATGACGTCGGGGAGCAGCACCAGGAACTCATCGCCCCCGAACCGCGCAACGACATCAGAAGGACGCAACGATGATTTCAGTCGCGAGGCCACGGCCCGCAACAGTTCGTCGCCCATCTGGTGCCCGAACCGCTCGTTGACGATCTTGAATCGATCGAGGTCGCAGAACATCAGAAAGACACGCTCATCATGACGATCCGAGAGCGCAATCGCCTGGCCATAGAGCTCGTAGAAGAGGTTGCGGTTGGGCAGCCCAGTGAGCGGATCGTGGTGGGCGAGATGGGTGAGACGTTCGGTGATCTGTCGATCGGCGGTGACGTCGTGAATGCTCAGCAACACCCCTCGCCGGAGCCCCAGGCTCGGCAGAGCCGAGTACTGCAACCGGTACCAGCGTTCCTCGTCCCCGACTTGCCACGAGTATTCGATGGTGGAGACGGTCTCGGCACCACTCGACACACTCCGAAACGCTGCCGCCGCTGCTGCCGCCCACTCCCCGGGCGCTCCTCGACCGAGTTCGCACTGTTCGAGATAGTTGAGGCCGGGACCGCATCCGTCTCCCCGCCCCGTCGTCTCCATGATGAACGTTGACCAGCGGGCGTTGGTCTCGCGGACCACACCGTCGGCATCGCAGATGGCAGCCGCCTGCGGCAGGGCCGCCAACAATTCGTCGACGGTCAGGTCCTCCATCGGACCGACATCGGGCTCCGACGCACCGGACGTGAGGTCGATGCTGAAGGAGGTCACCGTTGCGACTCTAGGACGATTCTGGACTGACGTCGACGCGGACCAGGTCCTCATCGGTTTCCCGACGCACGACACGACGCGGAACGCCATCTGCAACGAACACCACAGGGGGGCGCGGCAGCCGGTTGTAGTTCGAGGCCATTGAATAGCCGTAGGCCCCCGTGACCGGCGTGCACAACAGATCCCCCACTGCCAGATCGTCCGGCACCCAGCCTTCGCGTACCAGCAGGTCACCCGATTCGCAGTGCTTGCCGACGAGCCGGATCGGGCGGGGGCGGTCGCCGTCGACCGCGCGTGGCAGAAACGTCTCGTACCCACTGCCGTAGAGCACCGGTCGAGGATTGTCGCTCATACCGCCATCGACCGAGACGTAGGTGCGAATACCGGGGAGATCCTTGATGGTCCCAACCTCGTAGATGGTGATCCCTGCCTGGGCGACAATGGCGCGCCCGGGCTCGGCGGTTACCCGCCCGGGGATCCCGGCGGACTGCGCCACGTCGAGGATGGCGCGACCCCACTCGGTGATGGACACGCCGGTCTCCCCCTCGACGTAGGCGACGCCGAGGCCCCCGCCGATCACCAGTTCCGGAAGGTCGGCCTGGATCGCCAGCGGCGCCACAACCTCGAGGGCGCGGGCGAAGTTGTCAGCGATGAACACCTGAGATCCAATGTGCATGTGCAGCCCGACGAGCTACATCGAGGTCGACCCGCGCGCTCGCTCAATGGCCTGCGCCGCAGCGCCGCTGCGCCACCCGAAGCCGAACTTCGAGTCGTCTTGGCCGGTCATGACGAATTCATGGGTATGGGCTTCGACCCCGGGCGTGATCCGCAACAACACATGGGGAACACGGCTGCCCGATGCGACCAACGCATCAAGGCGGTCCATCTCGTCGAACGAATCAACCACGACGCGACCGACTCCGACGTCGCACGCCCGCTGGAGTTCGCTCAGGCTCTTGTTGTTGCCATGGAAAACGCAACGATCGGCCGGCACGCCAGCGGTGAGCGCCACGTGGAGTTCGCCGCCCGAGGCGACGTCGATCCACAAGCCCTCCTCGTAGGCGAGTTTCGCCATGGCAAGGCACAGAAATGCCTTCGAGGCGTAGGCAACTCCATCGCCAAAGACCGCCAGTGCTTCCCGGCATCGGTCGCGCAACTGCTGTTCGTCGTAGATGAACAGTGGTGTTCCGAACTCGGCGGCCAGCGCCTGTGTGGAGACTCCGCCGATGTTGAGCCACCCGTCGGCGCCGGTCAGCGCTGATTCAGGAAGGAGATTGCGTGGCAGCGGGCCAGCCACGTCACATCTCCGTGGGGGCGGACACCCCACATAGCGACAGGCCCGTCCGGAGTCCGACAGCCGCGGCCTCGGCCAGCCACCACCGCGCCGCTCTGGTTCCATCATCGACGTCGTCGCGAAGGATCGGACAGTCGTGGTAGAAGCCGTGCACGGCTGAGGCCAGCTCCCGTACCCAGGTGGTGATCCGATGCGGTGACCGCTCACGCGACGCCACGGCCACCGTTGCGGCCACATCGGAGAGGATGCGGAGCACCTCGAGTTCGCGCTCGTGGGTCAGCGGCGAGAGGTCAACATCGGCCAGCGCTGGTCGGGCGAATCCACGCTCCGCAGCGACACGATCCACCGAGCAGAGCCGGGCGTGGGCCATCTGCACATAGAAGACCGGGTTCTCCATGGATTTCGACACGATCAGATCCAGGTCGACCGTCTGATTCGAGTCCAGTGATTGCAGCAGGTAAGTGAACCGGGTCGCATCGGCGCCCACCTCGTCGAGGATGTCCCGCAGCTCGATGAGGTTGCCGGTCCGCTTGGAGATCTTCACCTCGTTGCCGTCGCTGACGAGCTTCACGAGTTGGGTGATGGCGATCTCGAGCTGATCGGGTGAGTGGCCGAGCGCCTCGATGGCGGCCTTCATGCGATTGATGTATCCGTGGTGATCAGCGCCCCAAACGTTGATCAACAGATCGAAGCCACGGGCGAACTTGTCTCGGTGATAGGCGATGTCGGGCAACAAGTAGGTGAAGCTGCCGTCGCTCTTCACGAGCACCCGGTCCTTGTCATCACCGAACTGGGTCGATCGAAGCCAGACTGCGCCGTCGTTGTCATCGATCACGCCATGGGCTCTCAGATCAACCATCGTTGTCTCGACCGCGCCGGCTGCGACCATGTCGCGTTCAGAGAACCACACGTCGAAGACGACGCCGAGTTGGGCAAGCACCTCGCGCTGATCGGCGAGCGCGCAGGCATAGCCGTGCTCGATCGGGTCAGCGCCGGCTTCCAGAGTCTGCGCCCAGTCGATGATGTACTGGCCGTTGTAGCCATCTTTAGGGGGCTTCTGACCGGCGGCGCGGGCGGCGATTGATTCGCCCATCATCTGCATCTGGACGCCGCGATCGTTGATGTAGAACTCGCGCGCCACGTCATGTCCGGTATGGGTCAGTAGGCGCGCCAGCGCGTCGCCGTAGACCGCACCGCGGGCATGGCCGGCGTGCAGGGGCCCGGTTGGGTTCGCCGAGATGAACTCGACCATGACCCGCTGACCACCACCGTCATTGCTCGAGCCCAGCCGCACATCGGCGGCGATCGTCGATCGGAGGACGTCGTGGAGCCACGTAGGAGCGAGCCGGAAATTGATGAACCCGGGCCCGGCGATCTCGACAGATTCGACGTGGTCAGGCAGATTCGATTCGAGATGAGAAACAATGGCGTGCGCAAGCTCGCGTGGGGGTGTCCCTGCGGCCTTGGCATTGGCCATGGCGACATTCGATGACCAATCGCCATGGTCGAGTTGGGCGGGCCGCTCGAGACCCACATGTCCAGGGGACTCGACGCCCGCAGCGATGAGGGCGGCGATCAGGGCGTCGCGCAGTCCATCGGTGATGTGCGGGCCGGGAAATGTTGATGCAGGAGTGTCGGACACGATGGATTCAGCGTAGTTGCGCGGTTCGGGAGCACCCGAACCAGATTTTTGAAGTGATCGATACTGCCGACCGTCGATGGGACACAAGCACACCAAAGAGGACCTCCTCGACGTTGCGTTGGTGAAGTCGTCACGTCGATGGGCCTGCGACTTCAGCGGACCCTTGCCGCTGCGTTCGCCTCACCGGCGCCGAACTACGTGGAGCTCGCGCGAACGGCCTAGCGGCAACCGGTCGCAGACTGAATGTCCTCTGACCAGATTCGTGCCCTCGGACCCAGCGGCTACGATCAGCGAGCCGTCTTGCGGCCCCCGCCCTCGTAGCTCAGGGGATAGAGCATCGCCCTCCGGAGGCGTGTGCGCGCGTTCGAATCGCGCCGAGGGCACTCGATCGTCGGCTCAGCCGCAGCGGACGCCCGCCGGTGGATCTCCGGTGACGAAACCGATCTCCTGCTCGCTCGCTGGCAGGTTGGCGTTCTTCACGGCGGTCGTCGTGGTCGCAGGTGCCTGTGTCGTCGTTGGCCCCGCCTTCGCGACGCCCCCGTAGTCCGACCCCAACGTCACCGCAATGCGTCCCTTGGTCATGTTCGGATCCGCGACGGTGTCCGCCTTGGGACTGATCAACTCCGAGATGGCTGTCGCGCTGGTGGCGTCACCCTCGGCGTAACGAACAACACTCCTCGACGTCACACCCGCGGTGCCGACCACCCCACCGAGATAGCCGCGCGAGGACAGCGATCCCGCGACCTCCTTGGCTTTGCCGGCATGGCCAGACCCGTTCAATACGTCGACAGTGAAAGCGCCCGGCGCATCAGCGGCAAGCGGCACCACGCTGGGTGCGTCCTTCGGGGCCGACCCCGCCGTCCGCCCGCTGAAGATTGCCAACACGTCGGTTGCAGCGCCCATGTCGATGTCCAGAACGGAAGCGCCCCCGTCGGTCGTCCGACCAACGGTCGGGAGATGATGCGTGACCATCGACGCCGGGTTGAACGAGGAGAACTTCTTGCCGAGCGACATCAGGTCATCGATCGACAAGGTGGAATCGATCTTCACTGAGCTGAGTCCAACGTCGACGAGTTGTCGCATCACACCGACATCGCTGATGCCCATCGTCGACAGTTTTGCGAGTGCCCGGCGGAGGAACACCTGTTGGCGAGTCACGCGTCCGAGGTCGCCGGTCGGATCCGACACCCATGACTTGCCATTGGAGTATTCGAGATGTCGAGATCTGGCGAACGCCAGGGCCTGGGTCGGATCCAGGTTGTAGCAGCCCGGCTTCTTCACGAAGAGCCCGGTATTGCCGTCTCGCATTGGTTTGCTGAAGTACATCGGCACTCCACCGAGCGCCGAGACCAGTCCTTTGAAGCCATCGAAGTTGACTTCGATGTAGTGATTGATCGGGAGCCCCAGGTTCTGTTGCACCGCATCAATGAGCGTCTGGGCGCCCTCGTTGTAGGTGGCGTTGATGCGTCCCGAACTGCCGTCTTTGTGCTTGATCCACAGGTCCCGGGGGATCGAGAGGAGCTCCACCGTCTTCTGCGTCGGATCGACCCGCGCCACCAACATGGTGTCCGCCCGTTGGCCGCCCGGTGCCTGATCCTTCGGCCCACCGAAGATGGCACCGTCATCAACGCCCGACTTGGCGATCTCGCGGGTATCGCTGCCGACCAATAGGAAGTTCTGCGGTTGATCGTCCGGGGCGTTCGCTAGGGCCACGTCAACCCGCTTGATCTCGTTGGTCTTGACCGTCGCCAAGACCAACGCTCCGCCGGCGAGCAACGCAATCACCACGAGCAGGCCACCGATGATCCGGTTCATCTTCGATCCGAGAAGTGTTCTAGAACGCGGGGCAGTCGCGGCTGAGCGCTGACGCGGTCGTTCGGGGGGCTGCACCGGCACGGATCAGAATCGTAACGGTTCCGTCACATGGAACGGCATCATTCGCCTGTGAACGTCACGGGGTCTTCTCGGCCGGAGCTTTCGGTTCACGGGGGAGTCCCAGCACCCGCTCCCCCACGATGTTCCGCTGGATCTGACTGGTACCACCCCAGATGGTCTCCGAGCGGCTGAAGAAGAATGCCGACATCATCGGGCTCACCGGATACGACTCGCGATGCTCGGCTCGGAGGACTCCCGGCCACGATCCGTCATCAGGCCCGGCCGTGCTCATCATTGCCTCGGCGCCCCAGATCTCGAACGCCAACTCCAGCGCCTCCTGATGCATCTCGGACCAGAACAGCTTGTTGGTGGCGCCCAACGCCACCACTCCCATGTCACGGTGGCCCGACAAGGCCGCCGTCAGATTTCGCAGACCGTTGATGCGGAGGATCTGGATCTTCGTGTAATAGCTGGCCAGACCCTGCCGCACGGTGTCATGGCTGATCATCCCGTTCTGCTGCGCCTTGGTGACCATCCGCCGGTACTCCTCCTCGAAGCGTCGGTGGCCAGTGGTCGCCGACATGCCTCGCTCGAAGCCAAGCGTGTCATTGGCCACCTTCCAACCATTGTTGAGGCCGCCGACCACGTAGTCCTTCGGGCAACGGGCGTTGTCGAAGAACACCTCGTTGAACTCTGCGGTGCCGTCAGGCTGGGTAATGCCTCGCACCTCGATGCCCGGCTGATCCATCGGCACCAGCAAGTAGGAAATCCCGGCCTGCTTCTTGGCGGTCGGGTCGGTTCGTGCGAGCACGAAGCAGAAGTCAGCGAACTGCGCCTGGGTGGTCCACACCTTCTGGCCGTTGATGACCCACTCGTCACCGTCGAGGACGGCGGTGGTCGCTAGGGACGCAAGATCTGAGCCGGAGTTGGGCTCAGAGAAACCCTGACACCAACGCATCGATCCGTTGAGGATCTTCGGGAGAAAGTGCAGCTTCTGCTCCTCCGTGCCGTTCATGAGGATCGTCGGACCGACCAGCGTGTCGCCGAAAAAGTCGGCTCTCATGGGCGCCTTGGCCCGCGCAAATTCCTCTGCGAGCACAACTCCCTGGATAGTCGACAGGCCCTTGCCGCCGTATTCGACGGGCCAGGTTGCGCAGATCCAGCCGCCATCGAACAGCGTCGTCGTCCAGTCGTCGTTGAACTTCTTTTTCTCATCCGCAGACATCTCGAAACCGTCATCGAACCAGCCAGGCGGGAGGTGCTCCTCCAGCCAGGCGCGGATCTCGCCGCGGAACTCTTCAGCCTCGGGGGGATAACTCAGGTGCATGTCCCTATCTTGACCCACCGGTCAACTTGGTCGGTAGTCGCGTAGAGTCGGACTATGTCGTCACCTGTCATCACCGACGAGGCCCTGGCCGAAGCCACCTCAGGACGTTGGACCAACCAGTGGTTGGAACTCAAGAACGAAGTCATCGACACCGGATTGTGTACCGGGTGTGCGGGGTGTGTGATCTCGTGTCCCCACGACGTGATCGGGTACCACCACACTCAGGGCGAGTACCGGCCCTTCCATCTGGAAGATGAGGCCGGACCAGACGATTGCGTCCACGGCCAGAAGGGCTGCACGAGTTGCACCCGCGCCTGCCCGCGGTTCCGTCTGTGGGAAGCGCAGGCGGATGATCATCTCTTCGGTCGGGTGCGAACCGACGACGAAGTGGCGGGTGTGTACTCCGACATCATGCTCACCCGGGCCTCCGACAAGATGGTGCACCAGATGGGCCAGGACGGCGGGCTGGTCTCGGCGATCCTGCTGTGGGCGATGGACCACGACTACATCGATGCCAGCCTGGTCAGCTACCTCGAAGGCGGCGCTGACTCGGGTTCGTGGAAGGCAATACCGGGCGTGGCGTCGACCAAAGAGGAGGTCCTGGCCGCCGCCGGGAGCCGCTACACCTACTCGGCCAACACCCTCGCCATTGATGAGGCACTGGAAAAGGGCTTCAAGCGGTTGGCACTGGTGGGAATGAGCTGTCAGAGCTCGGTGCCGCCGATCATGTGGAGCCGCAAGATCGGCAAGATCTCGAAGCCCATCGTGTTCAACCTTGGGCTCCTCTGCTCGAAGACATTCGACGACTCCATCTTCGAGGAGCTCTTCTGGGCCAAGTACCGGCTCCCCAAAGCCGACATGGTGAAGATGAACATCAAGGGTGTGTTCCAGATCTGGATGCGGGACGGTAGCTACCACGAGATCAACCTCAAGGAGTGCCACGCCTGGACCCGGGAGGGCTGCATCCATTGCCCCGACTTCGCGGCCGAGCACGCTGACGTGAGCTGCGGGGGCATCGGTGCCTACTCGGACTGGACCCTCACCATCATCCGCACCGATCTGGGTCGCGAGATCATCACCCGCATGATCGCTGACGGTTCCATCGAGTCGCGTCCGGGCGATGACGACCCCGGCGCAATCGCGCTCATGCGGAAGCTGGCGACCAAGAGCCGCGAGCGATGGCCACAAACTGGCGAGGCAACCGTTCGGATCGGGTTGCCGCTTCCGAAGAAGAGGAGCTGAGCCCTACTTCGGTGCCGCGGTGGTGGATGACTCTGGAGCGGGCGACTGTTCCTGAGCGCAGGCCGACTGGGTCGGGCCCTGAACGTCGCCGCCGCCGAACGCCTTCTGCACATCGGCGAGCGCCTTGTTCAGCGCATCCGGCGGATCGGGGATGGCGCCCTGTTTTGCGTCCGCCACCTTCTCCTCGTACGCCTTCAGGTCGTCGACGGAGAGCTTGTAGACATCCTTGATCAATCGGTAAGCGCAGTTACAGGCACTCACCGGCGCCAGCTCGGTTCGTTTGGTGACGTTGTTCTCGATGCTCACACTGGTGGTGCAGGCGGTGACGAAGTTCTTCTTCAACGCGTCGCCGTACTCGTTGACCTGAACCACACCACCGCAGCTCGAGGCCCCGAAGGCTCCCACGGACACCAACAGTGCCAGTCCGATGCTGCGGGGAGAGCGGGTCGAGATCACGGTCCCGCACGGTAGTCGTTTGCTCAGGCGGCGTTGAAGTCGGCCGCGCCGACAACCCTCAGGAAGCGAGCGGTTCGATCACGATCGACGACGCATCGTCATAGCCGAACATGTCACCGTCAGAGATCGGCTGGCCGGGTGAAAACCCGGCCAGCCCTGATCCCGCCGCTGATTCTGTGCTGGCAATGAGTGCGTTCCAGAGACCGTTGGATCGGCTACGAGGAACCGAAACTGCGGTGACGTTGTAGTTGTCGAGTTCGTCGTGCGTCTTCATGATCAATGCATCGGCACGAATCGAGACGTCACGTAGAGGCCGAACGGATCAATTGGATGGGGTCGTCAGGACCAGTGCCCGCCGCACGACGGCATCCAACATGTCTGGCGTCAAACGACCCGTGAACGTGTTCTGCTGACTCACGTGATAGGACGCCAACAGCGTCCGGCCGCCGGGAAGCTCGACCTCGGCTCCGTGGGAGAATGTCGGCCTCGGGATGGCGCCGAGGAGCTTCGCTGCCTCGCCGAACCCGAAGGCTCCGAGCGCCACCACAACGCGCAGGTTGGTGAGGGCATCGAGTTCGCGATCGAGGAATGGTCGACACGAATCACGCTCGCTGGGTGTCGGCTTGTTGGCGGGCGGAGCGCATTTGACCGGCGCCGTGATGTACACATCAGACAGTGTCAGCCCGTCGTCCACCGACACGCTGTCAGGCTGCGATGCGAGCCCGCAACGATGCAGCGACGCAAAGAGGAAGTCACCCGACCGATCGCCGGTGAACATTCGCCCCGTGCGGTTGGCGCCGTGAGCAGCCGGAGCCAAACCCATGATCACGATGCTCGCTGCGGGATCGCCGAAGCCTGGGACCCCGCGGCCCCAGTAGGTCTCGTCGCGGTAGGCGGCGCGGCGGACATCGGCGACCTGTTCGCGCCACTCGACCAGTCGAGGACATCGGCGACAGTGCGACACCTCATCGGCGACGAGTCGCAGCGAATCCTTGCCGATGGTCAGTCCCTCGAGGCTCAATCTTTCGAGGCGACGGCGTTGGGCGTCACGTTCATCTTGGGGATGTACTCGTCTGCTTCGATCTCACGAGCCTCCCCCGCCTGAGACGCGCGCAGATCAGCGCGACAACTCGTGCACGGCCCGTAGTAGTGCTCCTCAACCGACGACCGACAGCGGGGACACATGAAGGACAGCATCGTTTCGTCAAGACTCACGGAAGGATTCTCGCGCGAGGATGGACCCATGGGAGACGACCAGCACGATCAACGCGTCCAGATCATCGCCGCGGCAATTCGAGAACTGGCGACCCAACGAAGCGATACCGGCGTGACGGCGCATCTCGATAAGGGTGGCGTCCGTCATGTGGTGCCACTTCCCGGCGATCTCCGCTTCAGCGGGGCACGCGTCGATGCGTCGTCGTTGACGAACATCATCGATATCGACGTCGAGAACAAAACATGCGTGTGTGAACCGGGCGTCAGCTTCGAGACCCTTGTCCGTGCCACGTTGCCGTACGGGATGATCCCGTCGGTGGTGCCTGAATTGCGGGGTATCACCATTGGCGGCGCCATCGCTGGCTGCTCCATCGAGTCGATGTCGTTTCGACTCGGTGGATTCCACGATTCTGCGCTTGCCTACGAAATCGTGACGGGTCGCGGCGAAATTCTCGAGGTGTCCCCGACGCAATTACCGGAGCTGTTTCACCATCTCCATGGTTCCTACGGAACACTCGGGCTGGTGACCCTCGCAACGTTCCAGCTCGTCGATGCCGAACCATTTGTCGAGGTCGAGTACCGCCACTACACACAGTTCGAATCGTTCCAGCAGGCGCTGCACGAGGCCACGGAATTGCCCGCCGCCGACCACGATTTCGTCGATGGCATCATTCACGCCCCCGATCACCTGGTGCTGTGTCTCGGACGATTTGCGACACGCGCGGAGGCACCGTCGGACTACACCCACGAGCACGTCTTTTACCGATCCACCGCCCGGCTGACGTCAGATGTCATGACGACCGAGCAGTACGTGTTCCGCTACGACACCGAATGCCACTGGTTGTCGCGCACAGTTCCGCCCCTCGAGTGGGGCTGGGTCCGCAAGCTGGTCGGTCGGTGGTTCCTCGGCTCGACGCACCTCATCACGTGGTCCAATCGCATGTCGCCCATCACCGACCGGGTATTGCGACGACCCGACGTGGTGTGCGACGTGTTCATCCCTGCGTCACGACTCGGTCGATTCTGGCAGTGGTACTGCCGAGAGTTCGACGCGTGGCCCCTGTGGGTGGTGCCCTACCGACCGGCCGAGATCTACCCGTGGCTCGGCGACGAGATCCGCAACGGACTCGACGAGGACGAACTCTTCATCGACCTCGCTGTCTACGGTGCCCGCAACATCAAAAAGGATCGCGACCTGTCGGCGCTCCTCGAGGATCAAGTGTGGGAGCTCGGCGGCATCAAGACGTTGATCAGCCGAAACCACTACACCCGAGACCGGTTCTGGCGGACGTATCACCGGGACCGCTACGAGCACGCAAAGAAGCAGCTCGATCCGGATGGACTATTTCCTGATCTCTACGACAAGTTGGGTCGAGTCGGCTGACCGGGTTTGGTGTCAGATCAGGGAATCCGCATGCCCGACGCGGCGCGGGCGATGACCAGCCGCTGGATCTCAGACGTGCCCTCGAAGATCGTCATGATCTTCGAGTCACGGTGCCAACGCTCCACGGGATACTCGCGGGTGTAGCCGTAGCCGCCGAGGATCTGGATGGCATCCTCGGTGGCTTTGACCGCAACCTCGGAAGCCTTCAGCTTCGACATCGAACCTTCGCCCTGCTTGAACGGCACACCGTTGCGACCCATCCAGGCGGCACGCCATACCAACAGCCGGGCGGCATCGATTTCCATCGCCATGTCGGCGAGCTTGAAGGAAATGCCCTGCTTCTTGATTATCGGCTCACCGAACTCCTCGCGTTACTTGGCGTACTTCTGCGAGTATTAATTCGCCGCACGGGCAATACCGACGGCC
>JBBRSC010000072.1:0-13341 GCA_038245795.1 Acidimicrobiales bacterium
CACCATCAATGAGACCGACCTGGGTCGACGCGACCGCTATCAGGGTGTCAGCGGCGTGGGCTTCTCCGAAGTCGACCTCGACGGACGAACCGTGACCGAGGTGGTCCGACCACCGACCGATCTCCTCGATGCCGTGGGAACCCGATCGGCTCAGCAGCGCCTCGTGTACGTCTTCACCCGCCGACGCTCGAACCCCGCCGAGCCCGTGGTCCGCGACGACGAGTTGACCCTCCGGCGGGTCATCTCGCCGCCGACGCGCCGCTCATTCACTGTCACCGGCACCGGCACGATCTCGTCGATCCGCGCCGACTCCGATATCGATGCGCTACTGGGTGTCCCGACCAACGGCGTCCGATTCGATTCGTCCGGACGAACCAACGGCGACATCTCACACACTGCATCGCAGGCCTTCGACGCATCGACCTCAACTTATTGGCAATCAGGATTGAACCCTGCGCAGCGCACATCGATCGGATTCCGCTCGCCGGTCCCGATCGCTTCGACCATCGGCGGTCTCGTCGCGCTCGACGACGCCAACCATTCCGTCCCGCAGACCGTTCACCTCGAGGTCGACGGAGCGCGTGGCGCCACCCTCCTCATGGATCGTGTGCCGCTCGGCGATGGTCTGGTCCGTCTGACGTTCCGTGGCGGGTCGGTGCCGATCCGTGGCGCCGCAGTCGACATCGTGATCGACTCCTTCGAAGCGCGAACCCACCCCGACTGGCTCTCCAAGAAGCCGGTGGTGATGCCCATGGCCATCGCCAACGTCGATCTCACGACCGCGCTCGTCGGCGACACCCCCGACAGTTTCGACAGCGGCTGCCGCACCGATGTGGTGACCGTCGGTGACACACCGGTGACACTCAAGCTGGCCGGATCGACCGCCGATGCGCGAGCCAATCGCCCGATCGAACTCAGCGCCTGCCAGAGCCCCGACACCGGTGTGAGCGCTGTGTCGGATCCCGGGATCAACGTGTCAGCTACGGACACCCTTGTCAGCAGCGCTGCCGGCTCATCGACCGGCATCGATGTCGCCACGCTGGCCCTTGCGTCGGACGGCCCGGCGAACGGCGTACCGGCGGAAGGGGCCACCCCCGCCGATCTCATGGTGACGCGCACGTCGCGAACCAGCTACGACATCTCGGTCCGGAGCTCAGGTGCCTCGTCGTGGTTGATTCTCGGCCAGAGCTTCAACGAAGGGTGGGAATTGACGGCGGGCGACGTCGACCTCGGGCGCCCGATGTTGGTGAACGGGTTTGCCAACGGTTGGCGTCTCGACCCCTCGCAGGTGCCACCCGGGACGACCCTCCAACTCAGGTGGGCGCCGCAATCCACCATCTGGATCGGTCTCCTGATCTCGGCGATGGGGGTGCTGATCTGTCTGGGCCTGCTGATCTGGCCTCGTCGCAAGCCCGTTGCGGTGCCCGCGAAACGCGCGCTCGAACCGTTGGGCATCGGCACCTTCGATGATTTCGGCAACGTGCTCGGGACCCGCGCATCGCTCGCCATCGGGCTGACATCGGGCGCCGTGACGGCACTTCTCGTGCGCGGCTGGTGGTGGATCCCGCTCGTCGCTGGCCTTGCCTTTGCGGCGTGTCGCTATCGAAGATGCTGGCCGATCCTGCGTCTCCTGGCCATTGGGGCGCTGGGAACGATGGCCGCCTATGTGGTGCTCAGGCAATGGCGATCGGGGTATCAGGACGATTTCGATTGGCCGCAGCATTTCGAGATTGTCCATCCGCTGGGGATGATCGGCTTCGTCCTGCTCGGTGTCGAGATGGTCATCGAGACGTTGCGAGCCGGGTGGCGTCGCGAGACCGGCCTCGACGACTCCTGAACCTCTCGACCGATGGCGTCAGACGAGCGGTTTCGAAGCCACCGCGAAGAGGACAAGCGTGGTCGGATCGATCTGCTCGGTGATGAAGAATTCCGCGTCCGTAATGCCCGAGTTCCCCTGCACCTGATCGTCGACGAGGAAGCGATATGCGATCCGCCGACCAAAGGCGTGCAAGGCCACAAACCACGAGCGCGGCAACTTGTGGCGGATGCCGAACGGATCGAGACGCAACATCTTGTACGCCATGGCGCGACGAGACTCGAAGTCCTCTTTCACCATCGGCGTAGCGTCGATCCCGACGATCGTCACCTCAGCAAAGAACCGCTCGAGCATCTGCCGCAGATCGTCGGGTTCGAACAGGTAGACGTGATACGGATTCTCGAAGTCGGCCGGCTCATTCGGAGTGATGAAGATCGCCGTTCCCGAGGGCGCCAGGACTCGAGCGACCTCACGGACATGGTGCGTGGGATCGACGAAGTGCTCGATGAGATGTGACGAGCAGATGTTGTCGAACGAATCTGACCGTAGCCCCAGGGCCGAGCCGTCGGAACATGCCGTCATCAACCCGAGATCAGCTTTGGCAGCCCGAGCCGCGGCCGCAGTGGCCGGGTCGTAGTCGATGCCGACGAGCGTGCGGCCGGGCGCGGCGAAGGTGGCGGTTCCGTCACCCAATCCACAGCCCAGATCCAGGAAGGTGCCGTCCGAAATGGCGGCTCTCGCTTCGCGGTACCCGGCGGCGTGAAGCCCCAGGAGTGAGTCGGGGGTCTGGCCCTCGATCGGGCGTTCTCCGGTCAATTTCACGCTGGTCTCGACCTCATTCGGCGTACTTGGCGGGGACACGAGCAGCCGCCTCGGGAGGACCCAGGAGCGAACGGCGTGCGCAACTAGCATAGGTGACGATGGCTGAGCCGACCGCGTCAGACGCCACGATCAAGGCCCTGGGGGACCTCGCCGCCGACGCTGGAATCGCGCATGTCCACCTCCTCGCCTGGCGTGATCTCGACGATGTCGAAGCCGGCGGGAGCGAGCTCCACGCTCACAATGTCGCCTCCATCTGGGCTCAGGCCGGGCTGCAGGTCTCGATGCGGACATCGTTCGCGCCCGGTCGCCCGGAGCGACGCGTCCGCTCCGGCTACACGGTGGTCCGCAAAGCGGGTCGCTACCTGGTGTTCCCGAGGTCCATTGCCTCGGAGATCTCGGGCCGGCTCGGCCCACGCGACGGTCTGGTGGAAATCTGGAATGGCATGCCGTTCTTCTCGCCGGTGTGGTGTCGAGGGCCGCGGATGGTGTGGCTGCACCATGTGCACGGGCCCATGTGGGCCATGACGCTCCCGCCCCGACTGGCGCAGATCGGGCTCACCATCGAGGAACAGATCGCGCCACGCTTCTACCGGCGGGTCCCGATCGTCACGTTGGCCGAATCCTCAAAACAAGAGCTCGTACACGATCTTGGGTTCAGCGCCGAACGGGTGTCGGTCGTGCCGCCCGGGATCGATGCCAGGTACTCGCCCGGCGGCGAACGATCGGCCACCCCGATGATCGTCGCCGTTGGACGCCTCGTGGCCGTGAAGGACTTCGCCCGACTCATTCGCGTGGCAGCCGTGGCACGCGAGACGGTTGAGGGCCTCTCGCTCGTGATCGTGGGGGATGGCTATGAGCGCGATGCCCTCGAAAAACTGGTCGGCGACCTCCACGCCGAGAGCTGGGTTCGACTGGCGGGACGAGTCTCCGATGACGAGCTCGTGAGCCTGTACCGCCGCGCATGGATCGTGGCGTCGGCGTCCATCCGTGAAGGTTGGGGAATGACCATCACCGAAGCAGCGGCCTGCGGGACGCCCGCCGTCGCGACACGAATCGCTGGTCATACCGACGCCATCCAGTCCGGCGTGACGGGACTCCTGGCCGACACCGATGATGAGCTCGCCAGCGCCATCGCGCTCATCATGAATGATCGCGACCTGCGGGAACGAATGAGCGCCGCGGCGCTCAAGAACGCGGCGTCGTTGACGTGGGAGGCGACAGCCATCGGCACATTCTCGGTGTTGGCCGATGACGCGCTCCGCCGTGCCCGATCTCCACGATGAGCGTGATCGCTGCCCCGCCCGACATCCCCGATCAGGCGAACGTCGACACGAGCCACTCCGACCAGATCCAGTTCGCTCGTCAACCGGCGCTTGATGGGGTCCGAGGACTGGCGGTCTCCATCATCGTCCTCTATCACGCCGATCTGTCGTGGGCGCGCGGGGGCTTCATCGGGGTCGACCTGTTCTTCGTACTCTCGGGCTTTCTGATCACGACGCTGATCGTCGCCGAAACCGCCGAACATCAGCGGATCGGTCTCCGCGCATTCTTCCGTCGTCGCATCACGCGGCTGTTGCCAATGATGTTGATCGTGCTGGCGGCCGGGGCGACGTGGGCTGCATTCGCTGCCGAGGACACCATTCTGACCCGGGTGCGTCGAGACGGCCTGGGATCGCTGTTCTACGTCAACAACTGGGTGCAGATCCACGATGGCGTCGGATACTTCGATCGCTTCTCTCCGCCCTCGCCATTCACTCACCTCTGGAGTTTGGCGGTGGAGGAGCAGTTCTACGTGGTGTGGCCGCTCGTCATCGCCGTCGTCCTCTGGTGGTCGAGACGACAGCGGCTGGTCGGTCCCGAAATCGGCACAGGAACACGGCGTCGAGCGGCAACACGCCGACACATTGCGACGGCATCAGCGGTCGGGTTGGGCCTGTCGGCGGGCATCGCTTGGTGGAGCGAGTCCACCGGCGGCGACCCGGGCGTGATCTATCTGCGCTCGGACACGCGTGTCCAGGCAATCATGGCCGGTTGTCTTTTGGCATGTCTCCGGTGGGGCCGATGGCGACGCCGAGGCGACGAACGACTCGATCCGCGGCGATTGGGAGCGACGGGCGGATCACGACTGATCGATGGGCTCGGACTGCTCGGTGTCCTCGGATTGCTGATCGTCACCAACCGCGGCTTCGATCTACGGTTCGGGGCGCGCGGCGGATACCTGTTGTTGGCGGTGGGTTCCGGCGCAATTCTGGTGGCTGCCACCCAGCGGCGCGGTGGGGTCACGCAACGGTTGTTCTCCATTGGCTGGCTGCGTTGGCTCGGGACGGTCTCCTACAGCCTGTATCTCTGGCACTGGTTCATCGATGCTGTGGTCGATCCACGACGAAGCGGCTGGAATCCGACGGTTGCGCTGTGGTTCCAGTTGATCGTGCCCGTGGCGCTGGCGGCGATCAGTCACCGGCTCATCGAACGCCCCGGCATGCGCCTGACGAACCGACAGTTGATTCGTGCACCGCTCGCGGTCGGGTTGGTCGCCGTAGCGCTCATCGCTTCCACCATTGGTGCCCGGGCGAGCTCGGCAGAACGCTTTGCGCAGGACGTGCAACGAACCGCTGAACCGCCGCCACCGCCGCCACCGCCGATCAGTGCGCCGCCGGTGGCCGTGGCAGCGCCGGTGACGACAGTGCTCGTCATGGGCGACTCGTTCGGATCGGCCATCACCGCTGGCTGGACCGGGACCGACAACGTCCGCATCGTCGACGCCACCGCGGCGAACTGTGGACCCTTCACGTTCGCCGGAACACGTGAACGAACCGCCACTCCGCTCTCGGACTGCGGGGATTGGCGAACCACGCTCCCCCAGCGCATGGCGGAGTCGACACCCGATGTCGTGGTGGTCGCCGTGCGATCGTGGTTGTCGCTCAGCACCAACGAGCGGCTCCGCACCCAGAAGTTCGCCTTCGACGTGTCGACACCCCAGAACCTGATCAACGACGAACTCGATGCCTTCGCCGACGTCGTCCAATCCAAGGGTGCGACGCTCATCCTCACGACCACGCCGGCCGCGGTGTTCCCGAAGACGGAACAGTTACCGATCGTGACCTACACCCAGGTTGCGGCCCGTGTCGCAACTGGTCGACCCGACCTGGTGGGCACCGTCGACCTCATGTCCGGTTGCGCCGCGCCATGCGCCGATCCGATCTCGGGTTTCGTCAGGTCATCGGCCGGAACGGTTCCTGGTACGGAGCGCGTGGCGGACATCCGATCGAGCGTTGCTGGTTCCGCGCGCGCCAGCTACCTCTCGGCTTTTGACCGGCGGCAGTCAAACGCACCGGCCAACAGCGCGCCGCGGGTGCTGCTGGTGGGCGACTCGGTCGGATGGTCAGTCGGCTCCTATTGGTACGGCGCCGACCCCGCCCCTCCACCGGATGCCAAAATTCAGCTGTGGCCCCGCGGGACCTACGAGTGCGAACTTGATTCGGGGCCACGACTGGAGTTGCGCGGCGTCGTCGAGCTCTCCAAGCGTTGCGCCGACTGGCGCGGCGACTGGGCCCGGTACGTCGCCCGTTTCGATCCCGACCTGGTGCTCGTGGTGATTGGCACGTGGGAGGTCTTCGACCGTCGGATCGACGGGAAGCGACTGACGTTCGGAACACCGCCATGGGATGACTATTTCCGCTCACTCCTGACCGACGCCACCAACATCCTCGGGGCGTCGGGCGCCCGGGTCGTGTTCGCCCTCCCTCCAGCAACCCGGGCCTCCCGTTCCGATGCCGGAGCACCAACCGAATGGAAATCCCCATCCACCGATCGCTTCGCTCATCTGGCGCGGGTGATCGACGGGTTCGTCCAGGCGATTCCTGATCGTGCATCGAGTGTGGATCTTGCCGCCAAGGTCTGTCCGACGGCGCCGTGTCCCGCGCTGGTCGACGGTGTGACCCTGCGCCCCGATGGCGTCCACTACGACGAAACCGGCGGTCCGATGGTCGGCCGATGGCTGACTGAACAACTCAGCGCCCTGAAGCGGGTGCGATCAAAATGACAGCACCGATCGTGTTGCTCCACGGCTTGGCGACCTCCGCGCTACGGACATGGATCGAGACCGGATGGGTGGATCTTCTGGCTGATGCTGGTCGAACCGTGGTGGCCATCGACCTCCCCGGCCACGGCGGGACGCCCGGACTGGAGGACTGGTCGACGCTCGAGGAGTGGGTCAGCCAGGAGATCACCGACCGTTGCGGCGACGGTCCGATCGATGCCATCGGGTTCTCGTTGGGGGCCAGGCTCCTGCTGGTGCTGGCCAGCCGACAACCCGATCGATTCGAACGTCTGGTGCTCGCCGGGGCGGGGGCCAACCTGTTCCGACATGACGACACCGGGTCCTTGGCCATCGATATGGAAGCGGCTGACCTCGACGAACATCCGCTCGCCCGTCACTTCCTCGGATTGGCGGAATCGTCAGGGACGGACCCCGACGCCGTCAGGGCGCTGCTCCGACGGCGACAGCCGCCGCTGATCGATGCCGAACTCCGAGCAATCAACTCAAACGTGTTGCTGGTCATGGGCACCGACGACTTCGCTGGTCCGGCCACGCCACTCGCCGAACGACTGCGGACCGTGCGGACTGTCGAACTCCGCGGCGTCGATCATTTCGCAACACCGAAGTCCATGGGTTTTCTCGACTCCGGGCTGGCCCATCTCGACGCTTGACGGTCACGTCGGGCGGGGCGGTCCAGCCGACGTGAATCTGGTGCCCGGCGGATCGACGGCCCACTCGGGGACAGTTCCCCAGCGCCCCTCCCAGACCAGTTCGTCCAGCGGTCGACGACGGACCGGACCGTGGCGGCCCATCGGCACTCCGAGCGTGATGGTGGCCGCCAAGAACACGTCCTCGGGGATGTCCAACTCCGCCCGCAGCTCGTCCTCGCACGCCCGGTGCCATGTGGTCATGACGCCCCCGTACCCCAGCGCCCGCGCCGCCAACAGCAGGTTCTGACACGCCGGATACACCGACGCCCCGATGGTCTCCTCCGGTCCGGGCCGATGACGAAGGGCGCAGGCCAGAATGATGACCGGCGCGTCACCGAGATGTTCCACGTAGTGCTGCATCGTGGCGGCCATGCGCGCCTTGGGTGATCCCGCGTCGACGCCTGATCCGCCGTCGTAACCATCAGCTGTTCGCTTGTGCGCCCACATCGCCTGCGCCGCCGTGGCGAGGATCCGCCGTGGGGCGGCACCCGCTTCGTTGCGGTGAATCACCAGAAACCGGAAGCCCTGGCGATTCGAGCCACTCGGGGCACGGGTGGCGGAGAACAACATGGCGGCGAGATCTTCGACGGGGATCGGCTCATCGCGATACCGGCGGATCGCGCGGGTGGTCGCCAGGAGTTCCAGCTCAGCCGCTGGGCGACTGTCCGACGCCGAATCGCTCATGGGCGAAGGTACATCGCCGCTGGTGGCGGACCATAGCGGCCCCGCAGAAAGTCGCGGATACCGGCGAGCCGTGCCACGGCATCGAAGATCAGCGGTCGCTTGGACGGCGACACCAGGCCCGACACAATGTGGCCGAGGCTGATACACAGCCGGATGAAGGCGTGATATCGACCCGACATCTCTCGTACCATCAACAGCGTGTTGCGCTGCTGGAGGTAGTCGACGGCCGCCACCGACGTTCCGAGATGGGTGTTGGTCACTGTGGCTTCGTGGACCAGCCCGACCTCCCAGCCGGCCTGTCGTGCTCGGCGACCCAGGTCGGCTTCTTCGTTGTACGAGAAATAGCGCTCGTCGAAGAGTCCGATCTCCTCGACACAGGTCCGGCCGAGCATCATCAGGGTGCCGTGGGTGTAGTCAGCAGGCTCCCAGCCGGTGGTCTGGCGAGCGGGTCGGGTCAGCCCACCGAAGTAGGGGTCGATGAACGGAACATGACCGTCGCCGACATCGGCGCAGGCCAACCCTGCGAGGGGACGACGTTCGCAAGCGTCGATCAGCGCACGGACGCAGCCCTCCCCCGGCGCCGCATCGTGGGGTGCGACAATCGCCCAGGTCGTCGTCGTATGTTCCAACCACCATCGCAGCCCGGCGTTGGCGCCGGGACCGAAACCGAGGTTGTCGACTGCCTCGATCAGCTCGATGTCGGGTGCATCAGCGACGATCTTGCGAACGTGCTCGATCTCGTCGGGGCGACTCGCGTTGTCCACCACCACGAAGCACACATTGGCGTCCTGATCACGGAAGCGATCGATGGTCCGCTCGAGCGCCCTGGCCTGGTTCCAATGCACCAGCACGACCACGACGTCAGCTGAGTCGACATCCTGGATGCTCACAGGCAGAGATGTTACGGCCACCCGCCCGGTCGGTCCGAACCAACCAGATGACGTCGTTCAGCGCGACCTGACCAGCGCGTGCTGGACCAACGTCAGCAACGTGTCCCGCGTCGCGTTCCGTTCACGGGCGTCGGTATGGAACATTGGCACGTCGGCGCTGATGGCCAGGGCCTCGCGAACCGAGTCGAGCGGATGCAAGACCGCCCCGTTGAAACAGTTGACCGCCACCACAAACGGCACCCGACGTTGTTCGAAGTAGTCCACAGCCGCGAAGCAGTCCGCCAGCCGACCCGTGTCAACGAGGACCACGGCCCCGATTGCGCCTCGGACGAGTTCGTCCCACATGAAATGGAAGCGTTCCTGGCCGGGTGTCCCGAACAGATACAGGATCAGGTCGCTGTTGCCGAGCGTGATTCGTCCGAAATCCATGGCCACCGTGGTTGACGACTTGTTGGTGGCCGCGCCGGCATCGTCGACCCCTTCCGACACCTTCGTCATGGCGGCCTCGGTCGTCAGCGGGGTGATCTCCGAGATCGAACCGACGAAGGTGGTCTTTCCGACGGCAAAGCCCCCGGCGACCACGATCTTTACTGGGATGGGTACCTTGGAGTCCATCAGTCCTCTTCCGTCACAGGGCTTTCAGGCCGTCGAGAACACGCTCGAGCAGCTTGATATCGGGTTGTTCGGTCACTGAGCCACTACGACTCTCGAGAAATCCACTCACGACGAGATCGCCGACGATCACCCTGATCGCACCGATGACGACATCAAGATGGGCGCTCAGCTCGGCCAGTGAGATCACTGACTCGGCCATCGCGAGAATCTGGCGCTGCTCGAGACTCACTTGATCGATCACGGCCCGACCCCGGGCGCTCATGAGGACCAGGGTCTCGAGGGGGAGATCCAGGTTCGAGCGCGTTCGACCACCCGTCAACGCATACGGACGGACCCGGAAAACCGGATCCTCACCGTCGTCGTAGTGGTCGAGCCCCCTCACCGCGAGAGCGCGCCTTGCAGCTCGGCGCGCAGCTGGGGGGTGAGCACGGTTCCACAGCGTTCCACCATGCGGGCCATCTCATAGCCGACGAGGCCGACATCGCACCCGGCATCCGCCATGACCGCCATCGACGAGCCGTCGGAGATGCCCGTCACAAAGATGAAGCCGTACTCCATCTCGATGATCACCTCGGTCACCCGCCCGCCACCGAATGGCGCGGCAGCACCGTGTGCCAACCCGATGAGTCCGGAGCTGGCCGCGGCGAACCGGTCGGCGCTCTCGCGGGACATCCCGGGCGACATGGCCATGAGGAGTCCGTCGGCGGACACGACGATGGCGTCGCGAACCCCCGCGACGCGCTCGGCGAAGCTCGAGATGAGAAAACTGATTCCTGCAGCGTCGTGGCTGAGTTCCATGGTGTACCTCGTGGTCAGTCGTTCGTGGCGGAGTCGCGGTCCGCGGGGTTGGTTTGATCGTCACGTCCGGACTCGAGCCCGGACCGGTAGCGGGAGAGAATGCTCCTGATCTCCTCGGCGGGCCGTGTTGGCGCGCCGATCCGTTGTTCGGATTCTGCGATCGGCGCGAACGATGTCGCTCCGACCCGTCGTTGGGGCAACGGAGCCGACGGCGGGGCTGAGCCGTGTGCAATGGGCGCGGTGAGGGATTCGATGCCAGCAATGGGACCAGTCGGCGAGGCCGCCGCAGGTACGGGCGTGCCTGTTGATGGCATCAGCGGCGCCATTGGGCTGGCGATGGGGACCCCGATGTCTCGGAGCGGTGCTGGCGGCGCGATTGGCAGGGGCGCCGGGTGCGCGATGGGCATCGGAACCAACGGAATCACTGGGACCGGCGATGTTGGGGTCACCGGGGCGGGGACCGGTTGAGGTGCCGCAACGGGTGACACGATCGGCGAGGGGGGCGGCGAGGGCATCGGCAGAGCGACAGGCGTCACCGGGGTCGAGACAAACGGCGACGCCTCCGGAGCAAATGACGATGGTGTTGGAGCCAAGGGTTCAGGGGTCAGCGGTGATGCGGGGCTCGGCGCAGAGGGCTGCGACGGCTGATCGAGGAGGGCGAAGAGTCCTGCCTCGAAGGCTGCCCCCATCTGACTGGACGACCCATTCGAACCAGACCCATTCGAACCAGACCCATTCGAACCAGACCCGTTGAACCCGACATCCGACACGTTGCGGATGCTCTGTTCCCAGGCGGGCGCTGGTTCGACCTGAGCGATCGGTTCAAGAGAAGGCTCGGGAATCGGTTCAACGATCGGATCGGGCTCGACGGTCGATTCCCACTCGGGAGCTGATGCCGGTTCACGAACATCATCAAGGGGGTTCTCCGACAACCCGAAGGCGACCATCGCGGATCCGCCGGAATTCGGCGAATCCGACTGCCACGGGCTCGACTCGGGGCCCTGCGGCTCCACCTCGAACGTTGCATCGAGACGCGCGGCGGGCTGTGGTTCCTCACGGACCGGGAAGGGCGGCAGATCCGCCATCCAGTCGTCGGTGTCGTGGGTTCCGGTCATCGACTGTTGGATCGGGACCGGCGATGGGCCGTCATCACGGAACGACGTCGACGCTGGGGAGGTGGCAAGACCACTGGTTGGCAGAGCGGAATCTGCGGTGCGGTCGCCCACCAGCAACTCGGGAGGCAACGTCACCAGGGCGGTGATACCTCCTGAGGGCGACTCGGTCAGCCGGATGGAGATCCGATGACGACCGGCGAGCGTGGCGGCAACGATGAAGCCCAGCGATCGCGACAGCGACAGCCCAACAAGTGGCGGGTGTGCCAGCAGATCGTTCGCCGCTCCCCGCGCTTCTGGAGCCATGCCGACCCCGTGATCGGAGATCGACACCACGTAGCCGCCATCCTTGGTGCGGTGCCCAACGACCTCGACGCGTTGATCGGGAGGCGAGTACTGAGTGCCGTTCTCCATCAGTTCGGACAACAGGTGTGCAACGTCAACCGCTGCGACCCCCGACGCCAGCGCGTGATCAACAGCCAACAGCGTGACGCGGGTGAAGTCCTCGACCTCACCGACCGCCACCCGGATGACGTCGGTCATCGTCACTTCGCGGCCCCGACGTCGAGGAGCTTCAGCTCCGGCGAGCACCAGGAGTGACTCGGCGTTGCGACGCATACGAGTAGCGAGGTGATCGAGCTTGAAGAGATTTTCGAGCTGATCGGGATCCTCCTCGTTGGCTTCGAGCCGATCGATGAATTCGATCTGCCGATCGAGGAGCGACTGATTGCGACGGGCCAGGTTCACGAAGATCTCGCCAATGCCCTTCCGGAGCGTGGCGGACTGCTCGGCTGCCACATCGAGCGCTGTGTTCTCCACCGCTTGGAAGGCGGCGGCCAGCTCTGCGAACTCGTCCGAACCGGTGACGGCAATGGCCGTCGGTTGGAGCCCGGCCTCGATCTCGGGGTGCTTGAGCGATTCGATCAGTCGGGGCAGCGACTCCTGCGAGATGGTCCGTGCGCCGGTCGTCAGCTTCGACAGTGAGCTGGTGATGACCCGGGTGACCGTTGCGGCAAGTAACAGACCCAGGATGAGCGCGATCGCCGAGCCGCCGACGTAGAGCCGGATCTGGCGTTCGAGCGAATCGACCCGAGCCGCTGAGGCGTTGATCTCGTTGTCGATCAGGAGTTGCTGAGCGCTCCAGAGCGCCTGAACTCGATCGCTCGTCGAGCGCAACCAGACGGCTGGGTCACCGGTGATTCCCGTGCTCGGCACCACATTGTTGAGCGAATTGAACGTCGCCTGTGTTCCGGCGAACGCGGGGTCGGACAGGACCGTGTCGTAGGCGCTGCGGCCGAGGGTTCCGCCGTCGGAGAGGAAGACGTCCAGCCACGAGGCGTACTCGCGACGGAGCTCGGGGAGCTGGTCGATCAGGGCCGTTGCGTCGCCCACCTTGCCGTCGCGGGTGGCTGCTGCAACGGCGATAGCAGTCGATCCGGCGCGGGCGTCGGCCTCAGTGGCCTCGATCAGCCAACGCGACGATGATCCGCCCGCCTGCTGGGTGCCGCCCTGGGAGAGCAACTGCGCATCAGCTGAGATGATGCCGTTGATCAGCGAGCTGTACGTCTCGTTGATCCCGGCTGGGGTGGCCGAGCCAGCAGCCAGAGAACTGCGGGTATCAGCGAGTTGGTCGAGTCGGTTGATGACGCCCTGGGTCACCGTCGAGGGGGCCTGTCCCTGAATGGTCGAGGACGAGTTGGCCAGCGTGTCGAGTCGGGTGCGGTATGCGGCGATGGCGTTGTCAGTTGCCGACTGCGGGTCGGACACCGTGGCGCCGATTCCGGCTCGACGGCCAACGGCGTCGAGCCGTTCGATCTGGAGCCGGAAGACGGCCTCTGCGCCAGCCCTCGCCGTG
>JBBRSC010000073.1:0-13319 GCA_038245795.1 Acidimicrobiales bacterium
CCGGGATCGAACCCGAAGACCTCCTGTCCCGCGTCCACCCGACCCGGGTTGGCAACACGCAGGGAACCGGGATGGGGGGCATGAACAGTCTGCGTGCCATGTACGCGGGGGCGGTGCTTGATCGGGATCGCCCGAACGATCTCCTCCAGGAGAGTCTGTCGAATGTTGTCGCCGCCTATGTCGTGCAGAGCTATGTGGGTGGTTACGGCCCCAACATCCATCCGGTGGCAGCATGCGCAACGGGTGCCGTCAGCATCGAAGCCGGCGCCGATGCCATCCGACTCGGCAAGGCCGACGTGGTCGTTGCCGGCGGTTGGGACGACATCAGCATGGAGGGCGTGGTGGGCTTCGCCAACATGTCCGCCACCGCCTCGAGCGACGAGATGGACGCCAAGGGGCTGGAACCCCATCAGTTCTCGAGGGCCAACGATCGCCGGCGCGCCGGATTCGTCGAGGCGCAGGGTGGAGGGACGATTCTCCTGGCGCGGGCGTCGACGGCCGTGGCCTTGGGCTTGGCCGTTCGTGGCGTCGTCGTCTTCGCCACGACCTACTCCGACGGAATCCAGACCTCGATCCCTGCACCCGGTCTCGGAGCACTGTCGTGCGTCACCGGGGGGAGCGCCTCGCCGCTCGCCCGAGCCTTGGCCGAACACGGCTTGAGTGTCGACGACATTGCGGTGGTATCGAAACACGACACATCCACCGCCGCCAATGACCCCAACGAGAGTGCGATCCACGATCACATCGCGACGACGCTCGGGCGCACACCTGGGAACCCCATGCTCACCGTCTCGCAGAAAACCGTGACCGGTCACGCAAAGGGGGGTGCCGCGATCTGGCAGGCCATCGGGCTGTTGCAGGTGCTCGAGAGTGGCCAGGTGCCGGGCAACCGCAACCTCGAATGCCTGTCCGCCACCCATCGGGACCACCACCATCTGGTCTATGGGCATCGGCGTATCGATGCGGGTTCCACGTTGAGGTCGGGTCTGCTCACGAGCCTCGGGTTCGGCCATGCGTCGGCGATTGTCTGTCTTGCCCATCCGTCGGTGTTCCTGGCGGCGCTCGACGCCTCCGATCATCCCGACCGAGTGACGTATCGGGAGCGGGCTTCGCGCCACCATCTGGATGGTCAGCGGCGACGTCTGTCCTCCCAGCATGGTGGTCAACCGCTGTACCGGAAACGAACCGATCGTCGCCTCGATGGCGCTGACGGAAGCCCCGAGCGTCGCCACGCCGAGATGACGCTGCTGTCCGATGCGTCGACGCTGCTGGGGCCGGATGGCATCTATATACAGACCGGTGCTCGTCGCGCTACGCCGGCGGAGGGGACACAATGACGGTCGCTGGGATCGGTATCGATCTGGTCGACGTGACCGCCTTCACCGAACAACTTGCCACCCCTGGATCCCGGTTCGAGGTCGGTGTCTTCAGCGATCGCGAACGAGCATCGACGGGAGGAAAGCCAGAACGGCTCGCAGCTCGATGGGCGGCCAAGGAGGCGTTCATCAAGGCGTGGTCGGCCTCGCGCTTCGGTCGACCCCCAGCGCTCGATCACTGGGATCCGGCCGAGATCGAAGTGATCACCGATGCCGATGGGCGACCGGGCCTGCAACTGCACGGCGTGGTCGCCGCCGCGGTCGTCGAGGCCTTTGGCGACCACCTGACGATTCATCTGTCGATCAGCCACGACGGCCCGGGCGCTGCTGCCGTCGTGATTCTTGATGTCCCGGATCGCAGCCAGGGGCCGGAGGTCCCACGATGACGTTTCACCGAGTCGCCCTCGTGAACCGGGGCGATGCCGCATTGCGGTTCCTGCGAGCGGCCCGCGAGGCGGATCCCGTCGCCGGCGCCCCACTCCAGGTGGTCGCCGTTCATACCGATCCTGATCGTCACGCTCCGTTCGTTCGCTTGGCTGACGACGCCGTGTCGCTCGGTCCCGCGCTCCGGAACCACGAGGGTGGTCGTCGGCTCGCCTACCTCGACCATGATCTCCTCTTGGATGCCATCCGATCATCAGGATGTGACGCGGTGTGGCCTGGATGGGGCTTCGTTGCCGAGGACGCCGACTTCGTGGAGCGACTCGAGGCCGAAGGCATCGTGTTCATCGGTCCGTCCAGCCGTGCCATGCGAACGCTTGGCGACAAGGTCTCGTGCAAGCGTCTCGCCGAGTCCTCGGGAGTGCCGCTGGCACCCTGGAGCGAACTCGATCTGCACGCCCCGCGAGATCAGTGGCTCGACGCAGGTGAATCTGTCGGCTTCCCGCTGATGGTCAAAGCCTCCAACGGGGGCGGTGGTCGAGGGATTCGGCGTGTCCGCGCGGCCGGTGAGCTCGCCGATGCCATCGTCGCCGTCGAACGCGAGGCGCGCGCCGCGTTCGGACCCGGCGCGGTCTTCCTCGAGCGTTGCATCGAGCATGCCCGACATGTCGAGGTGCAGTTCCTCGTCGACGCAGAGGGACGTGCATCCTCGTTCGGGGTTCGCGATTGCACGGTGCAGCGTCGACATCAGAAGGTCCTCGAGGAGACGCCGTCCCCGGTCCTCAGCCCCGTTGAGGAACAGCGGCTGTGCGAGGCCACGACCACCCTGGCGCTCGCCGCCGACTACCGGGGCGTCGGCACGGCTGAGTTTCTCTATCAGTCGTCCGAGCGAATGGTGTCGTTCTGCGAGGTGAATGCCCGCCTGCAAGTGGAGCACACCGTGACGGAGTTGGTGTGGGGGATCGATCTGGTCCGAGCGCAGATCGACGTCGCGCTCGGCCGTCCGACTGATACGTCGCCGGGACCGCGAGGCTGGGCGATCGAGGCACGACTGGTCGCCGAAGATGCCGAGCGCGGCTTCGCTCCGACACCGGGACGGGTCCTCGTGCATCGCCCACCAGCGGGTCCGAACATCCGCGTCGATGCCGGGGTTCGCGCCGGATCCGATATCCCACCGGAGTTCGACTCCATGATCGCCAAGGTGCTGGCCTGGGGTCCGACGCGTGCTCGGGCCCTGGCCACATTGCGACGTGCCCTCGAGGAATACGAGGTGGTCATCGAGGACGGGGCGACCAATCGTGGCGTGTTGTTGGATCTCCTCCGGACACCCGAGGTAGTTGATGCCACCGCTACTACCGGATGGCTCGATGAGGAGATCGCTGCCGGGTCGTTCGAGCAACCTGGCGGCAGCTACGAGGCAGTGTTGCTGGCGGCCGTGCAGTTGGCCCGTGCGGATCGACGCGCCCGCGCCCGACGCTTCCTGGCAGCTGCCGCGACTGGTGTGCCCCGTCCGGATGCGGAGGCAACGCACCCTGTCGAGTTGGAGCTGTCATTGCGTGGCGTGACTCATCGGCTGCGCGTCTCGAAGGGGACAGGCTCGCGATGGTTTGTGAGTCGCGATGGTGTGGTGGTGGCTCTTGACGTTGAACACGTCGGGGACACCGCCGTCATCGCACGGATCGATGGTCAGCAGGTCCGAGCGCTCGTTCATCGGGGGCGCAACGGCGTCGCCGTGGATGTCGGCGGTGGAGTCCACCGCGTGATGGTCGCCGGTGCCGGCACGGTTCGTGCTCCTGGACCCGCCCTGTTGGTGGACCTGTCGGTGGCAGTCGGTGATTCGGTCGATGCGGGCCAGCGGGTCGGAACGCTCGAGGCCATGAAGACCGAGGCCCCGCTGGTTGCGGAAGTGTCAGGAACGGTGAGCCGGTTGTTAGTGGAACCCGGCACTCAGGTGTCGGCGGGCCAGGCCATCGTCGAGGTCGATGTTCGAGCCGGTGACCACGGATCGCGCCCGTCGGTCGATCGCAACGTGACAGCGGACCATCGCGACGAACCGTTGTGGCCGGCCTCGACACCAGTCGACCACTGCCTCACCACCATCGGGGTATGTCGGGCGTTGTTGCTCGGGCGGGAAGTGGCGCCCGCTGCGGTGGAGTCCGCCCGTCGGACGCTCGACGTGCTCGCGGCGTCAAGCGCTGATGATCGAGAATGGGCGCCGCTGGCTGAGAGCCTGCGGATCTTCGCCGATATCGAGGCGCTCTTCGAACGAAACCTGTTGTTGCTCGATGACCACTCGGCGGCGGTCAGCGCGTCAGAGGCCTTCCACGACGTGTGCCGCCACCATCACCGAGGCGAGGAGGGCGTGCTGGTCGAGTTGCGACCCTTGCTGAGTCGGGCCCTGGCCCATGCCGATGTCTCGACGCTCGAACCGACCGACGCATTCCGCGATGCGTTGTGGCGGCTGGCAGCGACCCGTTCTCGAACTGCTGCCCGGGATCGCCTGATGACGTCGGTGATCCGGGCCGTTGCGTCGTTGTCACGCCGGGGGATCCAGATCGATGATGCTCGACTCTCGCACGATCTGGCAGATGTCGAGCGGGCGTCCATCGGGTCGCTTCCCGGCGTTGCCGACGCCGCGGCGACCGCGAGAGCTGAACTGGATTCACGTCCCCGGGTGACCGCCCTCAGCGCCAGCGATGTCCAACCAGCCGAGCTGTACTCGCTCGAGCGCTATGGCGAATTCGACGCGGAGATTGTCAGCAGTGTCCGGGGTCCAGCCGGTCGCGCGGCGGTCGTGCGCCTGAGGTCCCGGGAAGATCTGCTCGATGAACGCACGATTCTGGCCGTGGAGTCCGACGACACCCCGACGGACCTCGCGGGGGTGACCGCCGCAGATCTCAGCAGCTTCACCGAGTTGTTCGAGCAGGGCGTGCGGCTCCTTCGGGGCGAGCGTGGACGAACGCGCGATTGGTGGGCGTCCATGCACGTGGTCCTGCATCGAACGGAACGGGCGACCACCCGCAATGTGATGGAGGTGGCACAGATGCATGAAGCAGTGACCCGGGGACTCGGCTTGCAGGAACTCACGATCCGAGTCGGGCAGGTCGACGCCACGACAGAGTTTCTGGTCCGGCGACGTGGGCATGCCCGTCTGGAACTCGAAGAGCAGCACGGGGTCGAGCCGACGGTGGGTCCGCGCTCCGAGTTGGATCGACGAGCATTGCGGGCCCGACGCTCCGGCCTGGTCGATCCGTGGGAACTCATTGGCATGTTGACCGGGAGCATCCACCACGCGGATCTCCCGCATCCTTCGCTCGTGGCGGGCAGCTTCACAGAATATGACAGTGGGCTCGACGGAATTGGTCCGGTCGATCGTCCACCGGCACAACACAGCTGTGGCGTGGTCGTGGGCGTGGTGGCCAACCCATTGCCGGGTCGGAACGAATTCGGCGAACGTGTTTGGATCGCAGGAGATCCGCTGCGCGCGATGGGTTCGCTGGGGCGTGCGGAGTGCGAACGCATCATCGGCATGATCGACTGCGCCGAGGAGCGGGGAATTCCCGTCGAATGGGTGGCACTGTCGTCGGGCGCGCGCATCGCGATGGATTCCGGCACCGAGAACCTCGACTGGACGGCGGCGGTACTGCGTCGCATCGTGTCGTTCACGTCGGGCGGCGGTGAAATCAACGTGATCGTGGCGGGTGTGAATGTCGGTGCGCAATCCTATTGGAACGCCGAGGCGACCATGCTCATGCACACTCGGGGGATCCTGGTCATGATTCCGCAGTCGACGATGGTCCTCACGGGCAACAAGGCACTCGAGATGTCGGGGTCGGTCGGCGCCGAGGACGAAGTCGGCATCGGCGGCTTCGATCGGGTCATGGGACCGAACGGACAGGCCCAGTACCGCGCCCACGACATTGCGGGCGCGTACGCGATCCTGCTCGACCACTACGCCCGAACGCACTCGTCCGCCGGGGCTCGACCGCCGGTCCTCACGAGTACCGACCCGGTGGACCGCGACGTCACCATCGACTCGTGCAAGGGCGACGACGGCTTCGCGACCATCGGTGAGATCTTCGATGTGTCGACCAATCCGGGGCGGAAACGCCCATTCGCGATTCGTTCGCTGATGGAGGCGGTCGTCGACACCGATTCGGTCGTCTCGGAGCGATGGCGCAACATGGCCGAGGCGTCCACCGCTGTTGTCTGGGGCACACGAATGGGTGGCCACGCGATCACGATGATCGGGATCGAGTCGCGTCCGACCGCGCGAACGGGGGCAGTACCAGTCGACGGTCCCGCGGAGTTCTCTGGCGGCACGCTGTACCCGTTGTCATCGAAGAAGGTCGCGCGTGCCATCAGATCCGCATCAGGAAATCACCCGGTCGTGGTCCTGGCGAACCTGTCCGGGTTCGATGGCAGCCCAGAGTCCCTTCGACGGTTGCAGCTCGAATACGGAGCGGAGATCGCACGCGCGGTCGTCGAGTTCGACGGGCCGATCGTCTTTGTCGTGATCGGCCGCTATCACGGCGGCGCCTATGTCGTGTTCTCGAAGCAGCTCAACCCCCGACTGACGGCTTTGGCCGTCGAGGGCAGCTACGCCTCGGTGATCGGAGGTGCCCCAGCGGCCGCGGTGGTCCTGACGCGGGAGGTGCGCTCCCGCGTGGAGTCGGACCCGGATGTGGCTCGCGCCAGGGTGGCGCTCGATCAGGCTGATGGTGACGACGGCGATCTCCGTCTGCGATGTGTTGAGGAGCTCGACAGTGCCCGACAGGCTGCGACCACCCGCGCGCGAGCTCAGGTCGCCGCCGAGTTCGACGCAGTCCACACCGTCGAACGCGCGGTGACCGTTGGTTCGCTCGATGCGATCATCTCTGCTCGGCGAATCCGGCCGGAAATCATTGCGGTCCTCGCGGCGGAGGCACGAACGTGAGACCCCGGCTGGTCGCAGAAGGTGTGGCACAGGGTCGCGAACTACGTGGCACCCAACCCCGTCGATCGCACGCGACCTTCGTGGCGCCGACGCGTGATCCGATCGAGATACTCGAGTCTCAGCACGCCAACCGGATCGCAGAGCTGGTCCCCATTCGCATCGGTCGGATGCTGCAATCGCCGTTCTCGTATTTTCGGGGCACCGCGGCAGTGATGGCGCACGATCTGTCCGCCGGGACCCGCACCGGTGTTGACCTGGTGATCTGTGGTGACGCGCACATCTCGAATTTCGGTCTGTTCGCCACGCCTGAGCGACGTGTCGTCTTCGATCTGAACGATTTCGACGAGGTGTCCTACGGGCCGTGGGAATGGGACCTGAAGCGCCTGGTCGCCAGCACGGTCGTTGGAGGCCGGGATCTCGGGTTGACCCGATCGCAATGCACCGACGCCGCGCTCGCAACGGCCCGCGGCTATCGCCTTGCGCTGGCACGACTGCTCGAGCTGACGGCACTGGACCGCTTCTACTTCCGGGTCGAGACGACATGGTTGGAGGAACGGAGCAACGAGCTGACACAGGCGCTGGTCCGAAAGACCGTCAAGAAAGCAAAACGCCGAACGTCTGATCAGGTGCTCGCCAAGATCACCACCAAAGACGAGAACGGGCAACGGCGCATTATCGACGAGTTCCCCATCATCCGTCGAAGCGAACCAGCGACCATCGCCAACCTGGCCGATCAGTTCGATGGCTACCGAGCGACGGTTCGCAGCGATGTCGCGCTGCTGCTCGAACAATTCCGACTCGTCGATGCCGTGCTTCGGGTGGTCGGTGTCGGCAGCGTTGGGACACGCTGCCACATAGCGCTGCTGGTCGGCCCCGGCGACGAGTCCCTGTTCATCCAGGTGAAGGAGGCGCAACGGTCGGTGCTCGAGACCTACGGGGGGCTCGCGGGACTGGCCTCTCGCACACAGATGGCTACGGAAGGCGCCCGGGTCGTCAGAGGCCAACTCATGATGCAAGCTGTCAGCGATCGGTTCCTGGGGTGGCTCTCCTTCGACGAACATGATTTCTACTGCCGACAGTTCCGAGACATGAAGGGTTCGATCGAGCTCAAGGATCTCACCCCGACACAGTTCTCTGCCTACGGCGCGCTCTGCGGATCGGTGCTTGCTCGGGGACACTCGCAGAGCGCCGGTGCGAGCGTGGTATCCGGCTACCTGGGAGCATCACCGCGCATGGACGAAGCGCTGGTGTCGTGGGCCCACGCCAGCGCCGATCAGAACGAGCGGGATTTCGGCGCGTTGCAGGCAGCCGTGAAAGTTGGACGACTTCCCGCCGAACTCGGCGTTTGAGCGACGGTCACCTCAGGTTGAACAGAAGATGTTGACCGAGATCGCCGACCAAGTCGATGATCATGTGACGACGAGTGAAATGCCATGATCCGTCAGTGTGTGCGAACGCATCGTGATAGCGGCCAGCGATGATCGGCTGGAGCGCCAGCTCGTCCGGGACTGCCTGCAACACCGTGAAATAGGAACGCGCCGTCGCGTCGCCGCTGGCCTCATCAACATCGATGATCACGTTGGTGGTGAGGTGCCGGGTCAGCGGCGTGCCGTTGGGGTAGCGCCTGGTGGTCCGCTCGTACATGGCGAGTACTTGCTCACGTCCGGTCGTTTCGTGGTCGGAACCTTCGGAGGTGATGGTCGCCTGGGCGAAGAGGCGGGAGACGCCCTCGAAGTCGCCGGCATCGATCCGCTCGGCGTACATGAAGATCAACCGCTCGATGTGGTCGGAGGCGCTGCTCACGATCGGGCCGTCAGCAGGATCGAGGCGAAGGGAACCTCGACTGCGTCCTCGCCGGAACGATGGATATTGAGTCGACCGGTGATGGCGGCCGCTGCGGCGTGAACGGCGCCGGGACCGTTGTCGAGGAGTTGCTTGCCCCACGGAAGTGCCGTCAGATGGTCGGCGGCGAACGACGGCAGCGGAGGGAGCTGAATCATGCACTGGATCTCGGCCACCTCGATGTCGACGAATCCTGCGTGCTCAGCAGCGTCGCGCAATCGATCTGCGGTCATCGCGAATGCCGCCCGAAATGAGTCGACCTGGTCGGCGCCGAGGATCTCAGCGAGCGATTCGTACTGGGCAAGCATGTAGGGAGACCGCTCCATATTCGACCAGACAGTGGCGGCGAAACGTCCGCCCGGACGGAGGACACGCTTCGCAGACGACATCACCGCGGCGAGGTCAGCCATGAATTGAAGACCCTGTTGGCACAGCACGACATCGAAGGAATGGTCATCGAAGGGCAGATCATCGGCGGAGGCCTGGCGCCATTCGATGCTGGGGATCGTCGACATGGCGGCGTGGGCACCGACGGCCAGCATGGCCGGGTTGAGGTCGGAGCCGACGACACGATCGTCCGGCTCCAAACGATTGGCCGCGGCTCGAGTCACGAAGCCGGTGCCACACGCGATGTCGAGCACCGCGTCGCCAGGGTGGACGTCAGTGGCAGCCATCAGTGCGTCGACGAAGGGCGCCATCACGGGTGCGAGAAATCGTTCGTACCGCTCGGCTGCTTGCTGATCCAACTGAAACTTCTGTGCGGCGTCCATCGGTCACCTCCTGTTGCTGAACCCATCCTGCCAAAGTCGGACGAGTGATGTGCCGACTCCTCCGGCCGGCTCACTTCCGACCGGATGACATGCCGTTCCCGAGGTCGCCAATCTGGTCATGAGGAGGGTGCAATGTGCGCCTCGTCCATCCCAGCCGCTCTCACGATGCGTTGCGCCAGCAGGAACCGCTGCTCCGACGTCGCTCCCAGCGCACCAACAAGTCCGAGTGCGAGCTCCCGGAGATCTGCGAGTAAGACCGGCTCGGTGAAGTTGCCGTCAGCATCGCATTTGGTGCGCGGCGCTTGAAGGCTTCCGCAGATGAGCAGCCGCCGCCGTGTCATCTGCTGAGCCCTCGATCGCTCATTGCCCCCATGGCCCGGACGAACGAAGCCGGGTCAGTCACGGCAGGCAGGTGACCGGTATTGAGTCGAATGACGTTCAACGTCGATGCCACACGCATTGCCATCAGTTCCTGCGTGTCGGGACTCAGTGGTCGATCCCGCTCGTTCAACACATATGTCACGGGGACCGGCGGAACTTGTGACCAGCGGACCGGCTGAAAGTAGTGATTGACGGTATCGCGCACGTTCCTCACAGGGTCGGCGACGTAGGCCAACGTGTCGTCGTCCAGGGGATCGCCACCGTAGGCGTTCCTCAGCGGCTCGGGATCGGAGGGCGCTCCTGGCAACGTCGGCATCTCGGCGCCGTTACGCGCCCTCTCCACGGCGAGCATGAGACCCTCACGGTGTCTCGCCTTCATGCAGTCGATGCCTCGCTCGCCTTCTGCCGGCACCAGCGCTGCGTTCAACACAATGCGGTCGACCTGATCACCGAGAGCGGCCGCCACCCCGGGCACTACCAGGCCTCCTGATGAGTGCGCCACGATCACGATCGGACCAACGAGGTGCGCAGCGGCGACATCGTCGAGCACCGAATGGACTTCTTGTTCGACGGTGAGGGTTGCGAGGTCGGCGCTCCGCCCGTTCCGTCCCGGCAGATCGATGGCGAGCGCCGGCTGTGCGAGGTACGGCAGGAGTCGATCCCAGAAACGACCCGTCGAGCCGCCGCCGTGAATCAACAGATACGTGGAGTGATTCGGCGTCTCGTCGATCCTCATTGACGGCGACGATAGACGCCCGATTCCAATTTGATGAGCGCACACCGTGCATGTCACACCTCGCTCATGCGAACGGCAGAAATGTCGAGTTGTCGTGAGGTTCGGAGATGTGACCGGGCGTCCGAAGCGCACCCGCGAGCACGCCGATCACATGTTCGGGCTCGTGTTTGATCTGGGCCCACGTGAATCGGCACGTCCGCCAGCCATGCGCCGAAGCGACCTGATCGCGTCGCCGATCGGCCTCGAACGCTTCGGGGTTGGCATGGAAGCGATGACTGTCGAGCTCGATGAGGACCGAGCTGTCGACATACGCAGCGTCGATCCGGATATCGGCATCCCATGGGGGAATGAATTGCAGTGTTGGCATCGGCAATAGCGAGCCCTCGATCAGATCTACGAAGGCGCGCTCGAGGACGCTCTCGGCGACGTCGCCTGCCACGCGACGTTCGAGCTCACGGCGGGCGCGTGTCGAACCAGCGATGCCTCGCCCGCAGACAACGCCGAACCAGTCCGCCAATCGTTCGAGTGGTGCTCGTCGTCCGCCGGCGTAACGATCGACGAGTGAGCGGAAGGCGGCGTCGCACATGACGCCAGCCATGTCGAGAACGGTGACCTCGGGCCGGGTGATTCGTAGTCCGTCGACCACGACAGATCGTGAAAATAGGTCGGGCCGCCGCCGGTGAATGACCGCTCCAGGTACGACCCTGCCGCCTCCGACTGACGTAGACACTTCGGCCATGTCCGGGGGATCTCGAAGGTTGAGGATCCACGCGGCGCTGCGATGACTGACAACCGAACCAGGCACAGCCAGATAGACCGCCCACAGCCGCGAGCGGGGCGAAGCCGGAACCGAGACCACCCGAAATACTCCGGGACTGCATTTCACGATGAGCCCGTCATGGTGCCGCCGGTCGATCTGACGACGGGTGATGCCGACGGACTCGGCGTCGGCACGAGTGAAGACTCCGTGTTGACGGCGGAGGAGGGGTGCGAGTTGGAGGTGGAGCCGGTCCACTGGTGTGCTCGGTTCGTTCGAGGTGCCCAGGGGAAGCGGACGTGACGATAGCCAGCGACGCTCTTTGTCGGTAGGGCAGGGGTCCCCTTGGCGAACTGCGCGTGGATAGGCACCGTGGCAGTGCCTATCCACGCGCAGTTGGTGGCAGGGTGCGCGGTTGGTGGCGGGGTGCGCAGTTGGTGGCAGGGCGCGCGCTTGTTGGCAGGGTCAGTCGATGGCGTGAGCGCGGAGGGTATCGAGCGTTGTGAACTTCAGCGTTCGTTCGTGGGTGGCGGCCAGCACCACGTGCGGCGCGCTGTTGGCGCTCAGCGCCTCAACCCATCGGCTTGCACACAGGCACCAATGGTCACCGGGGGTCAGACCTGGGAATCCGTAGGTCGGCATGGCGGTGATGAGATCGTTGCCCTGGCTCAGTGAGAAATCGAGGAACTCTTCGGTCACGACGCAGCAGACCGTGTGAACGCCTCCGTCATCCTGGCCGGTGTTACAGCAACCATCGCGGTAGTACCCGGTCAGCGGATCCGTTGAGCAGGCAATGAGTTCGCCGCCGAGCACGTTGCGACTCGGCGGACGCTCGCCCGGGTCACTCATGCGGCTGACGCTTCAAGGATGTGGACCCCGCATGCGGACCCGAGGCCGATGACGTGAGCCAAGCCGACCCGCGCCCCGCTGATCTGTCGATCGCCGGCCTCGCCGCGCAGATGATGGGCGACCTCCCAGACATTGGCGATGCCGGTCGCCGCGATCGGATGTCCTTTCGACTGCAGTCCGCCGGAGACGTTGACCGGCATGCGGCCATCTCGAAAGGGCGCACCCGACTCGAAAAAATCGACGGCACCACCCTGTTCGCACAACATCAAGTTGTCGTAGTGGACGAGCTCGGCGGTAGCGAAGCAATCGTGAAGTTCGACGAGATCGAGATCCTCGGGTCCGATCCCGGCCTGCTCGTACGCCTGAGTGGCCGCGTTGCGGGTGAGCGTGTTGATGTCGGGCAGCACCTGGCACGCTTCCTCCCACGGGTCCGTGGTGAGAATCGATGCCGCTACCTTCACCGCCCGACGCTGTTGTTCGAGCGACAGAGTTCTGAGGGTCGCGCCGTTGACGACGATCGCTGCTGCCGCGCCGTCGCAGTTCGCCGAACACATCGGCCGGGTGTGGGGGTAGGCGATCATGATGTCGCCCATGATCTGCTCCAGCGACATGGCCTTCTGATAGGCGGCGAATGGGTTCAGTGTGGAGTGCGCATGGTTCTTTTCCGAGATTCGAGCGAAGAGTTCGAAGCTGGTGCCGCCGTAGCGATGCCCGTACTCCATCCCGATCTGGGCGAAGACACCCGGCATGATGTCGGTCCCGATGCGTCCGTCGACGGGGGCCACGGCACCAAAGCGGCCCTTGGGTGTCCAAGAGTCACCGTCGTCTTTCCGGGAACCGCCGCTGAGCAACCCGGCGCCGGCGAGCTTCTCAACGCCGACCGCCAAGCCGTAGTCGGCTTCACCCGCCTTCACGGCCATGATGACGGTTCGCAGCGCCGTCGCTCCGGTCGCGCACGCGTTAGCGACGTTGTAGACGGGGATGCCCGTCTGGCCGATCTGCTTCTGGAGCTGTTGCCCGATGCCGGCATTGGCGTTCATCAGGTTGCCCGCCGCCATCACACCGATCTGCGACATCGTGACGCCGCCGTCGTCGAGCGCGGCAGTGGTGGCCTGCGCGGCGATGTCGACGATGTCGAGATCGGGGTACTTCCCGAACTTGGTCATGGCGATACCGAGGATCCAGATGTCGTCACTGCTGCTCATGAGTTGCTCCCGTTGGTCGTCTCGCTGGTCGGTTCGAAGCCGAAGCCGATGGCATCGGTGCCGTCGCGGTCCTGTCCGATGGAGAA
>JBBRSC010000074.1:0-13312 GCA_038245795.1 Acidimicrobiales bacterium
ACCGCACGTTTCGTGGCGAGCTCCTGGGCATAGTTCTCGCCGATATCGACAAGACCAGCCTCGATGGCCGCCGCGATCACCCCGACGGGGTGCTTCTTGGTGACGGCGATCACCGTGACCTCCTTGCCACCGGCGACCCGGATGCGTTCGACGACCGACGCATACCGCTCAGCAATCTCGACAGCATCCGGCGTCATGGCACGAGTCCATCAAGCGTGGCTGCGTCGCCCAGCGTGGCTGCGTCGTCCAGCGTGGCTGCGTCGCCGATCCAGATCACGCTGGTCTGACGGCCAGAATCCTGTCGCGCACGCCACGAAAAGAACATCGGCGCACCCTTGTCGACCGCCGTGGCAGTGCAACGACCGTCCACAATGATCCGGGCCGGGTCGATGCCCGCCTCGGACACCGCGGCCCTGGTCGCCGCGCCAAGATCCAAGGCCGGCGTACCGACGGCGGTGGCAGACGCGACATCGGGTCCGAACCGGAGCGCCAACCGGGTCAGGTCGGCAGCGGAGAACTCATAGGCCGCTGGGCTGATGTGGGGGCCGACCACCACCGCGATGCGTCGTCGATCCGCACCGAGGGCCACCATTGCCTCGACGGTCGCCGACACCACCCCCTCATCCAGGCCACGCCATCCGCCGTGGGCGGCCCCGATCACCCCTGCCTGGCCATCCTGGAACAGGATGGGAACGCAGTCGGCCGTCTGGATGGCCAACGTTGCGCCTGGCGACGCAGTGACCGACGCATCGGCAACGGCGCCTGCGTGATCACCTGGTCGATCGACGAGAACCACCTCTCGGCCGTGCTCCTGGCGGAGCCATGTCCACGATCCGGGAGCGATCGCGCAACGACGTTGCTGGAGTTCACCGAGGTCGCCGTCGATGTCGAAGTCGCCATCGGCGCGGGCCGTGAATGCCCAGTGGATCGCCCGCCCGTCGGCGGAATCCATCGTCGGGGTTACTTCAGGAACGAGGGAACGTCGAAGTCGTCGTCATCGCCATCAACATCGTCACTCGAGGCGAAGACATCAGCGACTGGTTCGGACCGGAAACGGCTTCCCGCACGGTCTGGTTCGTCAGTCTTGGTCGGCTTACGCCCATCGTCCCACCGCTCGAAACCAGCGGCGATGACCGTGACCCGGATGTCATCGCCCATTTCGTCGTCGATCACGGTGCCGAAGATGATGTTCGCCTCGGCGTGGGCGACTTCGTGGATCACCATGGCCGCCTCGTTGACCTCGAACAACGACAAGTCGGACCCGCCGCAAATGTTCAGGAGGATGCCCCGCGCGCCGTCGATCGCCGATTCGAGGAGCGGCGAGCTGATGGCGGCGCGGGCTGCGGTCACGGCTCGCCCCTCGCCCGAGGCATACCCGACACCCAGGAGGGCTGACCCGGCGTCCGCCATGATCATCTTCACGTCGGCAAAGTCGGTGTTGATCAGGCCCGGCGTAGTGATGAGGTCGGTGATGCCCTGCACGCCTTGCAGGAGGACCTCGTCAGCCATCTTGAAGGCTGCCAGCATTGATGTCTTGTCATTGGCAACGGAGAGCAGGCGATCGTTGGGAATGACGATCTGGGTGTCGACATTCTCCTTGAGCTTGGTGATGCCGTTCTCGGCCTGCACCGAACGGCGGCGACCTTCGAACTGGAACGGACGCGTCACGACACCAATTGTCAGCGCACCCATATTCTTGGCGACTTGGGCGACGATGGGGGCGCCACCGGTGCCGGTGCCGCCACCTTCGCCCGCAGTGATGAAGACCATGTCTGCCCCTCGCAGGACCTCCTCGATCTCCGCCTTGTGATCCTCGGCGGCCTGCCGGCCGATCTCCGGATCTGATCCCGCACCGAGGCCCCGCGTGACCTCACGGCCGATGTCGAGCTTCACGTCGGCATCGCTCATCAGCAGCGCCTGGGCGTCGGTGTTGATCGCGATGAACTCCACGCCCTTCAGGCCAGCGTCGATCATGCGGTTGATGGCGTTGCATCCGCCACCGCCGATGCCAACGACCTTGATGACCGCCAGGTAGTTCTGGGGATTATGCGCCATCGTGGTGTCTGCCTCCGTGTGTCAGGGACTGTGCGTTTGTGGGTTCCCACTGAGTGGTAGTGGGTTCCCCACGCTGAGTGAGTTCCCTGCAGCTCAACTGGAGCCTCATAGTAGGTGAACCTCCACCTTACGGTCGATCTCGGTCCACCTCGGGTTCATCGACACATTCGTCGACACCCTCATCGACACCGCCCACCGCGCACGAGACGGGGATTGGCGGGGACCCGGAGATCCAATCGTTTGAGACCATCGAGTGCGACCGATCCTCCGAGCATTGTCTCGGCGGCCACGAACTTGGCCTCGGCGTCGTCGGGGGTCCCCAGCAGGATCTCGGCGCACTTTCCGAAGGACACGGTGACCTCGCCGCGGTCCGACACCGTGGCATCGGTCAGCTTCGATCGCAACGACGCGGGCATCGCCGCGACGAATGCCACGGCATCAGCCAACGCTCCAGGGAGGATCTGGCCGACAACCATTGCGGTGTCGGCCGGCACGTTGATCGGCACCAGTGCGGGCCCTTCCGCAGCTCTCGGCGCTGTTGTAGCTGTTGCGTCGGCGATCGGCCCGGTCTCGATCACAACAGACCCGTCTGCGACGATCCCCGCGTTCACGCCGGCAAGGACACGCGCGATCGGTGTCCGCTCGACGATGGTGATCTCGATCGTCTGGGGCCAGCGGCGGACCACCCGCGCCCGAGCCACCCAGGGCAGCGCACGGATCTGATCCTCCACGGTTCGTCCGTCGATTCCGACGAGCGGATCACCCTTGGCCAACGCACTGGCGGCGATCACTTGGTCGGTGGTCACGCGGGAGTTACCTCGAACATCAAACCGACTGATCGAGAACAACGGGCTGCGCGACACTCCGACGGCCGCGGCGACGAGCAGCAGAACGATGGCGAAGGTCACGAGGATCCGACGACGACGCCGACGGAGACGCCGACGAACATCGCTGCGTCGCACCACGAAGCGGGCGTCGATGCGCGGCGGCGCCGGATCGATGCTGTCGACGACGCGATGATCGAGCGATCGCAGGTCGATCTCACGGTCGATCTCACGGTCGATCTCACGGTCACCGGAACCGATGCCCACTGCTGGCTCGATGTCGCAGCGGAGATCGATCACCTCGAGTTCCATGGTCGGCTGCTCACCGACGTCGGGTGGCAACGAGCCCATACGGCTCATGTCGGAAGCCCTTCGAGACGCGCGCCAGCGGCCAGGGCGCCGAGCGGACTGAGTTGCGAGGCGTCGAACCCGGCGAGGCGGGTCTCGGCGCGGAGCCGGATGCCATGGTGATGCCAGACACGGTCGACCACGTCCACCATCAGATCGAACACGTCATGGGCGCTTCCACCGGGATCGCACATGATGAAGTTTGCATGCTTGTCCGACACCGCAGCCGAACCGCGACGAAGCCCTTTGCACCCGGCCGAGTCAATCAGGCGACCGGCGCTGTCGCCGTCGGGGTTCGTGAAGACCGAACCGGCATTGGCGCCGCCGGGTTGATGTTCGCGTCGCCACGAAACGATGTACCGGAGCGTCTGCTCGCCGAGCGGAACAGAACCATGTTGGAGCTGCATCGACACCTCGGCGATCACGACACCGGGTGGGACATCGCTGTGGCGATATCGGAGGTGGAGATCCTCGGCTGCCACCAACGAAGTCTGGCCGTTGCGGAGGTCAACGACGCGGATGTCAACCAGTGTCGCCGCCATGTCGGAACCGTGGCCCCCCGCATTCATGGTGACCGCTCCGCCCATGGATCCGGGCACCCCAACCGCCCATTCGAAGCCCGTCAATCCTGCGGCCACGCTCTGGCGGGCCACCACCGGCAACGACGCCGCTCCCCCGGTTCGAACGTCTCCGGTGTCGGTATCGATCGTGACCTCGGACAACGCTCCCGACAACACCAGCGTCAGCCCGGGCCATCCTGCATCCGCCACCAACAGGTTCGATCCGCGTCCGATCATCAACACGTCGAGCGTCTGTCCGGCCGCGAGTTCAGCCGCCACTGTGGCGGCAACTGTCTCCAGCCCGGCGATGGTCGATACCTCTGCGAACACCGCCGTGGGACCCCCGACCCGATAGGTCGACCAGGACGCCAGCGACACGTCGCATTCGCATCGAACCCCAGCGGCGGCCGAGAGCGCCTCGACGACGCCGTCGAGCGCGTTGTGCTCAGCCATCAGACATCTCGGAACGCCGCGCCATGAGCTCTGGTGGGATCAGCGTGAGGTCACCGGCACCGAGCGTCAGACAGAGGTCTCCCGGGCGGAGGACGCGCGAGATGATGTCGATCAACGAGTCCTGCTCGCCCGCCAGGATCACCTCGGCGGGTGGTCGGCCGCTGCGCACCGCGTCGACGATCAATTGCGACGTCACTCCAGGGCGCGGTCGCTCACCTGACGGGTAGATCCCGGCGATGATCAGCACGTCAGCCCCCGCGAAGCAGTCGCCGAACGTGCGCCACAATGCTTCGGTACGGCTGAAGCGGTGCGGCTGGAACACGCACACGATGCGATCGTGATGTCCTGCCGACGCCGTACGGAGGGCCGCTTCGATCTCGCCGGGAAGGTGCGCATAGTCGTCGATGAACGTCACTCCTCCAGCGATGCCTCGAGGCTCGTAGCGTCGAGCGACCCCTTGATAGCCAGCGATTCCGGTGACGACATCGTCGGGATGCCCACCGAGGAGCAGCGCCATGGTGGCCGCTGCTGACGCGTTCAGCGCGTTGTGGACACCCGGAACGGGCATGTCGAGCGACAGATGTCCGAGGTCGCTCAACAGCTGCCACGAGATCCCGTGGCGACCATCTCGAAGATCGACCAGTCGAACATCGGCCGTGGCGGACAGGCCGTAGGTCGTGGCGATCGGATCGTGGCGTCGGGCGAGTGCTTCGGCGTGGGGATCGTCAGCGCAGATCACGACCGGGCCGGTGGCACCCGAGACGAACTGGCCGAAGAGCTCGACGAGTGCCTCGAAACTCCCGTGGTGCTCGATGTGATCAGGTTCCACGTTGGTCACAATCACACCGTGGCGAGCCAGCTCGACAAAGGTGCCATCGCTCTCGTCGGCCTCGACCACGAAGAGATCGCCATCGCTCCAACGAGCCCCTGTTCCCAGTTGGGAAACGGTTCCGCCGATCACGAACGACGGGTCCATCCCGCACGACTCCAGCACCAATGCCAGGATCGACGACGTGGTGGTCTTGCCATGTGTCCCGCCCACGGCAATGGTCCGGCGCACTTCGCAGATGGCGGCCAACATCTCGGCACGGCGGAGGACCGGCACCCCGGCGGTCCGGGCGGCGATCACATCGGGGTCATCGGCGGGCACGGCGGTGGACGTTGTGACCACGTCGGCGCCGGCCGCCCGTCGGGGATCGTGACCGATGGTGACAAGCACACCGAGTGCGGCAAGTCGAGCCGTCATGGCACCGGCGGAGCGATCGCTCCCGCTGACCACGTGCCCCATGCCGACGAGCACCTCAGCGATGGCGCCCATCCCCGCTCCACCCGCACCGACCACGTGGATGCGTTGACCCGCACTCCGCAGATCGAGACCGTTCGCTCCGCCAGATGTGCCGGGACTCATCGGGCGGTCGCCTCGACAAGTTGGGCAACAGCGCGGGCGGCGTCGGGGCGAGCCAGGCGGCGCGCCGCCGCGGACATGGCGAGCAGCGTTGTCGGGTCTGCCAGCAGCGACGACAACTCGTCGGCCAATCGCGACGCGTCACAGTCGGCATCGCTGACGATCACCGCGGCGCCCGCCGACACCAGGTCCGCCGCGTTGTGTCGCTGATGATCGCGAGGGGCAATCGGCAAGGGCACGAGAATCGCCGGAAGTCCCGCAATCGCCAACTCGGCGACCGTCGAACCACCCGCTCGACAGATCGCCAGGTCGGCGGCAGCCAACACCAGTTCCATGTGGGAGTCGTAGTCCAGACGCCGATAGTCGAGCCCACCGGTCCGCTCGGCACCCACCGCGATGTTGGGGGCTTCGAAGGTCTCTGCCTCGCGACGACCGATCACGTGATGGATCACCAGATTGTCGCGATCGCTCCACCGCTCAACGAGATCGCGGATCGCGGTGTTGATCCGCCGGGAGCCGAGCGAACCCGAGAACACTGCGATCAGGACGCGGTCCCCGATCCCGAGTTGTTGGCGTGCGTCGGCCCGCCAGCGCTGCGGATCGTCGGCCAGACGACGGATCTCCTCTCGCGCCGGATTGCCGCAGAGCGTCGGCCGCGGGAGATCTGTGTCGGCAAATGCGACAGCAGAGGCGCGTGCGAACCTTCCGATCAGGCGGTTCGCGGCACCAGCCCGCGCGTTCTGATCGGTGACGACAATGGGAACTCGCCAGAACACCGCCGCCACAGCGGCCGGCACGCTGGCGTAACCACCGAGCGTCATCACGACCGCAGGTCGCAGGCGGCGGATCTCGCGGAACGCCATCAACACCCCGCGCAGAATCTCGGCAATCGACCGGAGCGCCGCAAGCGACAGCGATCGTGGAACCCCTCGACCCGGCAAGAGGATCACCTCGAAGCCAGCGTCCGGGACGAGCGTTGCTTCCTGACCGCGACTCGACCCCACGAACACAATCTCCGATGCGTCACGCCCGCCCTCGACCAACGCCGCCGCGACCGCCAGACCGGGCAGCACGTGGCCCGCCGTCCCGCCACCGGCGATCACCACACCGCCTGCGGTATGCGTCATGATCGTGCCGGGAGTGCCCGCCGTCCCCGACGACGCCCGGCAGTCGGCGCGCTCCCCGTCCGCGACCGGACGGTTGCGGCCCGCGAATCACCACGGTCGCGCAGATCAGAGCCATCCCGGAGGTCGATGTCGTCCTGAGCTTCTGTGCTGTTCTGGTCGTCGGCACGTCGAGATTTCGCCGATCGGGCGCGACGCGACGCTGGCTGACGAGCGACATTGGCCAAGATGCCAGCGGCGAACATCGTCACCGCCAGCGACGAACCGCCGTAGCTCACGAACGGAAGCGTGATCCCCTTGTTGGGGAGCACCCCGATTGCAACAGAGATGTTGAACAGCGCCTGCAATCCGATCCACGACGAAATCCCGAGAGCGATGAGCGTGCCCTCGATATCGCGAGCGCGTCGCCCGGCACTCACACCCGCCACGAGCAGCGCCACGAACAGTCCGAGCACCGCAACGCAGCCGATCAGACCGAGCTCCTCGCCGATCACCGCGTAAATGAAGTCCGTATGGGCCTCTGGAAGGAACCCCCACTTGGATCGGCCGTTGCCCAAGCCGACCCCGAAGACCCCGCCCGACGCGATCCCGACGCGAGATTGCAGCGTTTGCCAGCCGCTCCCGGTCGCTTCCTTCCACGGATCGAGGAAGGCGAGCATGCGCTCACGTCGATAGCCCTGCATCGAGAAGAACAGGCCGATGGCGGCGAACGGCAGCGTCATGGCGGCCAACGAATCGAGTCGGCCCCCAGCGACGCCCAACATGATGAAGGTGATCGCCGCCAACAACAACGTCGTGCCGAGATCCGGTTCCAGCATCACGAGCGCGCCCAATGTGAACAGGACTGCAAGCGCCGGGGCCGTGGTGGCCAGCGGATCACGGATGTGGTCGCGTCGCTGCGACAACATGCGCGCCAACCAGATGATCAACGCCAGCTTTGCGATCTCGGAGGGTTGGAACGCTCCGAACTCCGGTCCGATCCAACGTTTCGAGCCGTTGACCTCGTGACTGAGTGGCGTGGGGAGCACCACCACGACCAACAACACAATGGCACCCGCCAACCAGACTCCGGCGTGACGAGCCCAGAAGTGGTAGTCGACCCGTATGCCGATCAGCAGGAGCACGGTACCGAAGGCGACGAAGAAACTCTGTTTGGTGAACCAGTACCAGGAGCTGTCGAGCTTGTGATTGGCGCGAACGGACGAGGCTGACAGCACAAAGATCAGCCCGATCGAAATGAGGATCCCGACAACGGCCAGTATCGTCCAGAACACCGGGGGCGTCTGGAGAGATCTCGTAGCCACCCCGAGGCGTCGTCGGGCCCGCCGGCTCGTGCGCTGGCTCATGCGAGAACCGTTCCGAGGATCTGAGAGTGGACCTCGGCGACGAAGTCATCGCCGCGCTGGCTGTAATTGTCGTACCAGTCGAACGACGCGCACGCTGGGGAGAGCACGACGACATTCCCTGGACGCGCCAGGCGTGCGGCGAAGCGCACCGCATCGGCCATCGAGGCCGCGATGGCCACCGGCCGGCCCATCGCGAGTCGTTCGATCTCCTCGGCGGCCTCGCCGATCCCGACGAAGGCCACAACGTTGCCCAAGCGACCGAGCGGTGCCAGGTCGAGGCCCTTGTTGCGGCCTCCAGCGATCAAGACCACCGACTCGAACCCGCGAACAGCCGCCTCGGTGGCGTGCGGTGCCGTCGCCTTCGAGTCGTCGTACCACGCAACTCCGCCGGCCGATCCCACGAGCTCCACCCGATGACGAAGTCCCGTGAATGTCCGCAGCGTCGACTCCACACCGTCGGGGGTGGCGCCGGCCAGATCGGCTGACGCAGCCGCAGCCAACGCATTGAGTCGATCGTGGGGCAGGGCTCGAATCATGTCGTCGATCGCCACGATGTGGGTACCGTCCGGCCGACAGAGGGCGTTCCCGCGCTCGGAGTAATCGGCAGCACCGGTGGACCCGAAGGTCACCACCGTGGCTGGTCCGGAGGCGTGGCTCATCACAACGGGATCGTCGAGGTTCGCGACGGCGTGATCGGTAGGAGACTGATCAGCAAAGATCCGCGCCTTGGCGAGTTCGTAGTGCTCGAGGTCACGGTGCACGTCGAGATGGTCGGGTGCAAAGTTCAGCCAGGTCGCAATAGTCGGAGCGAATCGCCGACTGTGCCCGAGGCGGAACGACGATGCCTCGACCACGAACACATCGATCGACGCATCCCCGATGGCCTCCACCAGAGGAGTCTCCGTGTTCCCGGCGTCCACGGCGCGGATGCTCGATGCGAGCAGCATTTCCGTGACCATCGTCACGACCGTGGTCTTGCCGTTGGTTCCGGTGATGGCCACCAGCGGACGATCGTCCCACCCGGCAGCCAGATCGAACTCGCTGATCACCGGGGTGTTGCGCACCCGTGCCTCGACCAACGCTGGGTGCGAGTCCGCCATCCCGGGCGTCGGCAGGATCGACCCCACGGTGTCGAACAACGCTCCGGCCTCATCCGCCGACGGATGCAGACAGAGAAGGCCGAACTGCTGAGCGAAGGCGTCGCCGATGGCGGGGTCACCGTCGTCCGCGATGGTCACGCCATAGCCGCGACGGACCAGTTGGCGAACGGACGCGCGATTGGTGATGCCCAGCCCGTAGACGAGGACCGGCTCGTCATCGGGGGCGACGCCACCACGCGCGGTGGATGCAGGAACGGTCATCGGCTGAGCGTCCCGGTGGCAACGAGGTAGTCGTAATAGAACAGACCGATTCCCGCCGCAGTGCAGGCTGCCGAGATCATCCAGAAACGGATGATGATCGTGGTCTCCGGCCATCCAGCGAGCTCGAAATGATGGTGGATCGGCGCCATCTTGAAGACTCGCTTGCCGGTCGACTTGAAGCTGATCACCTGGATGATGACCGACATGGTCTCGGCGACGAACAACGCCCCGATGATCGGCAACAACAGGTTCGTGTTGGTTGTCAGTGCAAGGCACGCAAGGCCCGTGCCGATGGCAAGCGAGCCCGTGTCACCCATGAAAATCTTGGCAGGCGCTGCATTCCACCACAGGAATCCGGCGCAGGCCCCGGTCATTCCGGCCGCAATCACGGCCAAGTCGAGCCCCTGTTGCAGGTCGTACAAATTGGTCCCGAATGAGTAACGGAAGCTCCAGAACCCGATCACCACGAACGCCGAGAACGCAAAGATTGCGGATCCGGCCGCCAGCCCGTCGAGGCCATCGGTCAGGTTCACAGCATTGCTCGCGCTGAGGATCAAAAGGACCGCCCACACCACCCAGCCCACCTTGCCGAGCTGCCACCCGAGCGAATCCCAACGGGTGAAGCTCAGCTCCGTGTGTTGTTGGGTCTGCGTGACGAGGATCACGGCAAAGGTCACCGCCACAGCCAGCAGACCTCCGAGCTTGGCGTTCTTGCCGAGTCCGAGATTGCGTTCGCTCCGCACCTTGATGAGATCGTCGATGAAGCCCACTGCGCCGGCTCCAGTGATCGCTGCGACGACGAGGAGCCCACGAACGGTGTAGATCCCGCGGTATGCAGCCGAGATGAGGTAGCTGGCCACCAGCGCCACGACGATCGCCACGCCCCCCATGGTCGGGGTGCCCGCCTTCGTGGTGTGGCCCGATGGCACGTCCTCGTGGATCGGTTGGCCCAGACGCAATCGAGTGAGGAACGTGATGAGGAACTTGGTTCCCACGAGAGCAACGACGAGTGCCAATCCGGCGGCGACGAAGACCCTGATCATGGTGTCGCGCTCGACTGATCCGACGACGACGTGTCGAAGCCACGGGCGACGAGCGCAGCGCGGGCCACGACCCGATCATCAAATGCCAGCGCCTCGCCGTTGATGGTCTGTGTACGTTCGTGGCCCTTGCCCAGAATCATCACCGTGTCACCGGACCCCGCTTGGTCGATCGCCGCGATGATCGCCGCTCGACGATCCTCGATCAACCTCGGTTCGCTCGTGTCCACTCCACTCGCCACGGTCGCCATGATGGCCGATGGCGACTCCGATCTCGGGTTATCAGAGGTGACAATTACCTGATCTGCCCGCGACGCAGCAGCTCGCCCCATGGCAGCGCGCTTGGAGCGATCCCGATCCCCACCCGCTCCCAGTACCACCAGCAGGCGGCCTGTGGTCGCGGAGCGCGCTGCGTCGAGTGCCCGCTCGATCGCATCAGGGGTGTGCGCGTAGTCGACCATGACCGTGAACGGTTGCGACCCGGTCACCAGTTCCATCCGTCCCGGCGGCGGGGGAACGTCACCGAGGATCGCCGCGATCTGCTCCACGGGAACCCCGAGCGCCGCCACGCATTCGGCGGCCGCCAGGAGGTTCGTCATGTTGAACCCACCCACGAGATCGGTCGCGATGGAGTGCCCCCGCCAGGTGAAGACGGAGCGGCCATCCCGATGCCCGATGGCCGCATCGGCGCTGTCCACCGTTCGGACCTCGGTATCGGTCCGGCCGAGCATCGAGTCTCGGAGGAGGCGGCCGTGGACATCATCGATCACCACGATCGAGATCGGAGATCGGCCGGGCTCGAAGAGTCGTGCTTTGGCTTCGAAATAGCGCTCGGGTGTCACATGAAAATCGAGATGATCAGACCCCAGATTGAGAAACGCTGTGGCGGAGAACTCGACGCCCGCCACGCGACCAAGTTCCAACGCGTGTGAGGAGACCTCCATGGCGACCACGGAAATACCATCCGCAACGAAGGCTGCGAGTTGGCGTTGGAGGTCGGTGGACTCGGGGGTGGTGCGCGCTCCGGTGAGCGTGCCGATGGTTTCGCCACGCAGCCCGAGCCGCTCCACGAGCGCGCCGATCATGGTGACGACCGATGTTTTGCCGTTGGTTCCGGTGACGCCGATGACCGACAACTTCGACGAGGGATTTCCCCAGCAACGAGCCGCAACGACACCCATGGCCGAGCGGACGTTGTCGACGATCACCTGGGTGACATCTCCCACCAGCGCGTGGTCGAGCTGACGTTCGACGAGCAGTGATGTCGCCCCGCTCGTCACCGCGGCCGCCGCGAAGTTGTGCCCATCGTGTCGCTCGCCGACCACGCAACAGAACATCGATCCCGGCGAAACCTGCGCGGAGGAATGAGTCACATCGGCGACCGTTCGCGAATCGTCGCCGATGATCGTCCTCGGCGAGATCGAATCGCAGACATCGGCGACCGTGGCGATCGGTGAACGGTCAGCCACGCCCGCCGGACCGCCTGATGGTTGTGGGCACGGTTGGTTTCACTGCGACCGCCGGTTTCGCTACGCCTGCCGGTTTTACTGTGGCCAGGACCTTATGGGCCGCCACACCCGGTCCGATTGCGGTAGGCGGTGGTTCACGATTCACGGCGTCCGGCGGTGGTGCGTCCGGCGCGAAAACATCGTCGACTCCCGGATCCAGCAGCGGCGTCGAACCGTCAGCTGCCATCGACGTCGGAAGAGGCGGAGGGAGACCCGGCGTGGTCGCCAAGGTGCCGAGCGCCGGATCGACGGGCGGTGCGCCAGCGGCGAGAACTGTCGTGGTGGTGGTCGGCAGCAGTGTCGTGGTCGTGGTCGGGGCTGGTGCCGGTGTCGAACGAACGGGCTGTCCGGTCGAGATGATGGCGTCCCCGGCGATGCCGTAGCGACGCATTGCCTCCTTGGCCAGGCGATCGAAGATCGGTCCTGCGGCGGTCGAACCGAAATGCTCCGTCCTGGGATTGTCGATCATGACCATGATGGACAGCTGCGGGTTCGATGCTGGGAAGAACCCCACGAAACTCGCCGCATAACGAAGCTGACCCGCGGCATTGCGATAGCCGTACCCGTCGCCCCAGACCTCGTAGGCGGTACCCGTCTTGGCCGCAATGTTGAACCCGGGAATCGCCCACTGCTTTCCCGTGCCCTCCTCGATCACCTGTTGCAGGGCTGTCGTGACCTTCTGCGCAGCATCCTCTGTCAGCACCCGCCGCGGCGCCGGTGTCTCCTCGGGTGACACGTTGCCCTGCGGGTCCGTCCAATGATCAATCAGTTTCGGCGCCACGTAGATGCCCCGATTGGCGATGGCGTTGTACGCGCTCCAGATCTGGACGGGTGTCGCAGTGATGGACTGACCGATCGGAATTGACCCGATGTCCGAGCCGTTCCAGTCACGCCGGAACTCACCCTTCTGTTCCTTCTGGAGACCGAGGTTCGTCATCGAACCGAAGCCGAAACGATCGAGATACTCGAGGATCCGATCTTTGCCGATCTGCTGGGCGATCTTGATCGTGCCGACGTTGGAGGACTCGGCGATGATCTGATCCACCGTCATCAGCTGCGGCTTGTGGGCATGGGAGTCGCGGATCGTCCGATCGGCCACCTTGATGTTCTGCTCGACCATGATCTGCTGATCCGGCTGCACCGTGCCCGTCTCGAAACCGGCGGCTGCAGTCACGATCTTCATCACCGATCCCGGCTCGTAGGTGCGGACGGCGATGTTCTGCCGGGCTGGTCGATGGCCCCCATCGGTGGTCGTCACTGCATTCGCAACGGCGAGCATCTCGCCCGT
>JBBRSC010000075.1:0-13290 GCA_038245795.1 Acidimicrobiales bacterium
CAGCAGGCGGTGACTGAGCCGCTGGTGCCGGGACTGTTGTGGCAGGAGCAGCGGTGGGGGCCGGCGCCGTAGGCGGCGGCCCCGGTGCTCCGGGGACCAGCGTTGTCGTTGGGAACGGTTGACCAGTCGCCGGATCGATGGCGGGAGCGCCCGGGGGAACGGTCGTGGGTACTGGCGGCCCGACGACGAGCTCGGGGTTCACGCGCGTCGTTCCAGCATCGATGCTGCGGTACTCACACTTGCTCTGGTCCGCGGTGGCGACGCTCATGTAGTCGTGCCAAATGGTCGCCGGGAACGAACCCCCGGTCACCTTCACTCCCCTCACATCGTTCATCAGTCCACCCTCCGGATACCCCAACCACACCGCGGTCGTCAGATGACACGTGAAGCCAGCGAACCAGGCGTCCTTGTAGCTCGAGGTCGTGCCAGTCTTTCCGGCGGCCTCTGCCTTGATTCGGGCGCCCTTGCCGGTTCCGGTCACCAGCACACCCCGGAGCACGTCGGTCACCGTGTCGGCAACATCCGGTGGGATGACTTCTTTGCGCGTCGGTTCACCGGCCTCGAAGATCACCTTGCCCGTGCGGTCCTCGACCCGTCGGACGATGTACGGCGTCACGAGCGTGCCGTGGTTGGCGAACGTCGAATAGGCAGTGGTGAGATCCAAGACCGAGACCGGGACCGTGCCCAGCACCACCGAGTTGTAGGCGGGAACCTTGGTCGTGATTCCCATGGTCGTTGCCATGCTGGCAACAGCTTTGGCTCCGACCTTTTGCATGATCTGGGCGTACACAGTGTTCGACGATTCCCACGTCGCGTCCTGAACTGTGATGAAACCAAGGTCCTTGTTGTCGTAATTCGAGACTGGCCAGTCCGCGCCCTGATCGGCTTTCGGGAGCACCAACTCGGCTGGTGACTGAAAAACCGACTGCACCGAATTGCCCTGTTGTACGAACGCCGCCAAGGCAAAGGGCTTGAACGTTGAGCCGGGCTCCCGTCCGCTGCCACCGGCTTCCTTGCCGAGCGCCAGATTCACCTGTTCCTCACGGAAGTTGGAGCCGCCGATCATCGCCGCGATCTGGCCGCCCTCGGTGATGGAGACCAACGCTGCCGCCGGGTCATTCGGCTGGCTCAACGTCTTGATCACTGCCTCGTGCGCCGCCTTCTGAGCGTTCGGATCAACGGTCAGGTAGATCTTCAGGCCCTGGTTGTAGACGGCATTCTTTCCTTGCTTCCGATCGAGGATCTGGCGGACCCACTCAGTGATGTACTCACCACCCTGCTCAGCGAATCCTGGCGAGACCTTCGTGTTGAAGTTCTCGGAATCCTTCGCGCGAACGGTCCCTTCGAACGGGACGGCATCGGCGGCGTTGCGCTGATCGCTGGTGATCGATCCGATGGCAACGAGACCGTCGAGGACCGTCTTGCGTCGACGCTTCGCCTCCTCGGGAAAAGTCGCTGGATCGCCATCTTTCGGGTTACGGATCAGTCCGGCGAGCAACGCTGCTTCAGCCACCGTCAGGTCCTTCGCCGACTTACTGAAGTAGGTACGCGCAGCCGCTTCCACCCCATACGCGCCACGCCCGAAGTAGATGAGGTTGAGGTACCTGGTGAGTATCTCTTCCTTCGAGAGCTCCCGCTCGACCTTGATGGCGCGAGCCGCCTCAACAAGCTTGCGCCGGATCGAATCCTCCCGATCGTTGTAGGCCACCTTCACGTACTGCTGAGTGATCGTGGATCCACCCTGCCGTGATCCGCCGTTGCTGGTGGCGTTGCGAACCAGCGCTCGCGCCACACCGAACGGATCAACGCCGCTGTGGCGAAAGAACTCCCGATCCTCGGCCGCAACGACCGCCTGGATCATCACTGGCGCAATCTCCTCGTACGTCACGAGGATGCGGTTCTCGACACCGTTGAACTGCGCCACCGAGGTCGCCGCCCCGCACTGGCCGTCGGCAACGTTCGACAGGCAAACGAACGAGCTCTCGACGGGCTGATTCACGGGCGGCAACTCGACATGGTTGAGCAGCGCCGCCACGCCAGCGAACAACCCGATCACCACCAGGATGCCGACGTAAAGGACCGGTCGGACGACCGCCCCAGCGCGCGCGAAGAAGGTTTCGGGCCGACGCGCCAGAGGCCGGGACACTCGCTGCGATGCTGACGACTTCGCGGCGGGTTTCTTGGACACCGAAGATTTCGCGGCGGGTTTCTTGGACACTGATGGCCGGGCGGCGGCTTCGCCACGACGCGGCTCGCCTGGCTGACGTCGACGTTGGTCAGTCACCAGTTCACGCCGAACGTTCGGCGCCGAGAACGTACGTCGACTGCAGGTGGTTCCAGCGGCAGTCGACACAGACCTCGACCACGTAGCAGCGGTGCTCGCCGCTCTTGGAACTGAGCCTCGCCAGTTCGGGTTCGGACGCCACTGCTCGGCCGCCAGCCGGCATGCGCGGCCCGAACACGAACCTCACGATCTTGAGGCCTCTCTGCCCGCACACCGGACACGGCGTCCGTGCCGCCACCGAACAACCGTGGGCCACCCGCATCAGCTCGCGCTGGGCATCGCAGATGTCCGTCTCAGTGAGCTCCCCTGCGCGAAATTGTCGGAGGACGCGCGAACGCGTCAGTCGGTAGTCGATGCTGCCCGGGGAGGTTCCTGGCCGTCCTTTGGCCTGTGGGTCGAGAAAATCCACTTCCACAAGCTACCGGCGCGACCCATCCCGGAGCTCTCACCCCACGAATTCACGACCTCCGGAGCCGGCCAGACACCATTTGATTCGAAAGACATCGAGTTTGGTGCCGAAGAACGGCTGGCGCCGGGGTCCCTCGCCCAACCGGTTGGGCACGGCAGACTCACCCTCGTTATGTCCCGCGCTCCCCGCCATCCCTCCGCTGGAAACCTCGCGACCCGACCTACCGCCGTCTCGGACCCAATCGCTGCCGAGCCGGTCCCCCATTTGGCATTTCCGTTCGGTCTCGACCCTGAAGACGTTCCCGGCGTGAACGTCGGGGTCGTCATGGGTCCAGGGCTGGACACCGACACCACGGCGCGACTCATTGGTTCGCTCGAAGGCAAGCGGGTCCTGGAACTCGGATGCGGGACCGGCGCCAATGCTGTCGCCATGGCGCGTGCGGGAGCCAGGGTCATTGTGGTCGATCCGATCGTTCGACGACTCGCTGAGGCTCGCTCCCTTGCAGAGGTCGCCGAGGTGAAGATTGAGTTCCACCACGGTGACTTCGCCGATCTGGCCTTCGTCCGAGGCGATCAGGTCGACTTGGCGATCTCGGCCTACGGCTTGGTGGCCACGGAGGATCTCGGTCGTGTGTTCCGCCAGGTCCATCGGGTGCTTCGCTCAGAGGCCCCCCTCTTGATCTCACTGCCGCACCCGTCGGCCATCGGCCATCAGTTCGAGGGTGGTGGTGGACCCATGATGATCCGGACCCAATTCGACGCCACGACCGTGTCGTGGGAGAGCGATGATCAATCGGGGATCATCATTCCACAGCGTCTTGCGGACGTCTTCACCATGCTGACCCGGTCGGACTTCCGAGTCGACACGCTGCTCGAACCCATGGCGCTCGAAACTGCTGCCGGCCCTTATTGGACACCGCTCGGCGAATGGATGCCGCTGTCGGTGATCTACCGGGGTCGCAAGCTCGGCGTCTGAGGCGCGCTCGCTCCCCTCACCTCGGGGCTCAAGCCCTCCGAGCGTGGTAATAGATCCTGTCGCCGAGGGAGGCAACGCGGGTGACGTCCGCCCAACCGGTAGCGCCCAGCAATGCCTCCAACCCGGACGTGTTCGGTGCCCACCAGTTGGTCGGATCGCCGCCGAGTTCCGTGCTCGGGAAGTACCACCATTTTGGTCGGCGATCAAGATCGAATTGCACGCAGCGACCCTTGATCCAGAGCCGCACGTCTCGCTGGTAGTACGTCTTCAGAACCAACAATCCCCCGGGAGCGGTGATCGAGGCGATGCGTTGCAGCGACAAGTGCGGATTGGGCAGGTGATAAAGCACATTGATGAACATCACTAGGTCGAAGCGGCCATCCCGGGCCGGGTCGAGGCGTTCAACGTTGCGTGCTTCGTAGCGGGCACGGGACCCTCGAAGCGCTGCCGCCACCCGAAATCCATTGGCGTCGGCAAGGGTCGAGCTTTCGTCGTCGATGGCTACCACCTCGCTCGCTCCGCGTTCTTCGGCGGTGAATGCGTAGAACCCATCCGAACAACCGATGTCCAGAACACGCTGACCGGTGAGCGAGGACGGAATTTTCAGTCGGGTCAGCTCGGAGTGGTGATCCTCAACTCCCGGGGTCACGACGCCGTGTCCAACATCGATCCGGTGTCGCCAACGCCCGACAGTGCTGACCTGGTTACGAGTGTCGACCAATGAATAGTCCGCCATGCGCAGACACTACGGGTCCGGCTGTTTCGAGGTGGGCTCGGTCAGGGTGAGCTCCGAGCTGGCGATCAGCTTCGACCCGACCACCACACATCAAGCTCCGCGAGAACCGCCTCGTGATCCATCGGGCCGTTCTCCAAGCGAAGTTCCAACAGGAATTTCATGGCCTCCCCGACCTCGCGTCCGGGACCGATGCCGAGCCGTTCCATCACCTCGGTGCCGTCGAGGTCCGGCCGGATCGATGCCAGCTCCTCCTGGGCATCGAGCCGGGCGATTCGCTCCTCGAGCTCATCCATCCGACGAGACAGCGTCTCGGCCTTTCGCTTGTTACGGGTCGTGCAATCGCATCGGGTGAGCTCGATCAGCTCGCTCAGCAACGGCCCAGCGTCACGCACGAATCGCCGCACGGCGCTGTCCGTCCAGCCCATCTGATACGTGTGGAACCGGAGGTGTAGATAGACCAACTCGGTCACGTCGTCGACCATCTCGTTGGAGTATCGCAATGCCTTCATGCGCTCGCGGGTCATCCGCGCTCCCACCACCTCGTGATGATGGAAGCTGACACCGCTCTCGCCGATCGCTCGGGTCTTCGGCTTGCCGACATCGTGAAACAGCGCCGCCAACCGAACCAGCAACCGCGGCGAGGTGTTGGCCACCACGGCAATCGTGTGGGTGAGGACGTCCTTGTGTCGATGAATCGGATCCTGCTCGACCCGCATCTTGGACAACTCTGGCAGCACGATGTCGGCCAGGCCGGTGTCCACCAGAAACCACAGTCCGGCCGACGGATCATCGCAGACCATCAGCTTGTCGAGTTCGTCGCGGACCCGTTCGATCGACACGATGCCGAGACGCTCCGAGGTGATGGTGGCCGCGGCGGTGACGTCGGGCGCAACCGAGAGACCGAAACGCGAGATGAATCGCGCCGCGCGCATCATCCGGAGGGGATCATCTCCGAATGACACCTCCGGTCCGAGCGGAGTCCGAAGGATTCGCTCGACCAGGTCGCTTGCGCCATCGAACGGATCGATGAGTTTCGGACTGTCGCCCGTGACCTCTAGAGCCATTGCATTGATGGTGAAGTCACGTCGTGACAGATCCGCCTCGACGTCCGTACTGAACTCCACCTCGGGCTTGCGACTGTCCGGGGTGTATGCCTCCGCTCGATGGGTCGTAATTTCGATTCGGCGACCGCCGATCATCGCGCCAATGGTTCCGAATCGTTCACCCTGGGTCCACACCGACTGCGCCAGTTTGGAGATGCAGTGCTTGGTCTGTGTCGGTGTTGCGTTGGTCGTGAAATCAATATCCTGCGCTGCGTCGGTCAGATCGACTCCGAGCAGCAGATCTCGAACGATCCCTCCCACCAGGTAGAGCCGGAGTCCGGCGGCCTCGAACGCTGACGCCAGGGGCGCCACCTCATCAAGGACCGGCTGCACGCGCTGGGGGATCACGGCGACACCGTATCGGTGCGTCAGCCGCCCTCCAGCGCCCGTTTCCTGGATTCAACCACCGCCTCGACGGCGGCCGCCCCTGGGCCGCCCGTTGTCGGGGTCTCCGTTGGCTCAGATGATCCGACCAACGCTCCGATCAGGCCCGTCGTGCAGCGACGAAGCGCGTCCAGGTCGTAACCACCTTCGAGGAAGGACACGACCTTCGCCGCCGGCGCAAGGCTCATGATGTCCATGATCAGGTCGGTGTAATCACCGGCGGACAGACCCATCGATGTCAGCGGGTCCGCGCGGTGGGCATCGAACCCTGCCGAGATCAGGACCCACGTGGGGGCGAACCGCTCGACCTCGGGTCCGACCACCATCTCGACTGATTGGCGGTAATGATCACCGGTGGTCCCCGGAGGAAGGGGAACATTGATCGTGAAGCCCTGACCGGCACCGATACCGACCTCGTCGGCACGCCCACTGCCAGGATAGAGAGGCCACTGATGCCAGGAGACGAACATCACCCGCGGATCATCGATGAAGCAGTCCTGGGTGCCGTTGCCGTGGTGACAGTCGACGTCAGCAATCAGCACGCGCTCACCAGCGTCGGCCAATGCCGCTGCAGCGACCGCGACGTTGTTCATCACGCAGAAGCCCATGGATCGGATGGGCGTCGCGTGATGTCCAGGGGGACGAACCAGACAGAACGCTGCGTCGGCACGACCCGCCCGGAGTTCGTCGATCGCGGTCAATCCGGCTCCGGCAGCCAACAATGCCGCCTCCCACGACGCGGGAACGACCGGCGTATCCTCATCAAGCATGCCGGGCGACAGCTCGGTCGCCGAGGCGCACGCTTCTCGGGCGTGATCGAGCATCGCTGCGGAGTGGACGACGCTGAGCGCGGCGGGGGGCGCGGGCGTTGGATGCATCGACCGAACGGTCTCGGCGGCATGCGATTCAGCGATGCCCGCCAAGGCCGCTGTCAGGCGGGCGGGTCGTTCGGGAAATCCCTCGGGAACGGTGTGATCGCCGAAACGGTGATCAGTGATGACAACAAGGCTCATCCGCCCAGGCTAGGCCCGCCTATCGTGGTGGACCCGATGATCTCCACTTTCTCCTCCACGTCGTCCCGGCTGACGGGTTGCGCATCGTGTCGAAGCTGGCGACGCTGAGCTGGGGCCCCGACCAGTTCCGGGTCGGGCCCTGGAACGCTGACGAACGGGTCGCCTATCTTGCGGTGGCTCCGACCGTGCTGAAACCCACAATTGCGGGCGTCGAACGAGCGGTACAGGTCTTGGCGGACCGAGGTTTCATCGGTGTGACGACCGCAGCGTTGCGACCGACGGAGACCTCAGCCTTCAGCGCTGCTGGGTTCCACGAACGTGAACGGCTCGTGATCCTTCGCCATGATCTCCACGACCTGGAGCCAACGCCGACGAACGCCGACGGGTCCAACGTCGTTCGATTGGTACGCCCGGCCCGCCGCGACCGGCCCGCTGTGATCGACATCGACCATGCCGCCTTCACGAAACCGTGGTGGCTCGACGTTGACGGACTCGAAGAGGCGCTCCGAGCGACACCACGGGTCCGCTTTCGCGTCGCTGCTGACGCCTCGACCGATGTCCGGACACTCGCTGGTTACAGCGTCATTGGACGTTCCGATCGAACGGGGTACGTCCAGCGTCTCGCCGTCCATCCTGATTGGTCCGGTCGTGGGCTCGGACGAATGCTGTTGGCCAATGGGCTCGAGTGGCTCCGTCGACGCGGGGCCACCTCTGCGCTGGTGAATACGCAGGGTCAGAACCAACGAGCACTCGATCTGTACCTGCGCGCCGGTTTCACCGTCGAGCCCTACGAACTCACGGTCATGGAGCGCACGCTGTGATCGCCCATGCCAGATACGCGATGCGCTGCCCTTGCGCAGTCCGACGAGGAGCGCTGTTCGCAGTCCTGGCCACGCTCCTCATCTCAAGCGGGTTTGCCGGCGCGGAGTCGCTCCGTCAGACCACGCCGGTGGTTATCGTCCCCGTCACGATCACCCCTTGGGTACAGCCCGATGGGATCTGGTCGGCGACGTTCTCGATCGCAGGGACACTGCCAATCGACAGCGTGGTCCGCTACACGATCTACCGACCAATCACCGGAAATCGCGACGACGTCCGCTCCCGGATTGTCGCCGTTGCCAACGGCGGATCACCAGGCGCCGGTCTCCAGAACGAATTCGAACAGCCAGCCGCTCCGCTCGTTCTGAACGGCGAGTTGACGCTGGCCATCCCGATCCGATCTCGATCGGGATCAACAGACCGAACGCTGATCCCGAATCCAGGAGTGCACCCCGTCGTCGTCAGCATCGTTGGCCCCGATGCCGCAGTCCTGGGGTCATGGACGCTGCTCATGACTCGCCTCGCAACTCGGTCGCGTCCGCCGCTCCGCCTGGCGATCGCCGACCGAATCGGTGTCGATCCGCCCTTCGACCCGGACGGGCTCCCGTCGATCAGTGTTCCGACGCTGGCGTCGCTCGATCGAGTTGCCGCCAGCTCCGGACTCCCCGGTTCTGGAACCACGCTGGCCATCGAACCGGCGTTGGTCGATGCCCTGTCACGACGACCGACCACTCAATCCGCGTTGGACTCACTCGTCGAGAACGTCGGGGAACAGCCTGTCCTCCGTTCCACGTGGAGCCCGATTGATTTCGAGGCATGGGCCCGTGTGGGCGACCTCACCGAGCTCCAGAACCAGCTCGTCACCGGTCAGCGGGCCCTGGATGGTTTCACAGCTGCCGCCAAGGTCACGTCGGTGTGGCCCATTGATCCCACCATCGGGCCGAGATCCGTCACCGTCATGCGGAGCCTCGGCGTTGACCATCTCCTGCTGAGCGCCGATCAGGTCGAACTTCCGGGGGATCTTCCTGCTGCTGGGGAGTTTCTTCGTCCCATCACGATTCGCTCTGATCAGGAATTGCTCGATGCGCTGGTGACGGATCCCCAGGTGTCAATGTTGCTGAGCCTGGCGGTTCCCGATGATCGAGATGGACGGGCCGCCAACATTGCTCTGGCATTGATGGGCAACGCCTGGATCGACGACCCGGGGGACGACGCTCTGGCTTCATTGGTGGATCTGTCGACGATGTCCGCGCCGCGTGTCGCCACGTTCGCCCGACAGATCTCCGCCGCTTCGCCGGAGACCATCGATGTCGTCGATCCGCAGACGATCTTCACCGACGTCGCCCCGCTGACCCGCCGACGAACATCGAGCCGCACCGAACCCGTCCCGGCCGAAGCAGCGTTGCGAGCTCCGACGAACATCTCCGATGCTGGGTCGTTGGCAACGCTGATCCGTGGCGAGCGCCAACGGGTCGCATCGTTTCAGTCAATGACGACGGAACCGGTTGGCGAGTTGGGATTCTCGACTCAATTGCTCCTGGCCGGCGATCGTCGATGGGCACCCGCCGACCGCGATCGCGCCATCGCCCGCGTGTCCGGTCAGATCACGGCGGCGGTGGCATCCATCGTCATCCCGACCCCACGCGGAATCACGCTCACGGCGCGTCGAGCCAACGTTCCCATCCGCATCGAGAACGGCCTGGATCGTCCCGTTGCTATCGAAGTTGAATTCGCCACCACTCGGCTCAGTGTCGACGGCGGCCCCCGCCGAACGGTGACCCTGCAACCGGGTACCAATCGCATCGACATCCCGGTGACCGTGAGGACGTCTGGGCAGTTCATCATCTCCGTACGCGTGCGATCACCGAATCGAGGTCTTGCCGTCGGCACGACGGAAATCCGCGTCCGTTCGCAAGTATTCGGCGGCATCGGTTTCGCCCTCGGCGGAGGAGCTCTGGTCTTCCTGATTGGTTGGTGGCTGGCGACCGCCCGACGGAAACGCCGCCGCTCCGCCCGTACCCGGCACGTCTCGCAGAACCCCTCCCCGGAACCGGACGATCTGTCGTTGGAGCCGGCAGCCAATCGCCCATGACCGGCCCTGGTCATGGCTCGGTGCTGGCTGGACGCTACGAGCTCGGCGAGCCCGTCGGAACTGGTGGCATGGCGCGTGTCTGGTCCGGGACCGACCTCGTGCTGTCGCGCGGCGTCGCCATCAAGATCCTCCATCCGCATCTCGCCGATGACCCCGATGTGGTGGAGCGATTCCGCAACGAGGCACGGGCGTCGGCGAAAGCCGCTCACCCGTGCATCGTGGCCATCTACGACACGGTCTGGGAACAGTGGACGGACGGTGATCTGTCGGAGCCCATGGTTGGCGCAATCATCATGGAATTCGTTGATGGAGTGACCCTTCGGCATCATCTCGACGAGGTGGGAACCATGGCGTTCGATGACGTGATCTCGTTGGCTGCGGATCTGTGCGACGCGCTCCACGTCGCCCATCGACACGGTCTGATCCATCGCGATGTGAAGCCCTCGAATGTCCTCATCAGCTTCGATGGCGACGTGAAGTTGGCCGACTTCGGGATCGCCAAGGCCACCGATGGCGCCGAGCGGACCCACGATGGAACGGTGGTCGGCACCGCGTCGTACATTTCGCCGGAGCAACTCCGGGGCAACGCAGTTGACGCTCGCTCTGATCTCTATTCGCTGGGTCTCGTGATCTTTGAAGCCTGGTGTGGTCGCGGACCATTTCCGGGAGAGGATCCAACGAGTCGAGCACTCGCCCGACTCCACCTTGACCCGCTGGTCCCCTCGGCACTTCGACCCGATACCCCGCGGGCGTTCGACGACGTGATGGCCGCAGTACTGGCTCGTGATCCCGACGAGAGGATCGCCAATGCCGCCGAACTGGCTATGGCCTTCCGGCGGTGCGCCGGAGCAGTGGCGGTCACCCCGGGCGTCGAACCCGGTCCGCGCAGGGTTCCGATACCAACCACCCTCCGCGATGAACCACTGGCGGCCCCGATACGCGTCCGGGTACGACCAACACGCTCACCAAAACGTTCCCGACCGCCGCACAGGAAGCGGCGCCTGACCATGTTGTCAGTGGTGCTGGCAACACTGATCATCGGTTCGGTGATCCTCCTGGTGCTCCTGGTACTGCCCCCGACCTCGTCGGACAGACGCCTCACGGTGCCAACGACGACACCGATTTCAATGACGGTCGAGCTGACGGGAATCACGACGTTCGACCCGTTTGGCTCGGGTACCCGCGGAGAGAACGACCAGAACGCCCGCTTGGCCATTGACGGGTCTCCCGACACCGCCTGGCGCACCGAGGGCTACCAGAAGCGTGATCTGTCCGGTAAGGGTGGTGTCGGACTGATACTCACCTTTGCTCGGCCTGTCACCGTCACTTCGGTGACCGTCCGCAGTCCGCAGGTGGGGTGGGCCGGCGAGATTTTCGTGCTCGATGATCCAACCCGTCTCGAGGCCCTTCCTTCCGCGTCCGATGCTCGTGCCGTGAACGTGACGGCGGATCATCGTTTCGAAATCGGCGCCCGGTCCGGCAACGGGGTGCTCGTCTGGATCACCGACCTCGGCGACGGCCCGCCCGAGGTTCGTCTCAGCGTCAGCGAGATCACCGTCGAGGGCCGCTCGTGAGTCACCGTCGAGGGCGCACCCGATGACGGCGCCGTCGCCCTCTGCCGATCTTCTCGCTGCAGCGCAGCAGGGAGATCGTGCCGCGTTGGATGCCGTGTTAGGGCTCATTTTCGATGACGTCTACGTGGTCTGCGTGCGAATGTGCGGCTCGGATGGCGATGATGCCTGCCAGGCCACCCTCATGAAGATTGCAACCAAGCTCACCACGTTCGAGGGGGATTCCTCGTTCACCACGTGGTGTCACCGGATTGCTGTGAACGCCTCGCTTGACGAGCTCCGTCGACGCTCTCGACGGGCGGTTCCCGTCGATTGGGACGATCCCGATTCGGCCCATCACACCGACACGATTGATTCCCGCGCGAGCGATCCGACGGCCGGAGTGGCCGACGCCGTGGACATCGACGCCGTCCTGCAACAACTCCCTGTCGATTTTCGTATCCCAGTGGTCCTACGTGACGGCTACGGACTCGACTACGCCGAGATCGGCAAACTGCTACGGCTGCCCGACGGGACAGTCCGATCCCGGATCTCGCGAGGGCGAAAACTGGCCGCCGCGCTCATGGCGCCGCCGATCGAGGCGGAAACCAGGGGACCCGGGAACCAGACCGACGTCTGTGAACGTCCAAGCGGTACCGATGAATGACGATATGACCGACGCACCCCGATACCCAGATCCTGAAGCCAACGACGAGCCCGGTTCACTCGGCGCTGCGTTCGCGTCCTCGTCGCCTCGGCTCCCGAGTGCGGAACGACGAGCATCAATGATTGCCCAGGCCGTATCGGCGTTCGATCCGCAGCTCCGATTCCACCCTGAAGATGAGCTGTCCATCCGAAGATCGCGGCGTCCTCGTTGGCAGTACGTGGCCTCGGCGGCCGCTGTTGTTGCCGTGGCGCTCCCGATTGGTGCCTCCTTCCTCGCCGGTCGTGCCGACATCTCCACCACGCAGGACAGCGCCAGCGCGATCTCGTCAGCGGAACGTGCTGTGTCGCCCTCCACGGCGTTGCCCGCTGCCGAATCGGCCACCGCCGGTGCCCCATCCGAACAGCAGCGGTCCGGGTTGGGTACTCCACCAGTGCCGACCGTTGCCTCCTCCCGGAGTGGTCCTTCATCGGGTGCGGACTCGACCGACAACGCCACCGCCGCGATGGCGCCGTCGGGAACCGTGGTCTCGCCGACCGTCGTGGATCTCGGATCGTTCGTTGGCCGTGCGGCACTCGAGACAACGCTGTCGACTTCAGGCTTGGCCACATCGTTCCAGTCGGTCGGCCAATCCTTCCCGGCCAGCTGCGCCGGATTTCCAATCGTCGCTGTCAGCAACGTTGTCGCACAGGCCGTCGTCGGGGACCGGTCGGTTGTGATCATTCGGTTGGCAGCGGACGGACGCCTCGAGGTGCTCGACGCGGCGGCCTGTTCGGTGCTCGGCAACGACCGCTAGGCTCCTCGCTCATGCCGAGCGACGTCTCTTCCCCAACGGAAGCCCCAAGAACAGCCGAAGGCCCACGGGATCTCAGCCTGGGGGGTGCTACCAACACGGCGACGGGCGCGGCAGCGAGCACGGGTGCCGTCGACAACGAACCCGACTGGACCGACCAGGTCACCGATCTGATCGTCGATGTCGTTGATCGGGTCCACGATTCGACCACCGGTCCCCTGGTTCGAGCGGCAAAAGGTGCCGTCTACGTGGTCCTTGCATCAATCATCGGCGTTGCCGTGCTGATACTGCTCACCATCCTGACAACTCGATTGCTCGGTATCGTTCCCGGCGAGATCTGGATTCCGTACACGGCGCTCGGCGCGGTCCTCTGCCTCCTCGGTGCGTGGCTGTGGTCTCGCCGCACCGCTGTAGGCGAATAATATGAATGGATCCACTGATATTCAGGAAGTCGTGATCGTGGGATCC
>JBBRSC010000076.1:0-13281 GCA_038245795.1 Acidimicrobiales bacterium
CGTGAGTCATCCGCTGGTCCCGCTGCGGTACTTCAGGCGACGGGACTTCAGCATCCCGGTCGCCGTGCAGTTCTTCGCGAACTTCGGCTACATGGGCGGGTTCATCCTGGCGCCCAAGCTGCGCGACGAGGTCCGCGGGATGGGACCCGGAGCGATCAGCTTGCTCTTGATTCCACGCCCGCTCGTGTTCGCCATCTGCGGCCCGATCGCCGGCGCCATGATTCCCCGCGTCGGAACCCGGATCTACATGGTCATTGGGGCAGTGTCCATGACCGTGTCCCTGGCCATGTTGGCCGTCATCGCTCATGCGCCAGCCACCGCGTGGGTGGTGTTTGCCATTGCGATCTCCGGGTTCGGGCAGGGTTCCGCTCAGCCCGCGGCGGCAACCTCGGTAGCGAACTCGGTCGATCCGTTCGATCTCGGTGTGGCGGCCGCCGCGCTGCAGCTGGTGGGAATGGTCGGCGCTTCGTTGGGAATGAACCTGCTCGACACCATTCAGGTGTCGCGGGTCGCAGCGTCGGGCGTGGCCGGATCGTTCCGCGACGCATACATCGTCGGCGCGGCCGTCAGCGCGGTCGGCATCGTCCTGGCCCTCGGTCTCCGGCGCCATGCCGCGACAAACGGGGCGCCGAAGCGCCCCGAGCCCGTGACGACTGAACCCGAGGTCAGTCTTCGGTGATCTCTTTGATCTTGGCAGCGATGGCAGCGGCGCTGTCGTCCTGAGCACCGCCGGCCATGGCCATCATCTTGGTCATGTCGCCTTGCACTTTGATCTTGCCGGCCATGAACGCCTGCATTCCGGCCTGGGGATTGCCGTCGACGAGGATTGCTTTGGCGGTGATGTAGTCGATCGTGACGGTCAGGTCAGGGTTCTCGAGATGACCGAGGTCCATCTTCACGGTGCCGTCCGAGGTGTCCATGTGAGCGTTCAGCTCTCCCTCGCCGAAGGGCACCTCGATGATGATCTGGTTCATCCGCACGACATGGGCGGGTGCGGGGGCATCGCCCTCGAGTTCTTCGCGAATCGCGCGTGCTGCGGCTACCCACTCGGGCGTCAGGAATTGGTACTTCGCCATGTTTGGTCCTTACTCGTTGTCGTTGTCGTTGTCGTTGTCGTTGTCGTTGTCGTTGTCGAACTTCGGGCAGACTATACAGATTGAGGCATCTTCGTCCGCACGACAGATGTGAATCTGGGCTGCTGAGTAGGAGACGTGGGGAGCGATGAGTGGTCGCGACGATCGGCTGGCGTCACGCCAGCGACATGAGAAGTGGCAGTCGCCCCCGCTGCTGATCGATATGTCGATCTGCATCAACTGCGATACGTGCATCCGACACTGCCCGCCCCAGTTCGGAGCGATCTTCAACCATGACCTCGATGTCATCATCATCCCTGAGCTGTGCTCCGGCTGTGAGAAGTGCATCGAGCCATGTCCGGTCGACTGCATTTTCCCCAACCCGGACTGGGAGCCGTCGAGCCCCGAGTGGTGGAACGAACCCGCCAGCGACGACCCATACCGCTGACGAGTCCACCAGGTCTGGCCGTGCGACGCCAGTAGTCTGGGCTGATGGTCGACATCCTTGCGGGCGCAGAGCCCCAGTCCTGGTCCGGTGGCAACCACGGGGTGCTCGTGCTCCACGGGTTCACGGGATCACCTCATTCGGTGCGGCCGTGGGCTCAGGCGTTCGCGGATGCCGGTTACACGGTGGACTTGCCGCTACTGCCCGGTCACGGCACATCTGTGGAGGACATGATCGCCACCAGCTGGACCGACTGGTCGACCGCTGCCGAGGACGCCTATCAGCGGCTTGCCGTGCAGTGTGATCGGGTCATGGTGGCGGGATTGTCGATGGGCGGCACGCTGACGGCCTGGTTGGCTGCCAAGCATCCTGAGATCGTCGGGATCGCGCTCGTGAATCCGGCCGTGATGCCTCAGCCGGAAATGGAGGAATTGCTCCGACCGATGATGGAGGCGGGTGAGACCACGTTCGACGCCATCGGCAGCGACATCGCCAGGGACGGCATCGTCGAGCTGGCCTACGACCGGACGCCTCTCGGCCCGTTGGCATCGCTCGGTGATGCAATCGATGAGCTTCAGCCGCTCCTCAAATCGATCTCGTGTCCGGTGCTCCTCATGACGTCTCCGCAGGATCACGTGGTCGTCCCGGCATCGAGTGATCATTTCGCGTCGCACGTCGGCGGCCCGGTAGCGCGGATCTCGCTGGACCGGAGCTTCCATGTGGCAACGCTCGATTTCGACGCGCCGCTGATCGAGGAACGGTCCGTGGAGTTCGCGTCGCGGGTCTTCGGCTGAACGGCCGTAAGCTCACTCGCCTATGCCAGAACGCATCACGGTCGAGGACGTCGCCCATGTGGCCCGCCTTGCACGACTCAACATCGCCCCCGACGAGCTGGAACGCTTCACCTCCCAGCTCGGCGACATCCTGGAACACGCCGCGCAGATGGCGGCACTGGATCTCGAGGGTGTGGAACCAATGGGCCATCCGTACGGGCTCCGAAACGTCATGCGCGCCGATGTTTTGGCGCCGTCTCTGGACCGCGACGAGGTACTGTCACAAGCGCCATCAGCCGAGGCTGGCATGTTTCGGGTCCCACCCGTGCTGGGAGAAGAGCCATGACGGAGCTCACGACTGCCCTGGAGATGGCTGCAGCGGTGGCGGCCCGAGAGGTCACAGCGACCGAGCTGGTCGAGGCATCGCTGTCCGCCATCGCCGAACGCGACGGTGACATCTCGGCCTTCAACTTGGTGACGGATGATGCTGCGCGTCAACGAGCCGCCGAGATCGATGTGGAGATCGCCGCGGGTCGTCCTGTCGGCCGACTCGCCGGCGTACCCATTGCCTTGAAGGACAACCTCTGTACGCGAGGAGTCCCGACCACCTGCAGTTCCAAGATTCTCGAAGGCTGGCGCCCCCCCTATGACGCCACCGTCGTCACGATGCTCGCCCACTCGGGCGCGATCAGCGTGGGCAAAACCAACCTCGATGAGTTCGCGATGGGCTCATCGACGGAGAACTCGGCGTTCGGGCCCACCAGGAATCCGCGTGACCTCTCGCGGGTGCCGGGCGGCTCGTCGGGTGGGAGTGCCGCGGCAGTCGCCGCTGGTTACGTCCCGCTGTCGCTGGGCTCCGACACCGGTGGATCCATACGGCAACCAGCCGCCCTCTGCGGTGTGGTGGGTGTGAAACCGACCTACGGACTGGTCAGCCGCTACGGGTTGGTGGCGTTCGCCAGCTCGCTCGACCAGATCGGTCCATTCGCCACGACGGTGACCGACGCCGCATTGCTGCTGGAAGTCATTGCCGGCCATGATCCGCTCGACTCGACGTCCATTCCTGAGCCCGTCGCCGACCTCATGTCCCATCTCGCAGACGGGGTACAAGGGCTCCGAGTGGGCATCGTTTCGGAGTTCATGGTCGAAGGAATCGCCGATGACGTTCGTCGTCGGACCGAGGCCGCCGCCGCAGCGCTCGAGGCTGCCGGTGCGATTGTCGGCGAGGTCAACGTTCCGGCCGCAGCGTACGGTCTGGATGCGTATTACCTCATTGCTCCAGCCGAGGCGAGTTCGAACCTCGCCCGGTACGACGCCGTCCGGTTCGGTCTGCGCGTCGATGCCTCGACGACGCCCGACATGTACGACGCCACCCGTACAGCCGGCTTCGGTGATGAAGTCAAACGTCGGATCATGCTCGGAACCTATGCGCTGTCGGCGGGCTACTACGACGCGTATTACGGGACGGCACAGAAGGTTCGTTCCCTGATCCGACGCGATTTCGATCGGGCCTATCAGGACTTCGACGTGCTGTTGTCGCCGACCTCACCGACGACGGCCTTCGCGTTCGGCGACAAGACCGAGGACCCGATGACCATGTACCTGAACGATGTCTGCACAATCCCGACCAACCTCGCAGGGCACCCGGCGATGTCGGTGCCGTTCGGGGTCGGTGACGACGGGATGCCTGTTGGGGTTCAGGTCATGGCGCCGATGATGGGGGAGATCCCGATGTTCCGAGCTGCCGCAGTGCTCGAAGCTGCGGCCAACAGCGAGGCCATCTCATGAGTAACGAACTGCCCGACAACGGACTGCCCAACGGCTGGAAGATGGTGATCGGGCTCGAGGTCCACACTGAATTGGCCACGCAGACGAAGTTGTTCTCGTCCAGTCCGAATCTGTTCGGCGGTGAACCGAACACCCATCTCGACCCGGTCAGTTTGGGCCTTCCTGGTTCGCTGCCGGTGTTGAACAAGGTGGCGGTCGAGCTGGCAATCCGGATTGGTCTGGCCTTGAACTGCGTGGTGCAGCGATCGGTCTTTGCCCGGAAGAACTACTTCTATCCAGACCAGCCAAAGGACTTCCAGATCAGCCAGTACGAGTTGCCGATCAATGGCGAAGGCCACCTCGACCTTCCCGATGGCTCGACCGTCGGCATCACCCGGGCGCATCTCGAGGAGGACACCGGCAAGAGCACCCACATGGGCTCGGGTGGCGGTCGCATCCATGACGCCGACTACACGCTCGTCGATTACAACCGCGCCGGAGTGCCGTTACTCGAGATCGTGAGCGAGCCCGACATGCGCACCGCCGAGCAGGCCAAGGTCTACGTGTCGGAGCTGCGTGCCATCCTGATTGCCGTCGGCGCCTCGGACGGCAAGATGGAAGAGGGGTCCATGCGTGTCGACTGCAACGTCAGCGTGCGACGAAGCGACGACGATCCCTTCGGGACGCGATGCGAGATCAAGAACGTGAACTCGCTGCGCTCGATGGGTCGGGCGATCGACTACGAAGCGCGACGACAGATCGACCTGCTGGAAGCCGGGGAGCGGATCCGCCAGGAGACGCGCCATTGGAACGAGGACGAGGGGCGCACGGTCACCCTGCGCTCCAAAGAGGAAGCCACCGACTACCGCTATTTTCCCGAGCCGGATCTGGTCGAGTTGGATCCGGACCCCGCTTGGATCGAACAGATCCGTGCCGCGCTGCCGATGCTGCCTCGGGAGCGACGCCTGCGAGTCGTTGAACGAACCGGCGCCACCGTCGCCGCTGCCGCGCTGATCGTCGAACGCGGTCTGGATGATCTGGTGCTCGAAGCAGTGACGATCGGCGGCGATCCAGCTCGGCTGGTGAACCACGCTCAGCAACTCTCCGACGATCGGGCGACCGATCTGTCCCAGGCTGCGTTTGCAGCATTGTCGACGATGGAATCGTCGGGTGCCATCAGCGCCACACAGGCCAAGACGGTGCTGGCGCGCATGGTTGAGTTCGGAGAGGATCCAGCGTCGATCGCGAGCGAACTCGGTTATGAAGCGATGCCGAGCGACGAGCTTGAATCGATGGTTGATGGTCTCATTGCTGCCCATGCCGACGAATGGGCGAAGCTCGTTGCCGGTGAGCAGAAGGTGATGGGGTTCTTCGTCGGGGCCGCCATGAAGGCGACCGGCGGGAAGGCCGACGGTAAGGCCGTCTCGGCCATACTCAATCAGCGCCGCGGTTGACCAATATGTCCCCATCGATCATCGGCCGATGCGTCGCCGTGGTGGCGTTGGCGGCAACGTTCGCAGGGTCGTCGTGTTCCGGTGACGACGGGGCGATTGTTTTCACCACCTCGACCCTGTCACCGACCTCGTCGACCTCGTCGATTCCAGATCCTGACGATCCGCTCGGCCTCGCCCGACCCAAGACCGTCGATGAGTTCCAGGCGAACCTCGCGGCCGCCAAGGCCTCTGGCGATCTGTGTCAGATGATGGCGGTCATTGATCTGCAACGGCCTGACGTGGCGCCGGGACCAGCAGTCGTCGATGCGTACCGCTCGCTCGCCGACGCCATCGAAGCCGCCACTGCGTTCACCCCCGCGATCGTGTTGGACGACTGGAACGTGATTGCCATGGCCGCCCGTTCGGCGGTCGCCGTCGCGGAGCGGGTCAACGGTGATGTCAACGATCCGTCGGTGCAATCGGTCTTCGAGTCCCCCGAATTCGCAGACGCCTACGCGGGTCTCCTGAAGTGGTCCCAGGCGAACTGCCCAAGTTGAGTACGGCGAACTGCCGAAGTTGGGGCGCGCCCTCCGTCCTCTACCATTGGCCGCATGCGGTGGGGAAGGTGTGTCAGATGGTCCCTTGCGGTGGTGATCGGAGCCGTGTCCTCGTCGAGTTGCGCTGACCAGACGCCGGTTGCGGTGCCGCCAACCCTGACGACTGCACTCGGGGCAACGATCCCGGGGACCACCCAACCTGTTGGGGCACCCGGAGCGTTTCCGACGGCGACGCCGACGTCGAGCCAGGTTCCGATCGTGACCGCGAGCCCGACCATTCCGCCGACCTCGGTTGACGAGGCTGAGCAGCTCTCATCGGCGGTCGCGGCGCAGGACATATGTACCGTGCACACGATCATCATTGGCGATGTGTCGAACGTGAACGACCCACTGGCGTTCACGCAGGCGGCTGCCCGCGCTGCCAAGGCAGCACGCGACGTCGCTGGCGCCGTGCCGACCGATATCGCCAGCCAATGGGGGACCATGGCGGCCGGGCTGGAACGATTGGGATCCACTGCGCCGACCGACCAAGCCGTCGCTGCCGCCTACCGTTCGACCACTGGTGATCCGGCCTATCAGGCTGCGCAGGATGGCATAGCGTCCCGCCTTGACGCCGTGTGCGCGACGGCCGGGGAGTGATCGAATGAACCCCGCTCGACATTATCGACTGATCGCCGTGTCGTTTACTGCAGGGCTGCTGATGATCAGCGTTGGTTGCAGTACCACGGAGCAGATTGACTTTCAGGTCGGCCCGCCGGTCTCTTCGACGACCACCGTCGACCCGCTGGGCACGGCGGAGCTGTCAGCTGGAGCGGCGGGCTTGGAAGCCTTGCAGGCACTGTTCGACAAGCTGCTGGCTTCCAATGACACGTGTGCCATTCTCACGCAACGCGATCTGGAGGAGAACCGCCTAGATCCGACACTGTTCACGAATTCCGCAGCCCGCAAGGTGCTCACGGAGGGTCTCGTCAACGTCTTCGACCATCTGATCCAGATCTCGCCACCCCAGCTGACCCCCGCGTTGCAATCGCAGAAGGCCGTCTTCCAACAGGTCCTCGACATCGTCGATCGCTATGCGGTGTCGCCGAACGAGACCAAGGCAACCGGGGAGATCAACGTCTTGATCGAATCGCAGAGTTTCGTGACCTCGTCACAGCAAGTCAGCCAGTGGGTCGCAGCCAACTGTCAAGGCCGCTGACCCTCACCGCGACACGACTGCCCAGCGATCGCCCCAGAAGCGGACGCCGAGTCCGATGAGGCGCGCCGTCATGAACGTCGCAATGGCGAGCCAGACCGACCACAGCCCAGCGTCAAACCACTGGCCGATGCCGGCGACGACCGCGAAACACGCGGCGGCACAGATCATTGCTCGGGCGAGGAAGTTGAGGTCATTGGCACCGACGAGGATTCCGTCGAGGCTGAAGACGACAGCATTGAGCGGCTGGGCGGCCCCGACCCACAACAGCGACGCAACCGTGACAGCGATCACTCGAGGATCATTGCTGAAGATCGGCGCGATCAGGAACCGCCCAAGGATCACGACGGCGCCGATCACGACTCCGAGCAGCGCTGACAACCTCAGGATCCTGAGCGCGATCGCTCTGGCCCGAAATGTCGAACCGGCCCCCAGCTCTCGTGCCACGAGAATCTGTCCCGCCACCTCGAAGCCGTCGGACACGTAGGCCAGGAACGCCCAGATCCCGAAGCTGATGCCGTATCCGGCGAGCGACGCCTCACCGTAACGGCTGGCCAGTGCCACCGAGGCAGCGACGGTCCCGCGCAGCGCGGCGGTGCGAACGAAGAGCGGCCGTCCGGTAGCTCCGAGCTCACGAAGCGCGACGGACGATGGTCGAGTAGATCGGTGCACGCGGCGCGCAGACCGCCAGGTAATCGACACATAGATCATTGCCCCGACCCACCGAGCCGCCGACGTCGTTCCCGCCGAGGCTCCAACGCCCATGCCGAGCCCGTAGATGGCGATGACTTCACCGACGAGGTTGAGCGCCACGGTACCGAGGGCGATCCAGAGCGGGACCACCGTGTTTCCGCCGCCACGGACGAACCCGGTTCCGGCCATGACGATGAGCGTCGCAGGAAGGCCGGCCAGGCTCCACCACAGATACGTCGTAGCAGCGCTGCTGACAGCACCGTCGGCGCCCCAGAGGGTCAACAAGGTTGGTCCGACAATCGCGAGACTGGCAGCGGCGAACAGGCCGAGGCCGCCGCCCAACCAGATGGCCTGGACGCCTTGATGGGCAGCGCCGGACAGGTCGCCGGCCCCAGCAAGCCGCGAGACCCCGGCCGTCGTGGCGAACATCAGGAAGATGAAGACCGACGTCGTCAGGAGCAGAATCTCTGACGCAATGGTTGCGCCGGCGAGTTCAGTGGTTCCGAGGCGCCCCAGGATTGCGGCGTCGGTGAGGTTGTAGAGCGGATCGGCAGCGAGCGCCGCAATCGCAGGCAGCGCCAAGGCCAGGATCCGTCGATCGTTTAACTGGATGCCGCGCCGGTCCACCGAGACAGCCGTCGTTTCATGTCCACCAGGGTAGGCGCTCGACCCCCGGCGCACGGTGGGGAAGAAACGAGAGCTGCCTGCGCCGAGCGTCCGACGTAACCTGGCGCGATGGCAACGAACAGACCCCGCTCCGGTGACGTCACCGAGGGATATCAGAAGGCACCAGCACGCGCGATGCTGCGAGCCGTTGGGATGCGCGATGGCGACTTCGACAAGTACCAGGTCGGTGTCGCGTCCTCATGGAACGAAGTCACTCCGTGCAACATGCCGCTGGACCGCCTGGCGAAGCAGGCCAAGGAGGGAATCCGCGCGGCCGGCGGCTTCCCGTTTCAGTTCAACACAATTGCGGTGTCCGACGGGATCTCCATGGGCCACGAGGGCATGCGCGCTTCGTTGGTCAGCCGGGAGGTCATCGCCGACAGCGTTGAGACGATGATGCATGCCGAGCGGTTCGATGCCCTGGTCAGCTTCGCCGGGTGTGACAAGTCGCTGCCGGGCATGATGATGGCAAGCGCGCGGCTGAATCTTCCGGCCGTGTTCCTCTACGGGGGCTCGAAACTTCCTGGTCAGCTCAACGGCAAAGCCATCGACATCGTGTCGGTCTTCGAAGCGGTCGGAGCCTTCGCGACGGGTGCGATTCCCGAGTCCGAACTCGATGCCATCGAACGCAATGCGTGTCCGACCATCGGATCGTGCGCCGGGATGTTCACCGCCAACACCATGGCCTCGGTCGGTGAAGCACTCGGTATTTCGCTGCCGGGGTCAGCGTCAGCCCCGGCGGTGGATCGACGACGCGATGACTACGCGTATGCATCCGGAACTGCGGTGATCAAGCTCCTCGAGATGAACATTCGGGCGCGGGACATCATGACCAAGGCAGCATTCGAGAACGCCATCGCAGTGGTGATGGCCTTGGGCGGGTCCACAAACGCAGTGTTGCACCTGCTCGCCATTGCCTGGGAAGCGCGGGTCGACCTCGAGCTCGACGACTTCAACCGCATTGCGGCGAAGGTCCCGCACCTCGCCGATACCAAACCTCACGGTCAGTACCACATGCTCGACGTTGACCGGGTTGGAGGTGTCCCGGTCGTCCTGCAGTTGCTGGCAAGTGAAGGGCTCTTGCATCTCGACGAGATCACGGTGACCGGCAAGACGATGGGCGAGAACCTGGCCATGATCGGTGCTCCGGCTCCGGACGGGCAGGTCATTCGGGCCTTTGACAATCCACTCCACGACGTCGGCGGCATCGCCGTCCTGAGAGGGACTCTGGCGCCGAAAGGTGCAGTGGTGAAGGTTGCGGGGATTGATCACGACTTCTTCGAAGGGACGGCACGGGTCTTCGACGGCGAGGACCTCGCGATGGAAGCGGTGCTCGCCGGACGAATTCAGCCAGGCGACATTGTGGTCATCCGCTACGAAGGGCCCAAGGGTGGCCCGGGAATGCGCGAGATGTTGGCGATCACCGGCGCCATGAAGGGAGCGGGCCGCGGCGGTGACGCTGCGCTGATCACCGATGGACGATTCTCCGGCGGGACACACGGGTTCTGCATCGGCCACGTCGCCCCGGAGGCCGTCGACGGAGGGCCGATTGCATTCGTCCAGGACGGTGACACCATCAGCATTGACGTCCGGAACCACATCATTGATCTGCAGGTCGACGAGGCGACGTTGGCGCAACGGCGAGCGAATTGGAAGCTTCCCGAACCCCGATATACGTCGGGGGTTCTTGCCAAATACGCTCGGCTCGCACAAGGTGCAGAGAAAGGTGCGATCACCGAGGCGTGACGCGTCGGGGTCGGGTTCTGAGGGGGGCCATGAGGGGTGAGGTGGACGAGTTGAGTGGTGACGAGCCGCGTGATCCACTGTCGGGCGACCGCGGCTCGAGCGATGGGTCAGCGGGCGCGTGGGCGGCCGCAGCGGTCGTGCTGGCTCTGGGCGCGCTCGGTTTCGGTGTGTTCGCGCAGCTCAGGGCGTCGGACCTGGCAGCCCGAGTAGATCGTCTCGAGACAGATCGCGCCGCGTCACCCGTATCCGTCGAAACGACGATCAGGGTCAACACCACGCTGAAGACCACTCCTCCCACCGCAGGGTTGTCAGTGGTGCCGACGACCGCACCTGCGTCGCAGCCGCCGGACATCACCAGCGCCGAGAACGCCGTTCGTCAGGCCTACGCGATTGCCTACGACGGTACCCAACCACTCGACGCGCGTCTCTCCGTGATCGACGATTCGCGTGGTGTCGACTCGGCCTTTCGGGCCGCAGGTACGGGCCAATACGCAGCCCCGTTGGCGAATGCACGTGGCACCGTATTGAAGGTGACATTCACGTCTGACACGGCCGCCGACGTGTCGTACTCCGTGTTCTTCAATGGCCAGCCCGGGGCTGAACGGCAGGGCACAGCAGTCGCCGTTGAAGGCATGTGGCGGATCAGCAGAGCCACCGTGTGCGCCGACCTGGCCTCGCTGAACGCGCCCTGCGCCTCATGATGTCGCGGTGACCACCGACATGGCGGTCACCGCCCCGGAGGACACCCGCCGCGGTCATGTTCCGGCGTTGGATGGGTACCGCGGTGTTGGGCTCGTTGGAATGTTGTTGTACCACCACGGCGCCCCGTGGGGTCGTGGCTTCGTCTTCACGATCTCGACGTTCTTCACGCTCTCGGGCTTTCTCATCACGTCGCTGTTGTATTCAGAGCGGATCGCCACCGGCACAGTGAATCTTCGAGCGTTCTGGGTCAGGCGCTTCCGGCGTCTCCTCCCGGCGGCGCTCGTGACGTTGGCGCTCATCGTGGTGTTCGGGGTCGTTGCTGCTGATGCCGCCCAACGGGCGAGCCTGCGTGGCGACGTGCTCGCGGCCTTGGGATATGTGGCGAATTGGCGCTTCATCTTCACTGGGCAGTCCTATCTCGAACAGTTCTCCACGCCGTCCCCGGTGCTGCATTTCTGGTCGCTTGCCATCGAGGAGCAGTTCTACCTGCTGTTTCCGCTGTTGTTCGTGGCCATGGCGTGGCGATCCGGCACCGAAGCGCAGATCCGTCGTCGCCTCCTTGGAGGAATCGCCGCGTTGAGTGTGGCGTCGGTCTCGCTGCCGCTCGTCATGACGCTGACGAAGGATCGCGTGTACCTCGGGACCGATACCCGAGCTGCAGAAATTCTCCTCGGCTGCGGACTCGCGGTACTGCTGAGCCGCCAACGATTGGGCGACAACATGGCCCCTGGTCGGCTGCGCTCGACGCTGCGGATCCTGGGACCGCTTGCGGTCGGGGGTGTGTTGGCCGTCTGGCTGACCGCGTCGCGAACTGCGGAATGGATCTACCACGGCGGCTTTGGCGCATATGCGGTCCTGTCGTGCGTGGTGGTAGCGGCGTGCACCGATCCCGCGAACCTGGTGTCGCGGATCTTCTCTCCACGGGTGCTCGTGTGGTTGGGGCAGCGCTCGTACGGCATTTATCTACTGCACTTCCCGCTCTTCATGGTGATGTCACCTCACCGGATCCCAATCGGCTTCTGGCCGTTGTTTGCGGTTCGAGTGGGAGTCTGTCTGATCTGCGCTGAGCTGATGTTTCGCCTGGTCGAACAGCCGTTCCGGTGGAGTCGTCCGGCCGTTCGTGTGCCGTTGTGGGGGGTTGCCCCGGCGCTGAGCATGGTGATCGTGGTCTCCCTCGCCCTCACGACATCGCATGTCACGGTGGGGACGGCGCAGATCGTGGCCTCGAACCCGAACGCGCTCCGCATTGATCCGGCGAACATCGACACGAGCCCGATTCGCCAGAGCAATCCGAGTCCCGTCGCTCCGCCGAGCGTGTCCCGCCTCACCGCGACAAGTGAAGCGCCGTTTTCGTTCAACCCCGTTGACGTCCCGATGCCGGCGCGGCCATTGCGTCTGCTGGTGGTCGGGGATTCGAGCGCCACCTTCTTGGCCTTCGCGCTCAATGGGTGGGCCTCCAGACACCCAGGGACCCTTCAGGTCGCCGGCTACGGGCTGCTCGGCTGCGGGCTGTTGACCGGCGGAACCGAAGTGGTGGGAGGCTCGGAGCGAACCTTTGCCCCAGCGTGCGACGAGTGGCCACAGACGTGGATGACGGCCATGAGCGAGACCCAACCGGACCTGATCATGGTGGCTGGCGCGTTTCACGATGCGACCGATCGTCGATTCGGCCCGACCGGCCCCCTCGAACATGTCGGAGAGCCCGCGTTCGATGGACGACTTGCCGGCGTCTACGACAAGTTGGTCACCCTGCTGTCGAACGCCGGGGCACCGATTGTCTGGTTGGACAACCCACCTGTCTTCGACGGGATCAATCTGGCCGACCGCAGTGTCGGCTCGCCAGCCAATGACCCGTTGCGGATGAAGCGGATCAATGAACTCCTGAGTGAGCTTGCGACACGCCACGACAACGTGGCGATCGTCCACTACGCGCAGTTCTTCGAGAACTGGCCGCGAGGCCCCGCTGATCAGTTGCTCAGAGCCGACGGTCTTCACGTCGACTATTTCGGGCGAGAACCGGTGTCGAACTGGCTGGCACCGCAGTTACTGGCCGCCTTCTGGCACGCCCACACCACCTGATCGGGGCCAACCGGGGAATTCCCGAGGCGTTCACCTCTCGTTCACCTGAGGCATTCCGTTCGTCCACATCGCTTCCTTAGAGTTTCTGTTGTTCATCGAACATCCCCCAGGAGGGACCCAACGTGCGCAACCAACATCGATCGGCACTCCGA
>JBBRSC010000077.1:0-13250 GCA_038245795.1 Acidimicrobiales bacterium
ATAACACTGAGTCACGCCCTGCGGCCGAGCATCTCAACCGAAGATTTCGCCCGCACCGCAGCTCGGCTCGATGTGCTGGCCGCTCTCTCCGGCGGGTAGGGATTTCACCCCGGGGCGCTCGCGTCGACATCAATGGACCGTGTCAATCTCAACTCCACCCCCGAGGTTGTCGACGACCAAGAGATGTCGACCACATTGGACCCGCTCCAGACATCAACAGCGTCGATGTTGGAGCGTGTGGGTCTGGCGTTCTCCCGTGCATATGGACACTTCAGCGTGATGATGGATCCCTCGTTCAACATCGTCTGGGCATCGGACACCTTGGAGCCCATTTTCGGCTGGTCCGATGCGGTCGGACGAAACGTGATCGATCTGGTGCACCCCGACGACGTGGAGCTGGCCCTGGCGGGCGTCGAGTACCACGCCTAGGCCGCGACGGCCTACGCCGACTTCGATCCGACGTGGCTTCCTGAGTACTCAACGATCCGCATCGCCCACGCCGACGGCTCGTGGGTCCTGGCCGAGGTGGCCATCTTCAATCAGATGGAAGACCCGGAGCTCGGAACCCTGTTGGGCATTGGGAGGCGCGGCCAGGACCGGACTGATCTGGCCCGTTCGATCGACCTCCTTGGGAGCGGCGCGCCGATTGATGAAGTGCTCCCGGTGGTTGCCCGACTCATGGACTGCACGTTCGATGGTTGCCGCACGCAGATCCTCTGGTGGGACAGCGGCCGGGAGATCATCGAACGAGCGTCCGATGGCGGTCCGTTGCCGGTGCCGCCCGACGAACTGATCTCGATGGCGCGCGTCACCGCCGAGATCCAACAGATCACCGATCGCCGCGAGGGCGACGGGTTCCAGGCGGTATGGGCTGTTCCAGTCACCGCGCCGGGTCGCGGCGACGTGGTGGGCTGTCTCGTGATCTGGTGTCGGGCAGATCTTGAGTTGATCATCGGGCCGCAACAGCCGGTCCATCAGGCGGTTCGGTTGGCCTCGCTGGCGATCGTGGATCACCACTCAAAGGCTGCGCTCCGCTGGGAGGCCACGCACGATCCGCTCACAACACTGCACAATCGAGCCGGGTTCGGCGCCCAGGTCACAATGTCCAACGCCACGAGCGCGTTGTTGTTCATCGACCTCGACGACTTCAAACCCATCAACGATCGACTCGGACACGAAGCGGGCGACGCCGTGCTGGTCGAAGTGGGTCGCAGAATTGTTTCGGCCGTTCGGCCCATTGATCGCGTGGCGCGACTCGGTGGAGACGAGTTCGCGGTCCTCTGTCCTGACTTGGCCGACGAGCGGACCGCGGTGGGGATCGCGCGTCGGGTCATCGACGTGGTGTCCCGTCCGATCAGCATCGGCGGCGAACCAGTGACCGTTGGTGCGAGCATCGGAGTGGCGATGGGATCGGGGCTGGCTGACCGGTCGACGCTGATCCGGCGTGCGGACGAAGCGATGTATCGGGCCAAGGCAGCAGGGTCCTGCCAGGTCGCCGTGGCGGCATCGCCGACCGTCGCCGACTACTGAGCCGTAGCGTTCGTCGGGGAGCGGCCGTCGGGTTTCTGCAAAGCTGCTCACATGCGTGAACATGCTTCGAACTCTGGAACCGAAACCACACCCAGGGTCGTCGCGGTGTCGAACCTCGACCAAGCAATGGTGGTGAGGTCTGGGGCCAAGCTCGCACTCATGGTGGCGATCGCGATGCTCGCGGCGTGTTCGGGCAGCGATACGGCAACGGCAACGCTGGACGCCAACTCGATTCCCAGCACCTCGGCTGTTGGCGCGAGCTCGAACGGCGCAGCAGGCGGCACAGCGACCACCCTCGCTGCGAAGGGTGCCGCCACGGCGCTGTATCCCGGCTACGAGAGCACGCAGTACGCCGGCACCAGCAACTGGCTCTGCCGACCAGACACCGACGACATCTGCGATTCGGGCCTCGATGTCACGACTGTTGCCGCTGACGGCACGCTCACGACCCAGCCCTGGACGAAAGCGGACGATCCGAAAATTGACTGCTTCTACGTCTACCCGACCATTTCCACCGACCCGACACCCAACTCGGATCTCACCCCCTCGCCGGGCCAGGAGGGAGCCTCCGCGCTCGCTCAGGCCGCTCGACTGGGCTCGGTGTGTCGTGTATTTGCGCCGGTATATCGTCAGCGAACACTGACGGGAATGACCGCCGCGCTGGGTGGAGCGAAGCAGGACGCGTCCGTCGGCGAAACGGCCTACGGCGACGTGCTGGATGCGTTCAAGCAGTACATGTCGCACGACAACAACGGTCGAGGTGTTGTCCTCATCGGTCATTCGCAGGGCTCGTATCAGTTGTCACGACTGATCAAAGAAGAGATCGACCCGTTGCCCGAGGCGCGGGATCGACTCATTGCTGCGTACCTCGCTGGGGCTGCGGTGAGCGTGCCCGCTGGGAAGGATGTGGGCGGCGAGTTCAAGAACGTGCCGCTTTGCCGGGCACGCAATCAGCTGTCGTGCTTCCTGTCGTGGGAGTCGTTCCGCGTGACATCGCCTCCGCCGCCGAACTCGCTGTTCGGACGCGTCGATGATGGCGGGGTTGCTGCCTGCAACATTCCCTCGTCCCTGGCGGGTGGGAAGTCGGAACTGGGTTCGGTCTTCGTGGCCGGTCGACCCTGGGTGTCGAACGCCACGATCTCGACTCCCTTCGTGTCGACCCCCGGTCTCGTGAGCGGCGAGTGCGTCAACAAGAACGGGTTCGGCTACCTCGAGGTGACCGTGAACGGCGATCCGGCCGACCCGCGTGCCGATGACATCGGCGGCGATCTGACACCGCAATGGGGTCTGCATCTTCAGGATGTGTTCCTGGTGATGCAGGACATCGTCGATCTGGTCAACGAGCAGGCCGCCGCCTACCTGTCGAGCCACTGACGGTCGTCGCCTCAAAGCGCCTTCAAACGTGCAGCGTTCGGTCGATGTCGGCCTTGCGTGAGCCGTTGGAAACCAGCGGGTAACGGCTGGGCGAACAGTCGCTGAACAAGGCGTCCGGAGCTTGGTGTCCCCCATGCGGGAGCTGCGAGAGTCGAGAGGAGCAGGATCGGCCACTCGGAGACGCCTCAATGATTCGAACCAATCAGTGGGTCGCAGAGCCGCGACGGCGCGCGTGGCCCCGGGTCGCGTCTGCCATTGCGTTGGTTGCTGCGCTGAGCGTCTTCGCCTCCTTCAGCAACGGCGTGGGCGCCGAGCCGGGGCGACTCTCACAGTTCGACCGGCCGATTCCGGCCGGGTTCGTGCCCACTCTGTCGGTTGTCGAGCCCACAGGTGGTGCGGTGTATGGCGAGAAGGTCATCGTTCGATGGACGGGGATGGCACCTGGAACGGCATTTCTCCAGCAGTGCCCGACCCCGGAACGAGCGCAGGCCTTCAACGGGGCGACGTTCAGCTCGTGCGATTCGGGCTCGACGGTGGTGGCGAACACCGCAGCAGACGGCACGGGCAGCGCCGAGTTCGTGCTCTTTCCGAAGGTCTTCTTTGTTGGTCAAGCCGATCGTTTCCAGCAGAACTGCCAGGGCGGCGATTTCTGCGAGATCAGAGTGTCGAGTTGTTCGCTCGACTACGGCGACAATGTCGCCGCCCATGTGATCGCTCCGCAGGCCCGCCCCGGGGCACTGGTGGACGAGGACGGCGACATGGTTCCAGCTCGACCGCCAACGTATGTGCCCCCGGCTCCGCCCGCCGTTACAAACTACAAAGCACCCCCGCCCCGACCAACGAATCGGGCGACCGTTTTCGGCGCGGGTGGCACCGGCGCTGGTCTGGCCCTCGAGGCACTCAGCGCTCAGAGCCTGGCGTCTGACAACGGCGTCGATGTCTCATATGCCGCACGGACGGTCGACAACGGCTACGAGGCGATGATGGAGGACAAGAACGACTTTGCCGTTGCTGGGTTCCCGCTGCTCCCCAACTCGTTTTTCTCGACGCCGCCTGGGGCAACACCTTCGGATGCTGCGGCCTTGGCGGAAAAGCGGGCGCTCGCCGCCACGACCAACGCCAATCTGGTCTATGTGCCTGTGGCAGCCGGATCGCTCGATGCGGTGTACGACATCAATGTTGTCGGACTCCAACAGAATGAGCTCCGGGTCAGCCAGGACGCGCTTGCGGTCATGGTGGGTACAAAGTCCGGAGTGCGTCTTGGAACCGGTGCGCAGGCGGTGGACAACTTCACGATTCTCGGAAACACGGGATGGGATTCAGCCCAACGATGTCGTATTCCGGCCAAGACGTTGTCGAGCCTCGGTGACCCCCAATCCAGTTTCACTGCGATCACATATGCCGGCAGAAGCGAGGTGAGTAGCACCAACTGGAAAGTCAGCGAATTCATTCGTGCCACCAGACCTGCCCTCACCGACCGACCCGCCAATGATCCCGATTTTTTCAAGAGTGCCCTCGCCAAGAGGGATAAGGCGGAACGGACCGGCTCCAACGCGCTTGCGTTGTCGATGGTTGACCTGAGCCTCGATCCGCTCTCGCCGGACTCATTGTCGGTGCAATGGCAGCGACGGTCGGGCCGCATCGGCTTGATCGATCACGCCTATTCACTCAAGTACAGCAACCGGCTGGGCTCGATACAGAACCCATCGGGCGCCTACGTGCTGCCGTCGCAAGCCGGAGTGACCGCAACGTTGAAGCAGGCGACGATTGACAGAACGAAGGGCCTCGTCAATGTCGGCTTTGGTGGAACGGATCCCTCCGCCTACCCACTGACGATGCTGTACTACGTGGCGGTTCCGAAAACGCTGACGGCATCGCTCACGGCTGAGAACGCGAAGGATCTCAATGAGTTCCTCACCTATGCCGTGTCACCCGCTGGTCAAGCAGCAGTGGGATCGATCGGGTACACCCCGTTGACGACAGAGCTCACAGCCTTCGCCACCGAGCAGATCGCCAAGATCGGCCAAGCGGTTCCCGAGACCACCACAACCACCGCGCCCGACGCGACGACTGATGCGGCGGATCCCGGTTCAACGGTGCCGGCGTCAACGGGTGGCGGAAGCTCGGGTGGCGGAAGCTCGGGTGGCCTTGGGGGTTCTGGGTCGAGGGGTTCGAGCGGCGGGTTCGGCGGCAGCAGTGTCGACGGCGCTGGAGGGGACGCGCCCACACTGAGTCCCGAGACTGCAGCTCCGGCCGTTGATCCCAACGTCACGGTGACTGGAGAGGACTCCGGCCCGCTCGCAGCGATTGCTCGGGTGGCTGGCGACCTGTTGGGGATGCCGGGGATCTCTCCAGGCTTGGTGCTCCTGGGCCTCATCGGATCGGTTGCGTGTATCGCCGGGCCGGTCATGGGCCGTGTTCGCGGGCGGAGACGAGCGTCGTGAGTGTCGACGTCGAGTCGGAACTGCCGATGGCCGATTACGCCTCGGCGGTGCGGATTGCCGATGCCCAATTGAATCCTGAGTTCGCCCCGCCTCCGAAAGCGCCGCGTTCCCCTGCTCCGACATGGCGCCGCACGGTCGGATCATTGGTGAGCCTGCTGGGCGTGGCGATCTGCGGCTTCCTAGTCTTCGAGTTGGTCTTCTCCGACGTCGTTGAGCAACGGGCTCAGACCCTTCTGCGCCCCGCCCTTGCTGATCGGATGAAGGCGGAGCGGGTGGTCTCGTCGACGGGCACCGCCGCTGGGGAAGGTCAGGTCCAAGACAGTCTCTCAGCGCTCGGAACAGGAAACAGCGCGTCGGATGCCGCTGCCGCTCCCTCAGAACCTGTGGCGGCCGCCGCAACCGAGACCGACCAGCAACGAGCTTTCCGCAAGCCAGCGCTCGGGACACCCTTGGCGCTCATCTCGATCCCCTCTCTTGATGTCGAGCACGTCGTGATCGAGGGGTCCGGTCAAACCCAACTCACCGATGGTCCTGGCCACTACCGGGGCAGCGCGCTGCCTGGTCGGGTCGGCAACATCGTGATCGCCGGCCGCCGTGCGACATACGGGGCGCCGTTCCAGCGGATCGGCGAACTTCGTCGGGGCGACACGGTCAACCTGACGACGGGGGTTGGCGTCTACCGGTACAAGGTCGCTGAGACTTTTGTCGTGAAGCCGGGCGAGCGCGACGTGCTCGGCGAGGACGGGACCAATCGCCTCACGCTCATCACCGCCAATTCGTCCTACTCGGCACGGGGTCGGCTCGTCGTCGTCGCTCGCCTGACGGGTTCCGAGGATGCGGCACCCCCGGTGCTGCAACCCGCCGTCGTCGGCGAGATCCCCATCTCGGAATTGGGTCTTGATCGTGATACGACGGCGTGGGCTCCGGTCATCATTTTCAGCCAGGCGCTTCTGCTGCTGTGGTGGCTTCGTCGGCGTCTCGCCCGTTCGTGGTCGGCAGCCAGCACCTGGATCGTGGTCGCTCCGATCTCACTCGCCGTTGGACTGTTGTTGATGGAGAGCCTCAGTCGGCTCCTGCCATCGACCCTGTGAGTGTTGTGAGAGAAGCAATGAGTGGTCAGCGCGTGAAGGAAGACGAGTCCAGAAGCGAGGGGACATCATGACCGTGGAACTCGCCGATTGGGCGTCCGCCGAGCAAGGCGAGGACACGCCGCGTTCGATCCATCAGGAATTGCTGCCAGCAGATCGCCTCTACCAACGGATCACCCGAGGCGCGGGCAGCCTGTCGTTGTTTCTGATTTCAGCAATCGGGCTCTTCCTGCTCGTGAAGAGCTGGGACGCGATATCGACCGGCGGAACGAAGCTGCTCACCGACAGGAATTGGGCCCCCATGGCGCCCGTCAAGGAACTCGGTGTCGCGTCGCTGCTCTTCGGCACCATCCTCGTCGCCGTGGTCGGCCTCATCGTTGCGGTGCCAGTGAGCATTGGTGCGGCTCTGTTCCTCACCGAGATCGTGCCGAGGAGAGCCAAGGGGCTCTTCGTCTCACTCGTCGACCTGCTCGCTGCCGTGCCGAGTCTGTTGTTCGGCCTGTGGGGTGTGTACTTCATGGCGCCCCGGGTGATCGGGCTCTCGGGCTTTCTCAACAAACATGTGAGCTGGGTGCCCTTCTTCGGGGGGAAGCAATCCCAGTTCGAGGCGTCGGTGTTCATTGCTGGGCTGATCATCGCTCTGATGGTCATTCCCATCTGCACCTCGATCATGCGCGAGGTCTTCGCCCAGGCCCCGCCCGCTGAACGCGAAGCGGCCCTCGCGCTTGGTGGCACACGGTGGGGCATGATCCGAACGGTCGTGCTGCCCTTCGGCCGTGGTGGCATCATCGGCGGCACCATGCTCGGCCTTGGTCGAGCGCTCGGTGAGACGATCGCGGTGGCGTTGATCCTGGGCAACGTGAGTCCTGCGACGTGGCGAATTCTCGGTGGAGGCGGATCGACGGTCTCCTCGGCGATCGCCCTGACGTTCCCTGACTCTGACGAGTTCGGGATCTCAGCGTTGATGGCGGCCGGCGTGGCGCTGTTCATCCTTACGCTCGTCGTGAATCTTGTGGCATCCGCGATTGTGTCTCGATCGCGATCTGGTCAGGGAGTCGAACTGTGAGCCTCCTTGATCGTCCCCCCTCGGTGGTGCTCGGTGCCAACCACGAGTCCGACCCGACCGACGACGCGCCGCGCCAGCTGCGACGCATCGAGCGCGAGGACATTGCCGAACTGCTCGGATCAGCTGTAGCTGCGCTGGCCATCCAGTGGTTGTTGCTGGCTCGTTTGCTCCCCATGGAAGGAGCGCCCGCGGCAGTACTGATCTGGTACATCTCCTTCTTGGTCATCTACCGATTCGTGGCCGCCCAACACCACGGCAAGCTCGCTGGAAAGGACCGATTGGCGACCGTGGTGCTGTGGTCATTCGGCCTGATCGTCATTGGCGCGTTGCTGCTCATCATTGGCTACATCGTGGTCAGAGGTGCCGGGAACCTCCGTCTCAACTTCTTCACCGACACGCTCAAGACCACGGGACCTTTGGCCCCTGCGACTGAAGGTGGTGGACTGCATTCGATCGTCGGAACCGCCATGCAGGTGGGGATCGGATTGGTGATCGCCGTACCGTTGGCGCTCATCACCGCCGTCTACCTGTCCGAAGTGGGCGGTCGTCTCGAGCGTCCAGTCCGGTTTGTGATCGACGCCATGTCCGGCATTCCCTCCATCGTTGCTGGTCTGTTCGTCTTCGTGGTGTGGATCTCGGCGTCGAAGACCGGATACTCCGGATTTGCGGCAGGACTGGCGCTGTCGATCCTCATGCTCCCGACGATCGCCCGCACCTCGATGGAGATGTTGCGTCTCGTCGCCGACGGCTATCGCGAGGCCGCGCTCGCCCTGGGGGCACCGCGTTGGAGGGTGACGTGGAACATCGTGATCCCCACCGCGAGATCGGGTCTCGTGACCGCGCTCATCCTGGGGGTGGCCCGAGCCGTTGGCGAAACAGCCCCGTTGCTCCTCACAGCGTTCGGCGCCTCGGTATTGAACACCAACCCGTTCAGTGGCGCGCAAGACGACCTGCCGCTCTTCATTTACAAACAGGTGCGGCTGTTCAAAGACGCACCCGTTGACCGAGCGTTCACTGGCGCGTTCGTGTTGCTGGTCTTCGTACTGATTGCGTTCGTGTCCGCCCGTCTGATCGGTGGCCGGGCCCGTGCCCGACGCTGATCGACGCCATCTGTTGCCCACCTCCCCGATTGCCCCGAGGACTGTCCGATGATCCAGAAAATCTCCCGCCATCTGCTGGTGATCGTGTTGCTCGTGCCGGCGTTGCTGTTCGGAGCGGCAACCGGTGCGTCTGCGGCGAGCCCAGTGCTCGGTCAGGGATCGAGCTTTGCGTTCATCGCCATCGATCAGTGGCGAGCTGACGTTGCTCGCAAACTCGGCCTCGATCTGAACTATTCGTCGACCGGCTCACCGGCGGGCCAACTCGCGTTCAAGAACGGCCAAGCTGATTTCGCCAGTTCCGATATTCCGTTTCTTCCCGCAAATGTTCCGTCGTTCTCGTACTCCTACCTCCCGATCGTCGCTGGCGGAACGGCGGTCATGTACAACTGCTCTGATGATGCCGGCCAGCCCATCACGACGATGAAGTTGTCAGCTCGTCTGATCGCCAGGATGTTCATGCAGCCGGGCCTCATGTACGCCAACGATCCCGAGATCATTGCGGAGAACCCGTCGCTGGCCAATCGACTCCCCAACAAGGAACTGAGGCGAGTTGCCCGAAGCACACCCGCCGGTACCACCGCCGTCTTCTTCACCTACCTCGCCCAGTCGGCACCCGACCTGTGGGCGAACTTCAAGAAGACCGAAGAGGTCTTCTCGAATCCGTCAGGCGAGTTCATCACCACCTACTCGAACAATTTCCAGAACAGCCCGCTGACGAAGGGATGGGAGTTCAAGGGCGGTTCAGATTCGCTGGCCGACACCGTCACGGCTCAGGGTGGCCAAGCGAGGGTCAATTGTTTCATCGGCTACGCCGAGGCCGCCTACGCAGTGCAAAAGAAGCTGCCGGTCGCGTACGTCAAAAACACCGCAGGCAACTACGTGCTCCCGACCGCTCGTGCGGTGGCGGTGGCGCTGCTGGCGGCAACCCGCTCGCCCGACGGCACCCAGAACCTGTCGAGGGTTGCTGACAACCCAGATCCGCAGGCGTACCCGATCTCGTCGTACAACTACCTGATCGTCAACACATCTGCGCAGAGCGACAAGGGCAAGAACGACACGATCGGGCAGTACACCATCTACAGCATTACCGAGGGTCAACGACTGTCGGCCGATCTTGGCTACTCGCCTCTGCCCCCCAACTTGGTCCAGCAAGGGTTGGACGCCGTCGGCACCGTGCCGGGGGCCCCGGTTCCGCCACCGTTGGGTGAGTGGGGCAAGTACTACCTGCAACTCGGAGTTCAAGCGGCAGTTGGCGCCGACAAGGCGACGGCGGCAGCGAAAAAGTCGGCCGCGGCCAAAGCTGCGGCCGCGGCTGGTGGGTCCGGTACCGCTGCAGGCACCAAGAACGGATCCAAGAAGTCCGGCCCGACGGCGGGCGGCGGGTCTGCTGGTGCGGGAGGCAGCGCGACGGCCGCAGATGGCACCCCGATCGATCCTGCGGCAGCCGCAGCTGATGGTTCCAGCACTGCGGCGGATGGATCTCTCGCGCCCGACGGCTCAACATCAGGCCAGATCACCAATTCCTCGAATCAGCTCCAACCCGACGATCCGCAGCTCGTCGCGATTGCTCAGCCGGCACCGATCAGTCGCCTGCCCTTCGGTTTGGCGATGCTGGTCCTGGTGTTCGTGCCACCGGCGGTGTTGGCGTTCAGTCGCCGCAAGAAGGCGACCACCTGAACGAACCCGCTGGGTTGCGGACGCCGGAACTCCTCAGCGACGACCGCGTTGCCGATTCCGTCCGAAGAGTGCCCTGACCGCCTCATCTGAGGAACGTGCGAGTTCACCGCCGTCGAGCATCCCGAGTCGATCACCCGACGCTGAGAGCTCGGCGATGACGGCGCGACGTGACGCGACAAGTTCTGGGTGGTCGGGTTCGGCGATGGCGAGGTTGTTGGTCTCGTCGGGGTCTGCGGTCAGATCGAAGAGTCGCTCGCGCCCACCCGCGACCGAATACGACCATCTCCATCGAGATGTGAGCCGTGAAACGACGCCCGACGCCGCGGCCGAATACGTGCCGGTCAGACCCGATGGCACAGGTGGCTCGGTGGCGCTCAGGAGGTCGCGGCCCGGCAGGTGCGCAGGGATGGGACATCCTGCAGCCGTCAGGATCGTCGGGGCGAGATCGCGTTGGCTGGCGATCAGATCTGCGGTGGGCTCGGATGAGGCCCGTGTGAGGTCGCGGATGATGAGCGGGATCTCACATGAGCCGCGGAGATATGACCGCTTGCCCCACAGACCATGGTCGCCCAGGAGTTCGCCGTGATCCGACAGAACGACGATGACCGTTCGCTCGGCCAGGCCAAGTGAGTCGACGGCGTCGAGGATGCGACCAATCTGGACATCGACCTGGGTGACCGACCCGAGATAGTGAGCGCGGAGGGTCTGAGTGAGCGCCGGGCCGGTCTCCTCTCGCCACTTCATGAATCGCTGAGCGACCTCCACTGGGAACGGGTCGAGTTCACCACCGGCATCGATGGCGGGAGGCACGATTTCGGGGTCGTACAGGCGGGCGAACGGCACCGTGGGATCGAATGGGGGATGAGGTTTAAGGAACCCCACCATGCCGAGAAACGGCTCGTTGGTCGGGGATGACTCCTCGAGCAGGGCAATCGTCCGGTCACCCGTCCATGTCGTGATGTGATGTGAGTCGGGCAGTTGTGACGGCTGGGGAATGTAGTAGCTGTCGGATCGGACCCCCCACGGCTCATCGACCCAGCCGAACCCGTGCTCGTCGAGGAAATCGAGGTAGTCATCGTCCTGGGTTGCCTTTGGCTCACCGAGGACAAGTCGATCGAACCCGTGATCAGCTCGGTGCGGACGAAAGTGTTGTTTGCCGATCGCCCACGTCCGGTACCCGACGTCGCGGAGTGCGCGAGGAAAGGTCCACTCGCCCGGCCGAAGCGCTGTTGAATTGCTGTGAACTCCGCTGAGGTGGGGTGGGAGACCGGTGAGAATCGTTGCTCGGGCGGGCACACATTCGGGAGATTCGCACACTGCGCCCGTGAAATGGACACCCGAGGAGGCCAAGCGGTCGAGGTGCGGGGTGTTGATTCCCGTCCAGCCGACCGAACCGAGCGAATCGCTTCGTTGCTGGTCGGTGAGAATCACAAGAACGTTGGGACGGGCCGCCATCATGGGATCTGATTTCCCGCCGAATCGAGGTTCAACGCAAACTCGACGTCGCGCTCATCGAGGTCGCCGATGTCCTGTCCGCGCCAGCGCCCGGCCGACGCCGGCAGTGAGATCGGCTCGACGATTGCGTCCAGATCATGGCTCTCGACTTCCTCTAGTCCGGAGAAGCAGAACAACGATTCGACGCCACTCCGAGGATCCCCGCACAACGTGTCGTAGTTGACGAGCAGCACACGCCCATCGAATCGGCGGGCGAGTTCCAGTGCAGCCTGGGTCGCGTGGCGCCAGTACCGAAGGTGATATCTCGGCGACTTCTCGTAGGGGTCACCCAACAGGATCGGGCCCCACAACTGTGCCTGCTTCTGGTTGTCGGCGTACGCCATGTCGAGACCGTTTCTCGTCACGTGCACGTAGCGCAATTCCGGCAGAGCTTCGAGAAACGGACCGGCGAGCACATGTGTGTTCGGTTCCTTCCACCCCCACGGGCGTGCCCAGGACTGACCGACCCCCGAGAGGAACGTATCTGCCCTCGCGTTCAGCCACTCGGCGCTGTGTTGTGGTCGAGGAGTGTTCGCCAGAGTCCGAATCCGGCGTTCGATGTCCTCATCGATGGTGAGCGATCCTTGAAGTCTGTCGGTGAAGAACCCCATCCATTCGCGCAACTCAACGCGTGTGAGCCTCAGTATCTCGGGCCGCTTGAACAACAGCGTGAACCACAGGTTGTCCTCCGCCCCGTTGAGGTCCTTGCCCATGAAGTATCCGGCGGCGCGAAGCGATGAGGCAACGACCCGAGTTCCGCTGCCTCCGAGGCCTCCGATGGCGATTGGTGCCGGTCGGTGGTTCATCGCGCCGCCAATCCTGGCCCGTCGAGATGAACAGACGATGACATCCAGCTGAGCCGCTGGAGAATCTTTTTCCATGCCATGGCCGCGGGCAGGAGCAGTCCTGCGAATTCAGGTTTGGGGGGAGCGACGGCCGGGTATTGATGTGTTGCTCGACGAACCCCCGAGAGCACATTCCGACTGCGTAAGGAGTCTCACCATGGGTGATCAAATGGACCAGGCAAAAGGTAAGGCCAAGGAAGCCGTCGGCGACCTGACCGGCAATTCCGAACTCAAGCACGAAGGCCAAGCCGACCGGATCGGTGGCGAGGTCAAGGAAAAGGCAGGCGACCTCGTGGACAAGGTCATGGACGTCGTTGACGACGTCAAGGACAAGGTCAGCGACGCGCTTCACCGCGACAAGCGCTGATCCCACATCCTCCCCTTTTCGGCCCCGTGATCATGGAGATCACGGGGCCGAATCGCGTGACCGGACGCGAAACGGCTCCGGTGCCGAAGCACCGGAGCCGTCCCTGGCGGGTGATCTCACGATCACACCTTGGTGGCCCTGATCGAAACGGGGGGATCCGATCAGGACCAGATGGCGACCTCGATCAGATCGGAGTCTGTTCCGATCAGATCGGAGTCTGTTCCGATCAGATCGGAGTCTGTGCGGCGGCGTCTACTCGGAAGTC
>JBBRSC010000078.1:0-13215 GCA_038245795.1 Acidimicrobiales bacterium
CCCACGATGAACGAGGTGGCCCGTGCCTTCCGAGCCGCGATGACGTCGAACAGCTGCTGCACCAGTCCCAGATCACCGTTGGTGTGAAACGTCAAAGCAATCGAGGCCGTGTCGGTCGGTCCATGACTGACGAAACGTGCCGTCGTCGATCCACCCGAGGCTGGTGCCGGCGCAGCACCCGACGTGGTCGGTCCGGCGTTGGGGGGAATCGCCGAGGAACCCGACGGACTGGCCGTGGCCCCAGCTGTGCGGGCAGTGTCGGCGCCACATGCCGACAGACCAGCGGCCACGGCAGCCGCTCCGAGCAGGAACGTTCGGCGGGACCGGTCCGGGGATTCAGACGGTGTGCTCATCGCATGTTCCCGGTGTGGCCGAGCGAGTAGTGACCGGGTTGTGGCCAGAAGGTGAGTCCATGCGGGCCGCTCTCCACCTTGATCCGATCGGCGAACCCGCCCTTGACCAGGTCGAACACGTAGATCTCGTCATCGAAGCGTCCCGAGAGCCACAACTGCGTGCCGTCGGTGCTCAGGTTTCCCATGTCGGGGCTGCCGCCGCCGGGCACAGGCCACGTCGCCTTGACACTGCCCGTTGTTGGATCGACGACCGAGACCGAACCCTGACCGTTGCGGGTGCCACTCGTGGAGCGCGACCCGCGATTGGCGACGTAGAACACGGAGCGATCCCGGCTCGGCGTGATTCCATGGGTGCCGATGCCGGTGGGGATGAACCCGGTGATGCTCAACGACGATCCATCGACGACATAGAGGCCGCCGCGGGTCATGTCGGCCACATAGAAGGTCGTCCCATCCGGTCCCATCCGGATGTCCTGGGGCATGGCGGCCATGCCATCGATCGGATCTGCTGGAACGTCCAGCATGCCGAGGACGACGCCGTTGCGATAGTCAATCTTCGCAAGTCGACCGCTGAACTCGCAGGTCGCGATCAGATAGCTGTTGTCCGCCGGATAGTCGATGTGATTCACGCCGCCACACTCCGGCACGGCAAGCGATCGTCGCAACGCCATCGTCTGAGGATCGCGGAAGTCGAGCCGCTTCTTCGCCTCGGCAACCACGATTGCGTCCGCCCCGTCAGGGGTGAAATAGAGGTTGTAGGGGTCCTCGACGGGGACACGAATTCCAGGTTTGGATGTCGCCGGATCGATCGGGATCAAATCGTTGCCAGCATTGTCCAGAACCCACAGGGTGCGGAGATCGTAGGAGGGCACAATGTGCTGCGGCTCCTTCGACGTCGTGAACGTCTTCACGACCTTGCGTGTCGCCGGGTCGATCACCGAAACCGTGTCCGATTGCCCATTCGGCACGTAGACCCGCTGCGGAAAGGCCTGGAGGAACGGGGCGAGGGTCGGGGGCGACGCATCCAACGTCGTCGCGGGATCCAACGATGTTGGAGTCGTCGAGGACACCAAGGCGGATCCGCTGATCGACGAATCGGAGGCTGCCGCTCCGGTCCCGCTCTTCGAACAGCCGACGAGGCTGATCGTGAGGATGATCACGCAGCCCGTGCTCAGGACGCGTCTCGGTGGGCTGAAGGGGATCGTCATACGGTTCGGGGTTCTCGGCTGATGGTCTACGACTGGGCAACATGCGGTGTACAACACGAGACCGTAGTGCCGAGTCCGGTTCCGCCAACTTCACGATTCTGTGACCATCGGGGGATTCGGCAAGGAGAGATCTCACGTCGCAGGACGCTGTCGATCATTCTGGCGTACAGCGAGTGAGGCAGCCGCTACGGGTAGGTCAACGGAGGGTTATCTCACCGACGACGATCAGCGAAGGTCCGGCAGGACGCTCCGGAAGGTCGTCGGTGACGCACTCGCCAGCGTCAACCTTCCTCCCTCAGCCTCGGCCAGCGCTCTTGCCACTGCCAGTCCGACTCCGTGCCCCTCGGCCCCCGGATCACGATGCACGAAAAGCTCCCTGACATTGCGATCGATCGTGCCCTCGTCGGTCACCGCGAGCACCACGCTGGAGGCGTCGCCCGATATGGCCACCGTGACCTCACCCGCTCCGTGGACGTCGGCATTGCTGATCAGCACATCGAGAATCTGATGGAGCACGTCGGTGCTCGCGTGGGCATCCAGATGTGCCGGGGCGGAGAGATGGAAGGGACGCCCTGACGCCGCCAAGACGCCGTTCCAACGTGCCGTGATCTGGTCACTCAACTCGGAGACATCAATCGACCCGCGATGCAACGGCCGATCTCGAGCGACCGAGAGCAGCGTCTCGATCGTCGACTCGAGACGATCAAGCTCCGCAAGCGATTCGTGGTGCACAGCGAGTGGATCGGCGCGTGGGGCCATCACCTCCGATTCGATCGAGAGGCGCATTGCTGTCAGCGGCGTGCGGAGCTGATGGGAGGCGTTGGCTGAAAAGGCTCGTTCGCGGGCCAAGGCCGCCTCGAGACGCTGCGCTGTTTCCGCCAGCGCCGCCGACGTGTCGTCGAGCTCCGAAATGCCGCTCGTGCTCGGTTGTACCGAGAAGTCGCCATTTCCCAACCGCACGGCGTCGTCGCGGATTGATTGCAGCGGACGCACGAGCCGTGCGGACAGGACCCAGCCGACCATCGCGGCCACCAAGATCGCACCGAGGTCGATCGCCATCAAGAGGAGCAGATCGCGCTGAATTCTCGACGTGGTCTCACTGACCGGTTCGGCCGATCGGATCACGCCGATCCGTTGTTCATCAAAGATGATCGGACGGGCGACCACGTGGTCCCCGCCGACGACACCCCGGGCCGTGACCGAGATCGCGGTGGCGGTGACCGAGTCCGGCGAGTCGGGGCCCTGGCCCGAGACACGACGACCTGCCTCATCGAAGATGGCCACGGAGATATTCGGTTCAAACTCCGGCAGATCGATGGGATCGCTGCCTTTTCCGAGATCAGCGGAGACCGATGCTGAGGCCCGCTCGGCGGCTCGATCGAGTTCGCGGTAGGCGTCGTCTCTAGCGCGATGCGCGCCGATAATGGCGAGCGGCACGGTCAGGACAATCGTGGAGAGAATCGCTATCCCGATGATGGCGGCAAGGATTCGGCGACGCATCGAGTCAGGCCGCTGGCTCGGTAGGTTCCCACCGGTACCCGACGCCCCGTAACGACGTGATCCGACTCGGCGTACCCGGTTCCTCGCCGAGTCGTCGGCGAAGGGCTGCCATGTGAACATCAAGCGTCTTGGTTGAACCGAACCAGTGTTCATCCCAGACCTTGGACATCAGGTCTTCGCGGGTGACGACGATGCCTTGATTGGACAGCAGCTCGACCATCAAGTCGAACTCTTTGGCGCGCAGCTCGACGTCGAGACCATCGAGCGTGACTCGACGGGCGGCGACATCCACCACCAGTGATCCATCGGTCAGCGTCGTGAGGTCGTCGCGTTCGACGGGTCGTCGAAGGTGCGCTCGGATCCTGGCCAACAACTCGGCCAGGCGGAAAGGTTTGGTGATGTAGTCGACCGCTCCCGCGTCCAGCCCGATCACGATGTCCATCTCCTCCGCCCGCGCTGTCAGCATGATGACCGAGAGGTCGGGCCAGCGAACCAGCAGGTCCCGGGCCAGGTCGAGGCCATCGCCGTCAGGGAGTCCGAGATCCAGCAGCACCAGAGCGGGTGCCGCTTCAATCTGACGGGCCGCCTCGATCGTCGCGACCAGCTCGCACGTGTACCCGGAATTCGTGAGTGCCCGAATGAGATTTGAGCCGATGCCAGGATCGTCTTCCACGATCAGCACTTTCCCGCTCATGTCTCCAGGTTAGGTCCGCACCTCAGGGGCCGAGCCGACAACAAGCAATGTTTAACCACCCGCTCATCAACGACGGCCCAGGCCCGAACCGGGCGTTTCGTACGTTCACATCACGATCCGATGCCAGACCGGCGTCGATCAATGGCCGGAGATTCCCGTGATGACCTTCAGACGCACTCGACGAACCATGGTGACCGTTTCACTGATCAGCGCTCTTGGCGCGCTGATGAGCTGTGGCGGACAAACGAGCACGACAATGCCGGGCACGACGTTCCCGGGCACGACCACCGGAGCCGCCGGGAGCCAATCCGCACCGCCCGCTCCATCGGCACAGTCACCCTCGGTCGCCGCCGCCTCGGGACCAGATCCGAATGCACCCGAGATCGTTGCGCCAGGCGACATTCCGGACAATCAAGCGTTCGTCGCCTATCGAGCGGCCGGTGGATTCGCTGTCAAAGTTCCCGAGGGGTGGGCCAGAAGCGACCTCGCATCCGATCATGTGGCGTTCAGCGACAAGTACAACTCCATCGATCTGACCTGGGTCACCGCTCCGACAGCGCCCACCGAGGCCGCAGCATCGTCGGCGCTGCAGGCGCTCGCTCTTCCGGCGTACCGATTCGTGGCCGCCGTGACCGTTCAACGTCCGGCGGGACCGGCAGTGCTGATCACGTATCAACGTACGAGTGAACCGAACGCCGTCACCGGCAAGCGGATCACGCTCGACGTCGAGCAGTACCAGTTCTCGAAGAACGGGACGACCGCCACCCTGACATTGTCGGGTGCCACGGGTTCCGACAACGTCGATCCCTGGAAGACGGTCACCGAAGGATTCGGATGGAACGCATGAACGTGCCGCTCATCGAGGCCGACTCGTTGTACCGCTTCTTCCATGCTGGCGACGACGAGACCCTGGCGCTCCGAGGAGTGTCGATGGCGGTCGAGGCCGGCCAGGTCGTCGCCATCACCGGCCCGTCCGGGTCGGGCAAATCGACCCTGCTCGCATGCCTCGCAGGGCTCGATGATCCAGACGGCGGCATGGTCAAGATCAACGGAACGCCAATGAGTCGACGGCCGGAGGCAGAACGTTCGCGCCTCCGTGCTCGCCACCTCGGGCTGCTGTTCCAGCATGACAATCTCTGGGATCACCTGACGGTGGCCGGAAACATCACGACCGTCCAGCGTCTCGCCAACGACGTCGATAACGCTCGGGCGGTCGCCCTTCTCGATGAATTGGGCCTTCGGCATCGTGGCGATGCCTACCCATCGGAACTCTCCGGCGGAGAGTCAGCTCGCGCCGGACTCGCCGTTGCGCTCGCCAACAATCCTGCCGTTGTCCTGGCCGACGAACCAACCGGAGAACTCGATTCCACGACGGCGAGCAGCGTCTTGGATCTCCTCGAGCGTCGCGCCAGTAGCGGCGCCGCAGTGGTGATCGTCACCCACACCGAAGCGGTGGCAGATCGCGCCACGCGACGTATCCATCTCAGAGACGGGCAGGTCCAATCATGACGACAGCGAACATCGGTCCATCGGGCGTCATCGTCGCGACGGACGGGGCCGGACGGATCTTCGGCGCAGACGCACGAGCGGTGATCGCAGTGCAATCGGTCACGTGTCAGATTCACTTTGGCGATCGGATCGCAATCATGGGACGGTCCGGGTCGGGAAAGTCGACACTTCTCCACCTCCTCGCGGGGCTCGAACTGCCCACTCGTGGGTCGGTGTCGTGGCCGGGGATCGGCCCGATCGAGAGCTTGCGACCCGGCCGAGTGGGCATCGTTTTCCAGTCCCCCAGCCTCATTTCGTCGCTCGACGTGATCGAGAACGTCTCCCTCCCCCTCCTACTGATGGATCACCATCGAGTCGACGCTCGCTCCCGTGCCCTCGAGGCTCTTGAGCAATTGGGAATCGCTGACCTCGCCGCACAGCTTCCCGACGAGCTGTCGGGCGGGCAGTCCCAGCGGGTGGCGATCGCCCGAGTCCTCGCACAGCGACCGACACTCATTCTTGCGGACGAGCCCACGGGGCAGCTCGATCGCGAGACGGCATCGACCGTGATCGACACGCTCCTGGCGGCAGCCGACCGCTCCGACGCGGCAGTCGTCGTGTCGACCCACGATCCCGAGGTCGCTGGTCGGTTCTCCACAAGATGGTCCATCGAAGACGGACGGCTCGACGTTTCTCAACACCCCACATCGGACGAGGACGCGCTGTGCTCGGTCTGACCTGGGTGATATCCACCATCCGCCGGCGCGGAGGCCGCTTCCTTCTCACGGTTGGCGGCGTGGCACTCGCCGTCGCTCTGCTCGGCTCGGTCGGAGCGTTTCTCGCCCGATCCACATCCACCATGACCACGCGCGCCATCGATCGGGTGGCCGTCGACTGGCAGGTCGAAGCTTCCCTCGGCTCAGATCCCAACGTCGTCGCCACCCAGGTCGCTGGCTACAGTTCGGTCAGAGCCTCCGAGACCGTGGGCTTTGCGTCGGTGCCGGGTCTGACAACCTCGAATGGCACGACGACTCAGGCCACTGGAGCCGGAGTGGTACTGGGCATTTCAGACTCCTATCGGCAGACGTTTCCATCAGAGATCCGTCAACTCGCTGGCAGCGAGTCGGGCGTGCTCCTTGCTCAACAGACTGCCGCCAACCTCCGCGCTGCGGTCGGCGACACGATTGCCATCGCCCGCCCGAATCTCGAGCCCATCGTCGTACGAGTCGACGGGATCGTCGATCTTCCCCAGGCCGACTCGCTGTTCCAGACGGTCGGGGCCCCGATCGGCTCCCAGCCGCAGGCACCACCCGACAATGTGCTGCTCCTTCCCTCAGCGCAATGGCATAACGCCTTCGATGCGATTGCATCGAGCCAACCCGACGTCGTACGCACCCAGATTCACGCTCGCTTGGACCATCGACTCCCCAGCGATCCAGCCGCAGGTTTCGATCAGGTCAGCGGAGCCGCCCGCAACCTCGAGGTGACACTTGCTGGCAACGGCCTCGTCGGCAACAACCTCGGCGCGACTCTCGACGCTGCCCGCGCGGATGCCTTGTACAGTCAGGTCCTCTTCCTCTTTCTCGGTCTCCCCGGTGTCGTGCTTGCGTTCTTCCTCACGGCAACAGTGGCGGACGCTTCCGCCGAACGACGACGCCGGGATCAGGCGCTCCTGCGAACCAGGGGCGCCACGAGACGGACTCTGGTGCGTCTCGGATTGGTCGAGGCGCTGTCCGTCGGCATCGTCGGCTCGGTGGTCGGGCTCGCGGCCGCAGCAGTCGTCGGCCGCGTCGCGTTCGGCACCTTCGGCTTTGGCGCGGGTCGCGCTGGAGCAGTGTGGATGCTCGGCGCAGCTCTCGTGGGACTCTTGATCGCTGGTATCACCGTCGGCGGTCGCGCCTGGCGAGATGCCCGAAACATCACGGTCGCCGCGTCCCGTTTGGGACCAGCCCGCGCCCCGGCACCCTGGTGGTACCGAGCGGGGGTCGACCTGATCCTCTTGGCGGTCGGCGGTCTCGTCTTCTGGCTGACGAGCCGCTCCGGGTACAAGCTGGTGCTCGCCGTCGAAGGGCTTCCCAAGTTGTCGGTGTCGTACTGGGCCTTCGCGGGACCTTCGCTGATCTGGGTCGGCCTGTCCCTGCTCTCCTGGCGTCTCACGTACGTGTTGGTGAACCGCGGTCGTCCGTTGGTCGCCGCAATGGCGCGTCCACTCGCGGGCGGTCTGGCCGACACGGTCGCCGCCAGCTTGCAGCGCCAGCGTCGGCTGCTCGCACGCGGCGCGGCGCTCGTGGCAGCAACCCTGGCGTTCGCAGCCTCGACGGCCGTCTTCAACAGCACCTACCGCCAGCAGGCAGACATCGATGCGCTACTCAGCAATGGTGCCGACGTCACCGTCACACAATCGCCGGGGGTCGTGGTTCCCGCGACGGCGGCATCGGTGATCTCCGCCGTGCCTGGTGTGAGGCGTGTCGAGGCGATCCAACATCGCTTCGCCTATGTCGGTGCCGACCTCCAAGACCTTTATGGCGTGAATCCCACCACCATCGTCGGCTCGACGAAACTCCAGGATGCGTATTTCGTCGGTGGCACTGCGAAGGCGCTCATGTCGAGACTCGCCGCCCAACCTGATTCGATCCTCGTTTCTGAGGAGACCGTCAAGGACTTCCAACTCCATCCCGGCGATCACCTGACACTCCGGCTCCAGAACGGCCAGACCAAGCAGTACCGCGAGGTGCCGTTCACCTACGTCGGTATCGCCCGTGAGTTTCCAACGGCTCCCCATGACAGCTTTCTCTTGGCGAATGCCAACTACATCGCTCAGGCCACAGGAACTGATGCCGTCGGCGCGTTCCTGGTGGACACCGGCGGCAACAACATCGCTGGTGTCGCCCGCGATCTCCGCACGACCCTGGGAGAGACCGCCCAGGTCACCGACATCCTGTCCAGCCGCAAGGTCATCGGCTCGAGCCTGACCGCCGTTGACCTTGCTGGGCTCACCAAGGTTGAACTCGGGTTCGCGCTGATCCTCGCCGGCGCATCGACCGGCCTCGTGTTGTGGTTGGGACTGGCTGAGCGGCGTCGGACCTGGGCGATCACCACAGCTCTGGGAGCGACGAGCCGACAACTCGGGGCCTTTGTCTGGGTCGAGGGTGGGCTCGTGGCGGGCTGCGGTCTGGTAGCTGGCGCACTCGGCGGGTGGGTCGTTGCGCTGACGCTCGTCAAAGTGCTCACGGGTGTTTTCGACCCCGCCCCGAGCGCTCTCGCGATCCCGTGGCTCTATCTCGGGGTAGTGGGCATCATTGCGCTCGGTGCCACAGCGACCGCGACGATCGTCGTGGTGCGTTCCGCTCGGCGCCCGGCACCCGAACTCCTCCGCGCCCTCTAAACGATCCCTGCACCTACGCTCCGATTCATGATGTCGTCGCAACTGGAACCTGGGCGACTGGCCGAGATGTTCATCGCCTTCGATCGAGACGAAGGCGCCCGGGTTCCCCTCTATGGGCGCATCTGTCGGGAGCTGGCGGCCACCCCCGATGTGCTCTCCATCATGGAGGCCACTCCGGTCGGCCAGCGTCGGCCGTCGTTGTTCTTGGCCGCGCTACATCGCGAGATCCTTCGACATCCGAACGAACCTGCGGCCCGCTGGTTTCCATCGGTGACGGGTCGACCAGTTCCTGAGGGGGATCCGTGGCCGTCAATGTTTGGGTTCATCGTCAGCCATCGGGATGCAATCGAATCAACACTCGCCACCAAGTCGACCCAGACCAACGAACCGAACCGGTCGGCGCTCTGGTGGGCCTCGGTGCGGGAAGCGGGTCTCGATACCAACGGTCAACCGATCGCGCTGATCGAGCTGGGGAGTTCTGCGGGTCTCAACCTCCGATTCGATTCGTACCACTACGACTTCGGCGATCGCGTCCAGCGGGGTCACACCCATTCAGAGGTTGCAATCTCGTGTGCGATTCGCGTGGGCACTCCCCCCCTCGACGCATCACTCCCACCGCTCATCAGTCGCATCGGCATCGACCTCGAACCTGTCGGCGTCAACGATGTCGACGCTATCGAGTGGTTGCGGGCATGCATCTGGGCCGAGCAGACCGAGCGCCGCTCGCGTTTCAACGCGGCGGTGTCCGAGCTCCGAGACGACCCACCAACGATGGTGCGCGGTGACGCTGTCGACGAGATGGCCGATGCGATCGAAGCAGTTCCGAGCGGCGATCACGTGGTGATCATCCACTCGTGGTTCCTGACCTATCTCCGTCGAGATCGTCGGATCGCGCTCGATTCGATCATCGACACCTACGGTCGCGATCGAACCATCACCCTTATCAGCGCCGAGGCGTCCGGCGCCCATGAACGCTTTGTCGATCCGGGGTTGACCGGCGACGATCCCGAAGAGTTCCGGACCGTCGTCGGGATGAGTCGATGGCGCCACGGGGTTCGAACGGACCGGGTGATTGCCCGGTGCCACGCACATCTTGCGTGGCTGGACTGGCTGGCCTAACGAACCTTGCGTCGCTGACACGCGTGTCAGGTTTCCGGTACCGTGCCCCGACGACCGGTGGAGGGGAAGACATGCGTCTCGGAGACACTGCCAATGAAGGTGCCGCAGTCAACGGCCGCCCGCTCGATGGAATCCGCATCCTGGCGGCGGAGCAGATGCAGGCCCTCCCGTATGCCACACAACTCCTGGCGCGATTGGGCGCCGAGGTGGTCAAAGTCGAACCGATCGGCGGCGAGTCGGGGCGAGGTGCCCTCCCAGCGATGATGGATCCGAACGGCAACCCGGTTGGCGCAACGTTTCTTCGCAACAACTTCAACAAGAAGACCATCAGCCTCAATCTGAAAGACCCTGCCGCCAAGGAAATCTTCATCGAGCTTGCAGGACGCTTCGATGTGGTGGCCGAGAACAACAAGGCCGGCGCCATGGATCGACTCGGTCTCGGCTACGACGCGTTGAGCGCCCGATGGCCCGAGCTGATCTATCTGTCGATCTCAGGTTTCGGCAACACTGGTCACAGCCCGTATCAGAACTGGCCGGCATACGCGATGATTCCTGAGGCCATGTCGGGCATCTACGAACACACGCGTTCAGGCGATGATCCGCCCCGCGTTGCGCCCGCCGGAGCGCTCGGCGACATCGGCTCAGCGCTATATGGCGTCATCGGCATTCTTGCGGCGTTGGCGCATCGACAACGCACAGGACGCGGTCAGTACATCGACATTGCGATGCTCGATGCCATGGTCGCCATGACCGATGTGGTCTCGAACTTCTGGTCGTTGGGTCGCCGACCCGGCGATGAGCCGCCCCTGATCATGCACGGATTTCAGGCTCGCGACGGCTGGTTCGTCATGCAGGTGGGGCGAGAGCACCAATTCGAACGGCTGGCGCGTCTGATCGGCCACGAAGACTGGCTGACCGACGATCGCCTGTCGACGCGTCCGGGTTGGGTCGAGTACCTCGAGTCGCTCATCCGCCCCGCGGTCGAAAGTTGGGCGTCGACCAAGTCGAAGCTCGAAGTCTGTGAGCTCCTCGGCGAGGCCGGCATCGCTGCCGGGCCATGCAACTCCGCACCGGAGATCATCGCCGATCCCCACGTGGCAGCCCGCAACATGTTGGTCGAAATGGCCCGCACCGACGACGTGATCGAGCCAGTACTCGTGCCCGGCAACCCGGTGAAAATGTCCGCAGTTGCCGAGGGACCCGAGACCCGGGTTCCGTGGGTGGGCGAGCACACCGACGAGGTACTCGAACGCGAACTCGGCTTCACCACCGATCAGTTGGCCCGACTGCGCGAGTCGGGCGTAATCGGCTGACCGACAGCGGACCCCGATAGCTTCGTGCCCGTGACGAACGATCGGCAGCGCTTCCGCATCGGCCTCGCGCTCATCGGGCTCCTCGGCCTAGCGGTTCGCTGGGGCATGGTGATGCTCTCCTATCGCCACCTCTCGCCACCCCCCTTCAGCCTCGACGACAACACGTGGTACTGGTGGCAGTCGAAGCTGCTGGCCGACGGGAAGGGGTTCGCCAATCCGTTCGTCGAGAAGTTCACCGGCGTCATCCAGCCTTCGGCGGGCAAGCCGCCACTTTTCACGGCATACCTGTCGTTGTTCCATCTCGTCGGGCTCGACTCACCGTTGGCAATGCGTTTCGCCGGCGGTCTGGCAGGAACGGCCGCGGTGATCGCGGCGGGGTTGTTGGCACGTCGAATCACTGGACGGAACTTGGCTGGTTGGTTCGCCGCGTTGTTCGCGGCGGTGTATCCGAACCTCTGGATCAACGACGGCCTGATCCTGTCCGAGTCGCTCTACGCAGTCTTCGCTGTTGCGGTGATGTGGGCCGCGTACCGGGTCATCGAAGCGCCCACCTGGCGGAACGCCGCGACGCTCGGCGTGATGATCGGGCTGGCCACCCTGACGCGTTCGGAAGGCCAAATCCTGATCGTGTTGATGATCGGGCCCGTGGCGCTGCTCGTGGCGCGCCGAGAACGTTCGTGGCGGCTGCTCTTCAGCACCGGGATCGTCGCGGTGCTCGCGGCGGGAATCGTGATCTCACCCTGGGTGATTCGCAATCTCAACGCGTACCGTGAGCCCGTCTACATCTCGATCGGTACCGGCTTTGTGCTCGACGTCGCCAACTGCGATCGCACCTACTACGGAGATCTGCTCGGTTACACCGATGCCAACTGCTGGCGCCTCGAGTGGCCCAAGGGCGCCGACGAATCCGAAGTGGAGGTGTTCCTCCGCAAAAATGCCCTCAACTACATCTCCACGCACAAGAGTCGCCTGCCAGTCGTGTTGGCAGCCCGGGTCGGGCGAATCCTCAACATCTATCGGCCATTGCAGGGGGTCGACCTCGACACGTTCTTCGAGCGCGGCGGCAAGCGGCCACGACAGGCTGGCCTCGCCAGCTACTACTTGTTCGGGGTGTTCGCCATCATTGGACTGATCGAGACCCGCCGACGGAAGATCTCCATCCTCCCACCACTGGTGCTGATGACGATGGTTGTCGTGACCGCCGCCAGTTCCATGCCGATCACGCGTTATCGAATTGCGATGGAGATGGTGTGGGTGGTGTTCGGTGGGATCGGGCTCGACGCCGTGATCCGATGGCTGCAAGCGCGGCGTCGATCGCAATCGCCGCCGGAACCATCAGACCAATCTCTGCAGTCCCTCGATAGCGAGCCACTCCGAACGTGATCGCGGCACCGAGCGTGGCGACGAACACCAGTGCGATCGTCGGCGAGATGGGCAGCCGGCGGCGGCGCATGATGACGAGGCCAATGGCGCCAGTGATCTGCAGCGCATACATCGACGCCAAGGCAAGCCACGACTGCCACACCCCGCGTGACTCGATGAAGATCTCGAGCCGGGTGGTCTGCGCGGGCCGGAACCATCCCCAGAGGCGGCCGACGCGCGCCGCAACCACCTTGGGAAGTTCGTCGGTGTGAGCACGGAGGTAGGCCGATCCCTGCTCGTAGGGTGCGATGTCCCGCCCGGTCTCGTCGATGACCTGGCCCGCTGAGTTCACCTCATAGGGCACCCCGTCGGCGCCGACGCGAACCTCCGGGAACGGGCCGGTGAAGCAGTTTGCGTACCACCCCAGGAGTTCTCCGTGATAGGTCGCGTCGCAGTTGGCAGCCGACACAGCGCCACCGATTCCAGTTGTGAAAATCGTGGTCTGATCAAAGGTCGCGAGATTTCGAACCACCCACGGCACGATCAGCGAGAGACCCGCGATCCCGGCGACGGCTGCGAGTCGGATGCTCTGCCAGATTCTCGGACTTCGCCAGAGACAAAGACCATCGCTGAACGCCAGCATCAACACACTCACCCCGAACAACACGATCTGCTCGTTGCGCGTGAGCGTGGCTACGGCCGCCGAGAGCCCGGCCGCCGCCGCCCACCCAATGGACCGTTCCTGCCAGGTTCGCGTGGCTGCGTAGAGGAACGCTGCAACGGCTGCCTGTGC
>JBBRSC010000079.1:0-12857 GCA_038245795.1 Acidimicrobiales bacterium
CGCGCCGACCAGTTCGACCGCCGTCTCGACGATGCGATGCAGAACAGACTCGAGATCCAGATCAGCCACGATCCCCACTGCGGAATCCAACAGGTGTTGGAGCTGCTCGACTCCGGCATGGCTATCCATGGCCGGCATCGTAGGTCTGGTTCGCCGCCAGCGGCGGCTCGATCACGCCAGCGGCCGCACGTCACTACCACCGGCGTCGTTCGGACAATCGGGCCGCGTATACCGCTGCCTCGGTTCGTCGACTCATGCCCATCTTGTTCAACAGGTTCGACACATAGTTCTTGACGGTCTTCTCGGCGAGCGACATCTCTGCGGCGATCTGGCGATTGGTCATGCCATCGGCGAGGAGAGAAAGAATCCGGACCTCCTGGGGGGTCAGCCACTTGAGGCGTTCGTCCTCCTCGGGGGCGCGACGGATGCGATCGAGCACCTTGGCTGTCACCTGGGGATCGAGCAGCGATTCCCCGGCGGCAACGCGACGAACAGCGTCGACCAGATCGACGCCCTTGATCTGTTTCAGGACGAAACCCGCTGCCCCTGCCATGATCGCCGCGAACATCGCTTCGTCATCAGGAAACGAGGTCAACATGATGCAGGCCAGATCTGGGCGAGCGGAGCGCACATCTCTGCAGACCTCGACACCGTTGCCATCGGGCAGCTGCACGTCGAGCACGACCACGTCGGGCGCAATGGCCAGGATCCGCCCCACAGCTTCTGCTGCGGTGCCAGCTTCGCCGACCACCGAAATGTCGCCTTCCGCCTCGAGAAGATCGCGCACGCCGCGCCGGACAACCTCGTGGTCGTCCAACAGAAATACCCGAATCGTCATGCAGCCATCATGGTCCCTCGAGGACGACTCGGGTCGACACCGTTACGTGCCGAGCGTGGCGACCATGACGGCCTTGATCGTGTGGAGCCGATTCTCCGCTTGGTCGAACACGATCGAACGGGCTGATTCGAAGACGTCCTCGGTGACCTCGAGCGCTGTCAATCCCGTTCGCTGAAACAGGTCTTCGCCGATCGAGGTGTCGCGATTGTGCAATGCCGGCAGACAGTGCATGAACGACACCCGGGGGTTGCCGGTCAGTGCCACCACATCGGCGTTCACCTGATACGGCAGGAGTTCCGCCACACGAACCTCCCAGGTGTCGACGGGCTCGCCCATCGACACCCAGACATCGGTATAGAGGTAGTCGACGCCGCGGACACCCTCAGCAACATCCTCGGTCACCAGCACGCGCGCACCGGTGTCCTCGGCGATCTTGGTGGCCGTGGCGCGCAGTTCTTCATCGGGCCAGAGATGTTTCGGCGCGGCGATGCGCACGTCCATCCCCAGCATGGCGCCGGTGATCAACAGGGAGCGAGCGGTGTTGTTCCGGGCATCACCGAGATAGCAGTACGCGATCTCATCGAGGTGTTTGGTGCTGTGTTCTCGCATGGTCAACATGTCCGCCAACATCTGGGTCGGATGCCATTCCGTGGTCAGGCCGTTCCAGACAGGGACACCGGCGTACTGGGCCAGGGTCTCGACGGTCTCCTGAGCGAACCCTCGGTATTCGATCCCATCGAACATCCGCCCGAGCACGCGTGCCGTGTCCTTCGTGGTCTCCTTCTTGCCCATCTGAGAACCGGACGGATCGAGATAGGTCACATGAGCGCCCTGGTCATGGGCGGCCACCTCGAACGCGCAGCGGGTGCGAGTGGAGTTCTTCTCGAAGATCAGCGCGATGTTGCGACCCACGAGACACGGACGTTCGTAGCCAGCACGTTTGGCCGCCTTGAGTTGCGCTCCCATGTCGATGAGGAATCGGAATTCGTCGGGGGTGAAGTCGAGCTCCTTGAGGAAGCTCCGATGACGGAGATTGACGCCCATCAGGCGTCACGCTCGATCGGGCACGTCATGCAGTGCGGACCGCCACGGCCCCGCCCGAGTTCGCTGCCCGTCACCGAGATGACCTCGATCCCGTTGCGACGCAACATGGTGTTGGTGGTGACGTTGCGGTCGTAGCCCATGACCACGCCGGGCGAGACAGCCAGGAAGTTCGTGCCGTCGTCCCACTGTTCACGCTCGGCGGCACGCTCGTCCTCGTCCGCACGAAGCACACGGACCTTGTCGATCTCGAGGGCTTCGGCGATGGTGGCGAAAAGGTCGCCATTGGGGATGATGTTGCTGTGGCCCGGCTCGTCACCCGGCGTGAGGGTCCACGACCGCAGGTTCGTGTCCAGGTACGGGTAGGCCACGAAGGTCTCCCGGTCCAACATCGTCATCAGGGTGTCAAGGTGCATGAACGCATGCGAGCGCGGCAGCTCAACAGCGATCACCTTCGACGCCGCCCCCTTCGCGAACAACGCCGCAGTGAGCATCTCGACCGCCATGGGTGTGGTGCGCTCACCCATCCCGATCAGCACGGCGTCGTGACCGAGCACACAGATGTCGCCGCCCTCGATCGAAGCCGGCAGGTGGTCGAGATCGTCACCGCCTAACCACGTTTCGAAGGTCTCGCCCGCAAACATCGGGTGATAGCGGTAGACCGCCCGCATGTGAAGGGTTTCGCGTTGGCGGGCGACCTTGGCCATCGGGTCGACCGAGACGCCGCCGTACACCCAGAACGAGTTGTCGCGGGGGAAGAGATGGTTCGGCAACGGCGTCAACACGAAGTCGTCCGGTTGCAGGGCGTTCCATGTGAGGCTGCGTACCTGGTGCGGTTCGAGATCGGCTTTGGTCACGCCTCCGACGAGGTAGCGGCCCAACAAAGTCGCATCGGCGGTATCGGCCAGTTCCCGCAGTGGCTCGACCAAGCCGGGGCCCACCCGCTCGGCTGTGCAGAGGCGATCCAGGAGATAGGTCCGAGCCTCGGGGATCGCAAGAGTCTCGGCGAGAAGCCGATCGAAATGATGCACGACAACTCCGGCGTTCTGGAGGGATCCGACGAACGCGTCATGTTCCTCCTGTGCCCGCTTGACCCACAAGATGTCATCGAACAGCAGCTCATCGACGTTGCTCGGTGTCAGTCGACTGAGTTCGAGGCCGGGACGGTGGACGATGGTCTGGCGCAGTCGGCCAACCTCGGAATGAACGCCGAGTGTCATGGGGAACTTCTTTCGTGAGCGTGTCTCCACTCTGCGCGTCGACGGGCGGTTCCTCCAGAGTCGAAGGTCCTCAACCCGAACCTCATGGACGTGCCGAATTGGTGACCTTGTGCCCTGCTCGAACCGGGCCAGAACACTCACACTCCACTCATGACAACAACTCTGGAACCACCCGTCACGCCACGCCCCGCGCCGCCGGGGACTCCGCCGATCGTGATCGATCCCGCAGCTGGCGGCGACAGTGGAGATCGCTCTCGCGAACTCAGTCTCGGCTCGTCGACGGCGCTGGTCGTTGGCAGCATCATCGGGACCGGCGTCTTCACGATGCCAGCCGTGATGGCCGGCGCCGGGACCAGCTCCATCGTCACGTTGGCGGTCATTGCGCTCGGAGCTGTGCTGCTCGGGGTCCTCTTCGGCCAGCTGACCAGGCGGGTCCCCACCGTCGATGGCGGCCTCTATGCCTATTCGCGGCACGAATTCGGCGACTTCGCCGGCTACCTGACGGCCTGGTGCTACTGGATCTCGGCGTGGGCGGGCAACGCCGCCATCGTCGCCTCCTGGGTGCTGTACGTGGAATCCCTGTTCGGCATCACCAACCCCTCAGCGTGGGTCAGCTTCGGGATTGCGCTGACTGGTTTGTGGATCCCGGCACTCATCAATCTGGCTGGCGTTCGGAAGATGGCGTGGTTCCAGAACATCACGGTCGTTCTGAAATTCGTGCCGTTGTTGTTCGTCGGACTCGTCGGTTGGTTCTTCGTGAGTTCCGCCAACTTCGGACCGTTCAACGCCTCGGGTGGCAGCCTCTACAACGGCATCGGTATTGCGGCCGGGGTGGCGCTGTTCTCATTCATCGGCGTCGAAGTTGCGGGCATTGCGGCCGGACGAGTCAAGAATCCTCGGGTCAACGTCGGTCGGGCATCGATTCTCGGCACGGCAGCGAGTGGCCTGCTCTACATCGCCGTGACCGCCGTGGTGATGGGTCTCGTCCCTCACGATCAGTTGGTTGATGATGGAGCGCCGTTCGTTGCCGCCTTCAAGACGATCTTCGACGGAGCTGGCTGGGTCGGGAAGGCCATCGCCCTCGTGGCGGTGATCTCCGGGATCGGCGCCCTCAACGGCTGGACGCTCGTCACCGCCGAGATGCCCCGCGCTGCCGCCAAGGACGGGTTGTTCCTCTCGGCCTTCGCGAAGGAGGACAAGAACGGCACCCCGTGGTTCGGCATCATTGTGTCGACCATCGTGGCATCGATCCTGATGGGCTGGAGCTACAGCGGTGCCACCGGACTCAAGGTCTTCACCTACCTCGTGTACCTGTCCGTCGTGACGGTATCGATCCCCTACTTCTTCTCGGCGTGTGCCCAGCTCAGCTACCTGGTGTCTCGACGCCGGGTGGTGAAGGGATGGAACCTCGCCCGCGACCTGGCCGTCGCTGTGACCGGTATTTTCTTCGCCCTCTGGGTCATCTTCGCCGCCGGATACCAGTCGGTGTATCAGGCGCTGCTGCTGGTGTTGGTGGGCATCCCGCTGTATGCGTTCCTCAAGGCACGCCGTGAGCGGATGGGCCTGGTCGCCGAGCCGGTAGATGTGGTCGAGGTACCCGCGTGACACGAATCGTTGTCGGTCTCCAACAGACCGACAATGCTCGGTCCGCGATGGCTTGGGCCAGCCAGTTCGCCGTCGATGTCGACGGCGAACTGCTGCTGATCTCAGCCCTCGGACCCGGCCTGCCGGTCCTCATCCCCCAGATCGAGCAGGCCAAAATCGAACGGGCTGCGGCGCTCGAAGAGTGGGTCGCCGCCGGGGAACCTCTCGAACGCGAGCACACCACCGACTTCGAGTTCGGCGACGCCCGACAGGTCCTCGACGACTACTGCCGACACGAGCACGCCGACCTGCTGGTCGTCGGACGCCAGGGCTCCGGCGGTCAGCCTGGGCTGCTGCATCTCGGGTCGGTCGTCGAATACCTAGCGCACCATGTGTCGGTGGCACTGGCGGTCATTCCGCTGGGGGCACCGGCAACCATCCAGAGAATCGTTGTCGGGGTTGACGGCTCCCCGACGAGCCACGACGCTGTTCGTTGGTGTGCCGACGTTGCGCTGGCGACTGGGGCGTCGGTGGTCGCCGTGCAGGTCCACGAGCCGTATCTCGAGTGGACGTGGGAGGCCGATCCGGACGCGTGGCACACGGCAACCGAGCAGGCCATGCGCGACGACCTGGCCGTGGAGCTGACCCGAGCCGGAGTCATATTCGATGCCGTCGCCATGCGCGGAGTGCGGCCGGCCGATGGTCTCCTGAAAGCGGTCAGCGATCACAACGCCGATCTATTGGTCATCGGGATGCGCGGGTTGGGCGGATTCTCCGGTCTGCGCGCTGGCGGGGTCGCCATTGATGTCTTGCACCAGGTCGGCGTCCCGCTCGTTCTGGTCCCACCAGTGTCAGGATCATGAAATCCACAACTCGCACGCGAGCAACTCGAACGCGAGCGAATCACAGGGCGACGACGAGACCATCGTCGGGACCGAACCCGAAGACGCTGCGTTACACATCGACGACCACTGAGTTCCGCTGACGGAGACGTCGCCGGATGATCGCCTTCTGGATCGAGTCCGCGACCAGCACCGCCGGCATGGCAAGCAGTGCCACGCCGAAACCGGCGAGCGTCGGCGGGCGGTGCCCGAGCACCCGTGCCAGTGGGCCGATGAAGAGGAACCCTCCGAGCATCACCACCTCAATGGCGACGGCAGCCACGAGGAGTCGATTCGAGGACCACTTCATGGCCCACACCGGATGGATCGTGCTTCGACAGGCAAACGCGGTAGCGAACTGCCCGAGGACCACCGCGGTGAACGCCGCACCGGAGGCTGCCAGCAGGACCGCGCCGGTCGGGAACGGGTCGCCCGGCCGCCAGCCAGTCGCGAAGAACACGGCGACGAACGCGGCCATCTCGACAAGTGCCTCAACCGGGCCGAGGATTCCGAAGGCCCGGATCAGCAAGGGACGATCAAGGAGATGCCGTTGAACCGGTGGGCCATCGAGTACGTGTTTGGCGGGCGCTTCGGTTCCCAATGCGAGTGCGGGGAGCACGTCGGTCCCGATGTCGAGCGCCAATACCTGCAACACGCCGATTGCCAACGGGAAACGTCCACCCGACAGCGCCCACACCACGAAGGGCGTCAACTCCGCAACGTTGTCGGTCAGGTGATACGTCAGGAAGCGGCGGATGTTCGAGAATGTTGCTCGGCCTTGTTCGACGGCAACGACGATGGTCGCGAAGTTGTCGTCCAACAGCACCAAATCAGCAGCGTCGCGCGCGACATCGGTCCCCGATCGACCCATGGCCACACCAATGGAGGCGGCGCGGAGTGCGGGGGCATCGTTCACCCCGTCCCCCGTCATCGCAACGACATGACCGCGGTGCTCCAAGGCTTGAGCGATCCGGAGTTTGTCCTCGGGTTCTACCCGCGCGATCACTACGCCGTCGTGGTCGATGAGCGCGCCCATCTCGGCATCATCTGTTGGGAGTTCGGCGCCGACCAGTACGGGTGCGTTCTCAACCAACAGACCGACTTCGGCCGCGATCGCGCGAGCGGTGGCAGGGTGGTCCCCAGTGATCATGGCGACCCGGATTCCGGCTCCCCGGCAGCGCTCGATCGCATCCCGAACCTCAGCTCGGGGCGGATCCTCGAGGGCAACGAGCCCCAGCAGGGTCAAGTTGCGCTCGGCATCGTCAGCCGTTTCGGGCGCTGACTCGCCCGCCAGCTCTCTGGTCGCAATGGCCAGGACCCGGAGTCCGCGGTCGGCAAGATCCAGCAGCGCCGTCTCGGCTCCCGGTGGGGTATCGCACAGGGGAAGCACGCTGTCCGGCGCCCCCTTGGTGAACACACGGCCGCCTACGACGACCGACATACGACGGCGTCGGGCGTCAAAGGGGAACCGGGCCGATTCAGCGGTGGCACGACGGTCGGCACCGGTGTCGGCACCAACCCGGTTCGCCAGCGCAATGAGCGCCGCCTCCATCGGATCGCCGCGTGCGGTCCACTGGTCGTCGAGGCAGACGACTCCGCCGGACGAGCAGCGCGCCGCGACGAGGGCCAGTACGTCGAGGTCGTCTCGCGCCGTCGCGGGATGGCAGTCGATCTGGGCGGTTGGTCCATACCCCTCGCCAGTGATGACGGCGGTCCCCGAGGGCATCCATACTTCGACGACGGTCATCTCGTTCCGGGTCAGCGTTCCAGTTTTGTCGGTGCAGATGAAGGTCGTGGATCCGAGCGTTTCCACTGCTTCGAGATGACGTACCAGAGCGTTGCTTCTCGACATTCGTTGGGCGCCAACGGCCAACGACAGAGTGATGGTCGGGAGGAGACCTTCGGGGACCAACGCCACCGTGACGCCGACGGCGAAAAGAAACCCGTTGCGCGCTGGCATGCCGAGCAGAAAGGAGACACCGAAGAAGGCCAGCCCAACGCCAACAGCGATGGCGGCGATGAGTCGGGACACCCGAACGAGTTCCTTTCGCAGGGGGGTCGGGGCCGAGACTTGGCCGCTGGTCAGGTCCGCAATTCCAGCGAGTCGGGTGCCACCGCCGGTTGCAACAACCGTGGCCCGGCCCTCTCCCTCGACCACGAAGGAGCCAGCATGGACGACGTCGCCGGTGTCGGGGTGTTCCGGCACGCTCTCACCGGTCAGCATCGAAGCGTCAACCGCCAACGCATTCGCCACGTCGACGTGCAGGTCGGCGGAGACCTTGTCGCCCTCGGCCAGCACGACCAGATCTCCCCTCACGAGTTGATCGGCGGAAACCTGTTGCTCGAGACCGTCCCGTACCACCGTCGCCTCACGCGGGAGGAGATCCCGCAGTTTCTCGGCAGCGTGTTCTGCTCGCCGTTCCTGGGCGAAAGCGAACACCCCGTTGAGGACGACCACCAAGAACACGGCGATCCCGAGTTGGGGCAGGCCCGCTACGAAGGCGAGGATCCCAGCCACCCAGAAAAGCAGGGCAAAGAAGTGGACCATCTCGGCGGCGAGCTGGCGCCACGCCGGCACACGGGCCGGCGTGGGCAACAGGTTCGGCCCGTCGGTCTCGAGTCGACGGGCCGCATCGGTGGCGGACAATCCCGCAGTTTCCGATCCCGATTCATCAGGGCGGCGGACGAGCGGTGCTGCGGGGCTGGGTGATAGGGGACTCGGCGCTGCGGGGCTGGACGCTGCGGGGCTGGACGCTGGGGGGCTGGGCGACATCGTGGTGACCTTGAGGGGCGGAGCGTTCCGGCTCAGCCCGATTGGCCGGGCTCCAGCCTTGCCCAGTCCCAGTCGAACACGGCGACGGAGAGAGCGACAGGGCACAAGGTCCCACGCGGATTCGAGCGAACCAGGGCTCAACCGGACCCGATACCGGCATCGGGGCTTTCGCCTCTACCGGGACCGCTCGTCGGAGGACAGAATCAGATCATGAACCGAAGAAGTGTCGTCACGGTTGGCATCGACGGGTCCGAGGGGGCTGCCTTTGCGTTGGAGTGGGCATCGGCGGAGTCGGTGCTCCGACACGCCGAGCTGCGGGTGGTGCACGCATGGCATACCCCCTACGGCGCAACGTCGCTCTCGCTGACCGCCGAACTGTACGAGTTGCTCGAAGGGTCGGCCAAGAAGGTGCTCGACGATGCCTGCGACCAGTTGACCGCCATCGTTGGAGGACCCGTGGAGCGGATCCTCGACGACCGACCAGCGGTCGATGCGCTGCTCCACGCTGCCGCCACCTCAGATCTGTTGGTGGTCGGATCGCGCGGTCGAGGAGGATTCGTCGGGATGCTGTTGGGTTCGGTGTCCAGCGTGCTGTCGCATCATTGTCCGTGCCCACTGGTCATCGTGCCGACACCCGACGCGCCAACACCAACGTGAAGCGCCCCGGGCTTTGCGGAGGGTCGACTGGTCTGTCCGGCCCGTCAGGGCTCAGATCTCGGTCTGGGTCGGCCGTCGTCGTGTCCAGTTCCTGGGCCTGCTGGGCCGCCTGCGGGTGCTGGACCAGTCGCTGCTGCTGCTGAGGCTCGCGGTGGCGGGGCGGCGGCTTTGTGGTGGCGTTGGGAGTGGACGACTCGCCCGTTCGGGGTGGTCCAACAGAAGACTTGGTTGCCGACGGCTGACATGTTCCAGCCGTTCCGGTGGGTGACGCCGTGGTGGTAGCGGCACAGCAAGGCCATGTTGTCCGGGTTGGTGTGTCCGCCGTCAGCCCAGTGGGTGACGTGGTGGGCGTCGCAGTGTTGCTGCGGTGCCGAGCAGTGGGGGAACACGCATCCCCCGTCGCGGATATTCAACGCATGACGAAGGTCGTTGGTGACCGTCCGGTGTGTGCGAGACAGATCAAGGATCACCCCTGCGGTGGTGGTGTGCATGAATCGCCACATTGCTTCGGGCGCCAACACCCTCATGAGTTCCTCGGTGATTGGCGTGCCGTTGGCGGTGAAGGTTGCCGTCTCTGCGTGGATCACGATCGTGACGTCGGCGATCGGGTTGCGATGCTTCTTCTGCATCGCTCCCCGTGCCAGCCTTGCCATCTCCGCGAGCGCCGCTGCACGCAACTCTGATCGAGACGGCACCGCGAACTCCGCTGGATTCACGCCCACTCCGTCAGGCGCCCCACACGAACACACCATCCCGGCACCGGTGGGCTGGTGGCTCTGGTCGCCGGTGTCGTTGTCGCCGGTGTCGTTGTCGCCGGTGTCGATGTTGAGGGTGGCTGTTGACAGCGGGCACCCGGTTCGGTGGGACCGGCGGACGGTGTCGGCGTCGCGTACCGCCGTTCGAAACAACTGGTCGGCGATCAGATCGAGGGTGCCGAGGAACGACAGTTTGTGTTCGGGGGTCAACCACACGTCGATGTGGCACATCCCGTCGGTCGTTTCAGCGGTCTTCAGCGATGACGACCGCTTGTCGGTCGGGTCGTGGGACCCGTCAACGTCGATCATCTGGCAGATAGCGATGAGTTCTCTGGACCACTGATCGAATGTGTACTGCGACGCCAACACCAACAACTCTGCTTGGATCGCAACGAGGTTGTTGACGATCCTCGGGTTCGATGCCCTCAGGACCGCCTCGATGTGGCACCAACTGATCTGAGCTGCCTTCAGTGCCGCGTAGAGCACCGGGAACCAGGCCATCACCTGTTTCGAGTGACGGACCATCGTCTTGGACGGGCCTAACGGTTGTGCGCAGACAGCAGACACCCACGACCCGGTCCGCATGCCGTGTTCGGTGTCGGTCACACCGTCCGCGTCGAGCGCCGCAAGCACCCCAGCCCGTTCGGCGTCGAGGCGACGGCGGATACCTTCGAGCTGCACCATCCGCACACACGGGTCCGCATCCAACCCGTCGACGAGCGCCGAGATGTCAGGAGCCAACCTGGCCACATCGAACTCGGTGGTGTGGTCGGCGTCGGGCGAGTTCGGTGGAATGGGTGAATCGAACATGTGTATGAGCTTAAGGGCACCCTGTGACAGCGAATGCTCTGGATCGGCCGCGCGTGCGTCCTAGGGCACGATCCGGGTGCCTGCGCTCCCGGCGAGGATGCTCGCCAGATCGTCGAGTGATCCGATGATCGCCGTCCGCCCGCTCTCGTTGACAAAGCGGCACGCCGCGGAAATCTTCGGGCCCATTGACCCTGCAGCGAACGATTGAGTTCCGAGGAACTCCACCGTCACCGATCCAAACGGATGCGCCGTGGGTGTCCCGAAGTTGGCGATAACTGCTGGTACGTCGGTCAGCAGGACGAGCAGATCGGCGTCGAGCTCCAGCGCCAACAGCGCCGCGACGTGATCCTTGTCGACGACGGCCTCGACTCCGAACCATCGACCGTCGGCTTCGACGACCGGAATCCCGCCACCGCCGGCGCAGATCACGGTGGTGCCCGTCTGCACCAGGTCCTCGATGATCGGTGTCTCGACGACCCGGACCGGGAGCGGGCTCGGCACTACTCGACGCCAAGCATCACCGTCGGGTTTGACGACCCAGACTCGTTCCGCAGCGAGCTGACGCGCTGTGGCCTCGGAGTAGGTGGAACCGACGAACTTGGTTGGGTCAGCGAAGGCAGGATCATCGACAGCAACGACAGTCTGGGTGATGAGCGTGACGATCCGCCCCGAGTACCCGGCAGCCGAAATCGACTGCTGGAGCCAGTACCCGATGAGCCCTTGCGTTTCGGCGACCAACGCGTCGAGCGGATACGGACGCGCCAACGATGCGTCGTTGCTGCTTTCCAAGGCCAGCAGTCCCACCTGCGGACCGTTGCCGTGGGTGATCACAACCTCGTGGGCGCTAGCGGCGGCTGCCAGGGCCGACGCGACACGCTTCACGTGGGCGACCTGCACCGCTGCATCTGGCGGTTCACCCCGTCGCAGGAGCGCGTTGCCCCCCAATGCGATGAGGACCCTCACGACATCCCCTCGGGCACCGCAATCACCGGGCACGGCGAGTGGAAGACGCATTGTTGGCTGACCGACCCCATCACGAGTCCGGCGAATCCGCCACGGCCACGAGATCCGACGACGAGCAGGGCGGCGCCCTTCGCTTCCCCGAGGAGCGCTTCTACCGCACCCATTGGAACGGAATGCTGTGTGATCATCGGGGGGTGCTCCATCCCATTGCAGGCGCCTGCAATAAGACGATCGAGCAGTTGGTCGCTCTCGCGAATCAGTTCCTCGATGATCAGCGGGCCAAAGGCTGAGCCGCCGGACGGAGCAGAATGCGGCGTCTCCCATGCGTGGACGACCACCAAGCGAGAACCCCAGCGGGCGGCCTCGATCGCAGCCCACCGCAGCGCGTGCCGGGCACCATCGGAATCGTCGACACCGACGACAACATCACCGGATCCCGGAAGAACGTCGGGATGATGGATGATCGCCACCGGAATCGTGGCGTGATGGGTGCACCCGAGCGCCACCGACCCCAGGAGCAAACTCGCGAACCCTCCGCGGCCGCGGCTCCCGAGCACCAGGAGCGACGCATCGACACTGGCCGCCAGCAACTGTGGGATCGGGACGCCGTGAAGGACGGACGTGGTGATCTCGGGCGCTCGATCGCCCATGTCGGCCCGGACAGACGCAACCGCGTCCTGCACGATTCGTTCCCCATCTGCTTCGAACAGTGCGGGGTCGATGAAGTACCCAACGGTCGGCGCCGGCATCGAGACGACCGGCGTGGACCACACCGTGACGATCTGCAATGCCTCATTCCGGACCGCCGCTTCCTCAGCTGCCCAACGCAAGGACGCTACGGATGATTCTGAGCCGTCAACGCCGACCACGACCGAGCCCAATGAACCAGTGAGAGAAGTGTCCATGAATCCATCCTGCTGTGTCGGCCATCTCCGCACTAGGGCCGAACGTCACCCGCAGGAACGCACACGCCTGCACTCCGACCGCACCTGCGGCCGTGCGGTGCGGTGCGCCGAACATCGCTATCTGCCAGCCTGTAGCGACCCTCGAGCTCGACGACAGGGCCCTCATGCAGGAGTTGGCCGAAGTTGCCCCCGCCTTTGTGAACATGGCCCATCGGATCAGTGCTGCGACACCACACGTTTCGCTCACATACTGGGCAACTGATCAGGACACGTGCACCGCTGATCGTGACGTTGTATGGCAGGACACCCCAGCTCTCCGATTGACTCCGAACCGGCTCAGGGTCATGCCGGGCTCGATGCTCCTCACTGGGACTGGGGACCTGCTCAGGTGGCGTCGCCCCTGACCAGCGTCGACCGACCAGCTCAAACA